>PLAK01000011.1 GCA_003134115.1 Candidatus Changshengia sp.
GGATCGGCTGGCCGAGCTCCTGGGGTCCTTTCACGAGCTGGACCTCCGGATGAAAGACACCGTGACCGCCTGGCAGCTCCGCCCCAGCGGCGATGAGCCGGTGTTCAACGATCACAGCGACCCGGGCTACGACGCCCAGGTACTGGAGCGCCTGTCGGAGCTCCACCACGATGCGGTCGCCTGGGTGGCCCCCCTGACCGCTGCGTTCGCCCGCTTCGAGCGCTACCAGGGGCGTCTTGAATGGGCTCTGACCGTCGCACAGGGAGGCGATCAGCGCTACGTCGCCTCGCCGCGTGTCGACAGCTACCACAGCGTGTGGTTCGAGCTCCACGAGGACCTGATCCGGTTGATCGGCCGCCGACGCTCGGATGAGTTGGAGACGGCCGGGGGAAGCCGATGAACCAACGAGCAGACGGCCGGAGCAGGCCGGGCACACGTGAGGAACTACCATGATCAAGCGCGTCGAGCGAGCCGAGGCAACGGTTCAGCCACTCCCGGGCCGTACCTGGTACACGTACATCGACAAGGCGAACAGCCCGGCGACCAACGTGACCGTGGGGGTTTCCGTCTACCTGGCGGGGTCGAGACCCGCGGGGCACGTCCACGAGACCCAGGAGGAGTGCATCTACGTCGCTTCCGGGCATGGCCGTCTGGTCACGCCCGAGGCGACTGCCGAGCTCGAGCCCGGTGTGGCCGTGCTCATCGCGCCCGGCACCTTCCACATCACCGAGGCAGGCGACGGGGAGCCTCTCGAGCTGGTCTGCCTCTTCTCGCCGCCCGTCGTCCCCGGCTCCTATGAGAAGCGGAGTTCCTGATGGTCACCCCGGGAGAGCCGGTGGGTGACGACGTCGCCCGTCTGGAGGAGCTCGCCCGACGCATTCGGGTCGAGATCGTCCGCACCGTCCACAAGACAGGTGTGGGCCACCTGGGTGGGTCACTGTCAGAAGCCGACATTCTCACCGCCCTCTACTTCCACGAGTTGAGGGTGAGACCAGAGGAGCCGGGCTGGGCCGACCGGGACCGGTTCGTCCTCTCCAAGGGGCACGCGTCCGTTGGCCTCTACGCCACGCTGGCCCTGCGCGGCTACTTCCCGGTCGCCGAGCTGCTCACCTTCGATTCGCTGGGGAGCCGTCTGCAGGGCCACCCGGACATGACCCGCCTGCCCGGCTTGGACATGTCCACCGGATCGCTGGGATTGGGTATCTCGGCGGCGGTGGGCATCGCCCTCGGCTCCCGAACGCTGGACCGCACCAACCGGACCTACGTCCTGCTCGGAGACGGAGAGTGCCAGGAGGGCTCGGTCTGGGAAGCGGCCTTCGTCGCCGCCCGCTACGGCCTCGACCAGCTGGTGGCCATCGTCGATCACAACCGTCTGCAGCAGTACGGGTGGCAGGGGGACGGCCCCGAGCACCGGCTGCCACCCGAGGCGCCCGGAGAGTTGCGGGCCAAGTGGGCGGCGTTCGGCTGGCGGGTCATCGAGATCGACGGGCACAGCATGGCCGGGATTCTCGACGCGCTCACCCAGGCACGCGCCGGCGACGGACGCCCGATCGCGATCATCGCCACCACCGTCAAGGGCAGGGGCGTGTCGTTCGCCGAGGGCCGCTACGAGTGGCACGTCAAGGTCCCCAACGCCGGCGAGTACGCCCTCGCCATGGCAGGCCTGGGGGAGACCGTCGAGGCAACAGAGGAGGCCGCACGATGACGCTGCCGATGGGACGCGCGATGCGCGAGGTTTTCGGCGACACGGTCACCGAGCTGGCCAACGATGATCCACGCATCGTGATGCTCGACGGGGACCTCGGAAGCTCGACCAGGGGCGAGGTCTTCCAGCGCGCCCATCCCGAGCGCTTCTTCCAGATGGGAATCGCCGAACAGAACATGCTGGGAGTGGCGGCCGGGATGGCGAGCGTCGGGCTCATCCCCTACATCAGCACCTTCGTCGCATTCGCCGTGATCCGTCCGCTCGACCAGATCCGCGTGCTGATCGCTCAGCCGCAGCTCAATGTGAAGATCACCGCGGGCTACTCGGGCTTGTTCACCGGCCGCGCCGGCAAGACCCACCAGGTGGTGGACGACATCAGCATCATGCGGGCCATGCCCAACATGGTGGTCGTGTCGCCGGCCGACGACGCCGAGACGGCACAGGTCCTGCGCTGGTCAGCCGGCTATGCGGGGCCCGTCTACATCCGTCTGGTTCGCGATGCCACCCAGCACCTCTTCGATTCCAGCTACACCTTCCAGTTCGGGGCTGCGGTCGTGCTTCGCGAGGGGTCCGACGTGACCCTGATCTCGACCGGGGCCGAGACCCCCCGAGTGGTGGACGCCGCCGAGATCCTGGCCACCCGTGGCATCCAAGCCTGCGTTCTCCACGTCCCCACCATCAAGCCCGTCGACGTCTCGGCCATCGTGCAGGCCGCCGAGCGATCCAACTTCGTGGTCACCATCGAGGAGCACACGGTGATCGGAGGACTCGGTGGGGCCGTTGCCGAGACGCTGTCGGAGCATCGTCCGACCCCGATGCGGCGGATCGGCATCCCCGATGTCTTCGGGCAGTCCGCGAGCAACGACGACCTCCTGCAAACATACGGGCTTTCAGCCGATCGGGTTGCCGACCGGGTCGCTACGCTCATGACCTCAGCGTGACGGCAGCCCAGCCCGGCAGAGCCGGTCAACATATAGGAGCTTGAGCAATGAGCGGGTTGAGCATCTTCGATCTCAGCGGGAGAGCGGCCGTGGTCTGGGGCGGCGGTGGGGCCATCGGCTCAGCAATAGCCGCGACGCTGGGACGCGCCGGAGCGTCGGTCACGATCATCGACCAGGACCCCGACCGGATTGCGGCGGCTGAAGCCAAGCTGCGCGACGCCGGTGTCGATTGTCTGGGCCTCTCTGGAGATGCGACGGACCGCCCGGAGTGCGACCGGCTCGTGGCCCAAGCGATGGGTCGATTCGGGCGCCTCGACATCTGCTTCAACGCCATCGGTGGTGGCGCCGGCAAGGTCCTCCATCCCGCCGAGGACTATCCGGTGGAAGACTGGGACTGGATCCTGGACCTGAATCTCCGCAGCACGCTGTACGGGACCCAGGCAGCGGTCAAGGCGATGATCAACGCCGGCCATGGCGGCCGGGTCCTGAGCATGTCGTCGGTACGCGGTCAACTCGGCATCAACGCCGGTTACTCGGCCTACGTGGCGGCCAAAGGCGCCATCAATTCGCTCACCCGACAGTGGGCAACCGAGTGGGCCAAGCACAACATCACGGTCAACGCCATCGCCCCGACGTTCGTGGACACCCCCCAGGTGGCGATGCTGCTCGATGACCCCGTCTTCAAGGCCAACCTCGTCGCCCGGGTTCCGCTTGGCCGCGTGGGCAGCCCGGACGACCTGGCCGGGGCGGTTCTGTTCTTCTGCTCGGATGCCTCGGCATTTGTCACGGGCCAGGTCCTCACCATCGACGGCGGTCTGACCGCAACCCAGTAAAAGCGTGGGGGATCTCTCATGGAACAGGTCACACCAAACGTCTTCACGGAAACCGGGTTGCGAGGCTGCAATCCCAGCTTCGTGGTCACCAGCGATGGCGTGGTGGTCATCGATACCCCGCAGCTGCCCACGCGCGCGGTGGCGATGCGCAAGCTGGCCGAGTCACATGGCCCGATCCGCTATGTCATCAACACCGAGCATCACGTGGATCACATCTTCGGCAACTACTACTTCAAGGGCGCCGGCACCGTCGTCCACCACCAGGGTGTGTACGACAACTTCATGCTGGCCTCACCGGACCTCGATCCCTTCGCCTACGCCGGTGAGGCGATCCCCACCGACGACCCCCAGGGGCAGGGCATCTTCCCCGATCGCGACGAATACTTCAAGGATCCCAACAAGGCCACCGTGGTATTCACTGGCGATCTGACGCTGCGGGTGGGCGGGCACACCTTTGAGCTGCTGCACACGCCCGGCCACACCCCCGGCCAGGTGGCCGTCCACGTCCCAGAGGAGCGCGTGGTCTTCACCGGAGACACCGTCTTCTGCGATTGCCAGACCTGGCTCATGACCTCGGATGTCCGGCAGTGGCTGGCCTCCCTGGCTCGGGTGGCCACCCTCGACGTGGACCACGTCGTCCCCGGTCATGGGCCGGTCACCACCACCCAGTATCTCTCCACCCAGCGGGCGGTGCTCATCGAGTGGGTTAACGCCGTCGCCGCAGCGATCGCCAAGGGTTGGTCGCGCGAGGAGACGATCGAGCGGGTCAACTTCGCGGCTCGATACCCGGTCGACATAGGCCAGGGCTACATGATGGGCCACATCCAGACCCAGAACGCGGCATCGCTGTACGACAAGCTTGTGAGCGAGCTATCCGGCTCGGTTCACTGAGTCAACCTGCAGGCGGGAGAAGCCATGACCACGGAGCAACACGTGACCGAGGAGCTGTCGGTCGGACCGGCGCGGGTGAGGGTCGACTATCACGGCACCGAGCCGCGCGCCCACATCCTCGAGGATCTCGATTTCTTCAACTACCGGCTGGCCGACGTGCGCATCTCCTCTGATCCGAGTCTGGCCCAGCCCGACATCGTGTGGAATCGCGACGCCGAGACCTCGGTGAGCTACGACGGCCACACCATGACCTTCAACGGCGAGTGGGCTCCGGGGCCCCTGCAGAAGGCGGGCGTGGCCATGCTGGCGCTCCGCCTCGAGGAGCACGGGCTGCATCCGTTCCACTCGTCCGCGGTCCGCTACCGCGATCGGACGGTCCTGTTCCTGGGCGGCGAGTCCAACCACGGCAAGAGCATGGGTCAGATCGAGGCTTGCCGCCGGGGCGCCCTTCTCGTCTCCACCGAGACCACGGTGGTGGACGAGACCGCCCGGGCGGTCATGGGCTCCAAGACTGTCTTCATCAAGAAGCGTGCCCAGGGAACCGAGCGTGCCGACAAGGCCGCGCCCGACCGCGCGGTGGAGATCTTCTTCGGTGCGATGCCCACGTGGGAGGAGTACACCGAGCCATCCACAGTCGACGTGGTGGTCGTGCCGTCGATCGACGGCAACTACGAGCCCAGCCTGGCCGAGATGATCTCCTTCGAAAAGCAGTTTCAGACGCTCCACTCGGTGCAGAATTACTTCCTCCTGAACGAGCTGCTGGCACCGGGATGGGCGATGCCGATCCTCGACACGAGCGCACTCCGCCGTGCCCGTGCCCAGTTCGTCACCAAGTTCTCGGAGCGGCCCTTCTTCATGGTGAGGGCTGCCACTCCGCAGGTGCTGATGGATCAGCTCGACAAGGTCCTCTGACCAGCGCTGGCCATGCGCCCCTTCACCTACGTTCGGCCGGTAACCCTGAGTGAGGCGTCGGCCTTGCTGGACGAGCACGGCCCCGCAGCGGCCGTGCTCGCCNNCGGAAGCCGGCTGAGGATCGGCGCGACGGCCGTGATGGCCGACCTGGAGCGCAACGAAGGGGTGAGAGCCACCTTCCCAGCCCTCGCCGACGCCGCGGCCACGGTGGGATCGGTGCAGATCCGCAACCGGGCCACGGTGGTCGGGAACATCTGCCACGCGTCGCCTGCCGCCGACACGGTCCCGCCCCTCCTCATCTACGGGGCAGAGGTCAACATCTCGAGCGCTCGGGGTGCGCGCCGGATGCCGCTTGCCGAGTTCCTCGTCGGTCCCGGCCGCACGGCGCTGGAGGGCGGGGAGCTGGTCACGTCGATCGACCTGCCCGTCGGGCCGCCAGGCCATCGGGAGGCGTTTGCCAAGGTGACCCGACGGCGCGGGGTTGATCTGGCCACGGTCAACCTCGCGTGCATGGTCGACACCCGGGGGCGAACCCAGTTCGCCTATGGAGCGGTCGGCCCGCGCGCATTCCTGGTTGCCGACGAGAGCGGCGTCCTGGCGGACCCCGGCGCTCCGGAGGCAGCCAGGGAGCGCGTCCTCCACGACCTGCTCGCCCATGCATCGCCGATCTCCGACGTCCGCGCGAGCCGGGAGTATCGGGAGGCGATGCTCCGGGTCATGAGCCTGCGGCTGCTGGGGATCTGCATCAGCCGGCTGGCCACCGCCTGATCCCGGCAGGGGGCCGGGGACTAGCAGCGGCGCCATACTCAAACTCATGCGGGAGCTGCTCGGGACGCTCGACGACTGGGCGACGTCCGACCCGGTCATGGCTCTGGCCACCGTGGTGCGCACCGCGGGTTCGACCCCCCGGTCGCCGGGAGCCCGGCTCCTGG
>PLAK01000085.1 GCA_003134115.1 Candidatus Changshengia sp.
TGACCACCCCTGAGACGGAGGGCATGGCCAGCGCGGCGTCAAAATCGGCCGGAAGCACGGTCAGGCCGGACTGGGTCAGAAGGATGACGGAGTTCTGATTCGCGGGCACTGCCAGTCGGCGGGTGAAGGGCAGAATGGTCTGGCCAATCTGTCCGACAGGCGGTGTTAGCAAACTCGTTGCCGTGTCCGGCGCCTCGGTGATCGCGGTGCCGTTGTAAGTCTGAAGATAAAACGCGCTGTTGGTCGGATCAATCCCGAAGCGTTCCAGTATGCCGGGTCCCGAAGGGGAGGCGACGGTGGTGCGAAGCCCTGCCAGGACGCCGGCCTGCGGATCGGTCGCCACGCCCACGCCGGAAGAACTGCCGGTGGTGGACTCGAATAGAGCGATCGGGGACAGGGCCTGGTCGAAGACGTGGTTGTCGGCGACGAAAAGATCGTCGTTCAGCGCGCCATAAGCGCCCCCGAGCGAGCTAAGATCGTGACGCGAGACAATCCAGAAACCGGAGAACGCATCCCACAGGAGCACGTTGCCGTCCGGCTCGGCCAAGAAAATGGAGTTGCCCGACGGGGAGGATGCCAGCGCCGTACCAGGATCCACCTTGTTGAGATCAGTGTTGTCGTAGATGCCCAGGCTGGGGGGCGGAGCCGCAAAATCAGTGCTGAGGTCCACGCGGAACAGCCCCGCCGGAAGACTTACATCGCGCACGACCACCCAAATCTGCCCGTTACCCACGGCAATCGAATGCGGGTACGCGCCGGGAAACAGAATCGGGTCCAACGCGCCGACTGCGTCGGGGAAAAAGTCGGCGGTGGCGTGAGTCCTTCCGCGCCCGAAAATCCCGCCGCGCTGCTCCGTCATGCCGGCCGCGTGTTTAACGCTGGCCGCCGACGCGCCGCCGCGGCTGCAATCCGCGCTCACGGAACCGGCGTTGGCCTGACCGGCGCAGGCGGCCGAGGACGAGGCCCCCGCGCTGACGCCGGCGGCGCCGGTGTTGCCACTGGACGGCTTGGTGATATCCAGGCTGGAGCGCAGGGCGATGGTGAAGAGCACGAAGTTCTCGAAGTTCACGAGGCCAAGCGCCACCAGGCCGATGCCGACGAACCCTCCGATGGGAACGATGAGCAGCAGCTTGTTGCCGCCCAGCGCAGCCTCCACCCCGGCGTCGACGGAGACGGCGACGACGGCGATGGCGCACAGCACCATCAGGAGGGTCCTGCGCTGCGGCGTCGCGGCCACCGCGCCGCCGGTGGGAGCCCGGACTGCCATGGTCGCCATCAGACCGATCCCCCTGTCGCCACGGGTTCGCCCTGCGGAGTGGCGCCGACGCCCGGCCCATCTCCCTCGGCCCGCGGCGCGGCCGCCTCGGTCTCCTGGTCCGCCGGCAGACTGCCTCCGGGTGCCGATCGATCGCGCCGGCGCAGTGAGTGCCAGGCCGACGCCAGGTCCCCGCCGGTGAGGAAGAAGAGTGCCGCGCCCAGGAGGGCGCAGCCGCCGAGGCCGACCGCCACGGTCAGGAGAATCAGGGTGAAGCGGCCCGTGATCTGATCGAGGCCGAGGGCCACGGTCGCGGCGAACATGGCCGCGCCGCTCAGCAAGGAGCCGGCCGCCAGCTTGGCGGTGAAGGCGCCCAGTCCCACCGGCTGCCAGCCGATGGCCCGCTGCAGCCGGTACCACGCATGACCCACGTTGACGAACTGCGCCAGAGAGTACGCCAGTGCGACGCCGAGGATCGCATGCTGATTGCCGAGGCCAAAGGGCAGCGTCAGCACCGGCAGCAGCACCAGGTTGGCAGCGATGCCGTAGAGGGTGTTGCGCAACACGGTTCGGGTGTCGAGGCGGGCCATGAACGGCGCCAGGAGGGCTCGCTGGACGGCCGATCCGACCAGGCTGATCGAGTAGACGGCCAGCAGCACCCCGAGCAGGGCCGCACTCGCCCGGGTCAGGCTGCCCCGATGGAAGACGGCGATGGCCCCGGGCTGGGAGAGCGCCGCCATGAACGCGGTGAGGGGCAGGCTGACCGCCAGCATGATGCGCATCCCCACGCCGGTCAACCGGCGAACGGCCTCCTGATCGTCGTGGTTGTGGGCTTCCGTGAGGCGAGGTATCAGGGCCACGATGACGGAGCGGAAGAAGACGGTGCCCCCGATCGCCGAGATCAGCCGGTAACCGTAGTTGAGGAGGGTGATCGAGCCGGGAGGGAGGAAGGAGACCAGCACCTGCTCGGCGAGCCGGGCGACAGGATTGAGGCCGGCTCCGGTCGTCGGCCGGACCACCAGCCTGCCGACGCTGCGCAGATCCGGATCGCGCAGCCGGAGCGAGGGCCGAAGGCGCATCCCCCGCCGCGTCGCCATCACCGTCATGAAGACGACCTGGAGGACAGCCCCGGCGAGGTAGGCGAAGGCCACGATGTGGATGTCATGGCGCCAGCCGAGGAGCGGTCCCACGAGGACCACGGACGCCGCGACCGCGGTGAGTATGCCGCTCATGAGTGCCGGCACGACGAACCGGTAGCGCGAGTTGAGATAGGCTCGCATCACCTCGGACACCGCCACGAGCGGGACGATCGCAAAGACGATGGGCGCCATCGACACCGCCGCCGCCACCTCCGCAGTCGAGATGCCAGGGGCGGTGATGCGCATGAGGGGGTAGGCGAGCAGCCAGACCGCGAGCAGCATGGCCGCGCCGGCCACCAGCACCACACCCACGATCAGGGAGATGAGGCGGTGGGTCGCTGGCGCACCCCGCTTGGTGAGCGAGGTCCGGAAAGCCGGTACCAGCGCCTGGTTGGCGACCACCATGACGATCGCGGTGAGGCCGAGAGGGATGCGCGCCGAGACGAAGAAGGAGTCGGTGGCTGGACCGGCGCCGAAGCGCGCGGCGATGGTGATGTCGAGGAGCAGACCGAAGAGCACGCTGATCCCAGCTGCGACCCCCGTCAGACCGGACTGGCGGACGACGGCGCGATCGGAGTGCCGGGCGCCGGAGGGGAGGGAGCTCATCTAGGCCGCCCGGCTCTGGCGCTGCTCGCGGAGCGTCGCATCCAGCCGTTCCTGCAGCTGGTCGCACAGATGGCGGACGCGCCCGTCGATCGGCAGCGCAGCTCGCCCGGAGTTGCGCGGTGCGATGTGCGCCACCAGCTCGGGGCGGTACTCCATCCCCAGGAAGGCACAGATGGCGCCCATGCCCGCCTGCGGATCCGCGAGCAGGCCCTCATAGGAGGCGAGGATCACGTCCGCACGACGATCGAGACCCAGCTCGAAGTACAGACCGTTGCGCACCCACCAGAAGAGGGCGGCGGCCGTCTCGGGGGTCATGGTCTGGTAGTCGAAACTGGAGATCACGTCGAGTGTGGCGGCGGTGAGGCGCTGCGCCTGCCACATCGCCGTCCCCCGGCCGGCGGCGATGTCGGCCAGCACCAGTAGGTTGTTGCGCCCGAACTTCGAGACCGCGGAGCGAGCGCGCCCGTCGACGTCTCGATAGGCCCAGATCGCCCGGCCCGGGGTCTGGGCGTGCACCCTCTCGAGGAGCAGGTCCACACGGTGCGAATCGGAGAGCGGCTTGAAGAGGACGTACTGGTGGCGGCTGCGCGCGACCAAGGCCTGAATGGTCTGGTCCGGCCGCAGGAGGAACCGATCGAAGGCGGCTCGATCGTTCTCGCTGTGCACCTCGAACTCAGGAGCACGATCGAGACCGCGGGTCAGCATGTTGGTGCCCGAACGCTGGAGCCCCACGATGAACACCGGCATCGCCAGGCCCAACGGGCGTGGGTGAGCTCGCCGCCAGCTCCGCTTCTCGCGCGCGACCCGGGCCCGGGTCACCGGATTGAGCTCGTCCTCCTCGACGAGCCGCCCCACCCCCTGGCTTCGCGCCCAGTGGAGGTGCCGGCGGAGGCGACGGACAAAGCGTGCCGGGTCGCCCTGGCCCGCGGGAACGCGGTCGAACACCGTCTCTCTGAGCAGTTCCTCCCTCGGCGCTCGAATCGAGTACCCAAAGGCAGGGAGAAGGGGAGCCGCGATCGCGCTGACAAGTCGACGGCTGCGAGCGGGCATGGAGGTGCGCCAGCGGAGATCAGCCCGAAGCACAATCGGGCCGTGGCGAAGCCGGTCGGGGTTGCCCGCGACGCTGTGGTTGGGCCGGAGGGTAACTCCGCCCTCGCTGTCGAAGGGAAGGGTCGCGTCGTCCATCCCGACCAGGGAGAGGATGCGCCGGACCGCCGTGGTGGGATCGTCGACGAAGTCCTCGTAGCGAAGCCGCAGATAGCGAGACTCGCCGCCGCCCAGGAGGCCGGCGGCCGAAGCGTTCCAGACGTCCCAGAGCACGGTGCTCTTGAGCGGTCCCATCTGCTCCATGTGGGATTGCGCGGCACCGTCGGTCAGGGCCTTGCGGCTCCTCCACGAATGGGCGGCTCCCCGGGGGTCGCGGACCAGGTGGACGACCCGAAGATCGACTCCGGGTGTTTCTCGGAGGAGATTCGCGTAGGAGGGCAGCTTGGAGGAATCGAGTACCACGCGGCTCCCGGTCACCTCGGCGACCGCGGCGTAGAGGCTGCCAAGCGCGCCACGGGCGCCCGCCAAGGACGCCGACCTGGAGGGCGGCAGGTGCAGCATGTGCCGCCCGAGGGCCCCGGGCAGATGCCGCAACCGACCGGCACGCCGCAGCCACGCCGCCACGGCCTCCGGCGGCGGTTGCACGCCGCGCTCGCCCGCTACCGCGAGAACCTCCGTCCAGAGGGGACACGCGCGCACCGGCACTCCGCAACCGCAGAGGCGCCCTTCGACGAGCCCCCGCTGCCAGAGGTAGCGCACCTCGCCGGCCGCGAAGACGCCCTCGACCTCGCCGAGGACGCTGGCCAGCACCGTGCTTCCACTCCGGCCCGTACCCGCGATGTACAGGATCGTCGTCACCCGACCGTCTCTCCCCAACTTGGCCCCGCCGGAATCTGCTCGCTCACGCCTCCGACCGCACGCCCAGGCGCGTGAGCTCGATCTCGGAGCCATGGCCCAGTGGACTACCGAACTGGCCCACCACCACGCCCTCGTCGGCATCCCCGATCGGCGCAGCCGTACGCTCAACCCGCCGGTCGTCCCGCATCAGCTCCATCAGCAGGATGACTCCGAGGGCGAGCAGCAGCGCCACGGCGAAAGCGATCGCCGTGAATCTCACCGTGTCGCCGAGCTTCGAGAGCCGCCCCACCTTCTGCACCGAGACCGTGCTCGAGCTGTGGTCCGCGGCCATCAGCGACTCGACATCGTTGAGCTCCTGGGCGGCGTGGTCGCTGACGCTGATCGCAGCCTGACGGGCGTCACTCAGAGCTGTGTACTGGTTGACCTGCCCGGCGAGCGTGGCGAGCTGCTGCTCCCGCTGCGTGATGATGGACTGGAGCGCGGTCGCATGGGTGGTGTCGCCGGCGAGGTTCGCCTGCTGCAGCTCGAGCAAGAGCGTGTCCAGCTCCTGCTGCTGGCTGGTGAACTGCTGCTGCGGCAGGATGTTGCCGGTTGTGGTGTTGAAGTTGTTGATCGCCGCGTTGGCCTGTTGAAGCTGCACCTGCGCG
>PLAK01000047.1 GCA_003134115.1 Candidatus Changshengia sp.
TGGTCAAGGACCACCGCACCGGCCACGAGGTGGGCAACGTCCAGGCCGTGCTGGACGGCGATTTCGACTCCTTCCAGGAGGCCTACCTGCGCTGGGCGGCGGGCAACCAGGACGCGGCCCAGCATCCACCGGCACCGGATTAGCCGCCGCCGCCGGCAGNNACGATCGGAACGTCACATCTCCATGACCCCTCCTCCGATGCTCTCTGAGAGCGCGCCGGCCGGGCGCCGCCGCCGGCCCCAGGATCTTCCGGCCACCACGGTCACGAGAGACCTCGGACGGTGAGCCTCGCGGCGGTGATGCCACCACAGGTCGGGCAGAAGCCGGATCCCGGGATGCGGCCGGTCATCTCCTTCCACGGCGTCAGCAAGACCTACCCCAACGGCACCGAGGCCATCCGGGACGTCGACCTCGCCATCTACCAGGGCGACTTCTGCTTTGTCGTCGGCGCGAGTGGCTCCGGCAAGACGACTCTCGTCCGTCTCCTCATCCGGGAGGAGATCGCTTCGACCGGCCGCATCTTCGTCGACGGTCAGGAGACCACCCGGATGACGCGCCGGCGGCTGCCCAGGCTCCGCCGCAAGTTCGGCATCGTCTTNNCAGGACTACAAGCTGCTGCCCAAGCTGACGGTGGCGCAGAACGTTGCCTTTGCCCTCCAGGTCACCAAGCCGGGCCAGCGTCACCTCAAGGAGAAGGTCGAGGAGACCCTTTGGATCGTCGGTCTGGAGGACAAGCTCGACACCTTCCCCGACGAGCTCTCCGGTGGCNNAGCCCACCGGCAACCTCGACCCCGACACCTCGTGGGGGATCGTCCAGCTCCTGCTCCAGATCAACCACCGTGGCACCACGGTGCTGATGGCAACCCACAACCGCGAGATCGTCGACCTCTGCCGGCGTCGGGTCATCGCGATCGACTCCGGCCGGGTCGTCCGTGACGAGGTCGAGGGCGGGTATCTCCGCGAGGGTGAGGCGACCATATGAGAGGCCTGATGGCGTCGGTGCGCTTTGCCCTGGTCGCGGCGGGGCAGAACTTCACCCGCAACCTGGCCGTCTCCCTGGCGGGCGTCTTCACGATGGGCCTGATCATGCTGCTGGTCGGCGGCACGCTGCTCCTCACCCATACCGTCGATGCCATCCTCGCCCAGCAGGAGACGCAGGCGGACGAGATTCACGTCTATCTCCAGGACTCGCTCTCGATGCGCACCATCGCCGACTACGAGCTGCGCTTCTCCCAGGACTCACGGGTCAACGGCGTCGCGTTCACCAGCAAGGACCAGGCGGTCGTCGCCGCCCAGCAGCGGGGACTCCAGCTGCAGCCGGCCATCAACACCCTCGGTACCAACCCGCTGCCGGCGTCGATCGACCTGCACGTGCGCAGCCTCGGGGACCTCAGCCAGCTCAACACCCTGGCCAAGGCGCTCCCCATCGTCGACACGAGCAGCGGGTCCGCCACCGACTACAGCCCCGGCGTCATCCCCCGTCTCCAGAGCGTGATCACCGTGACGGTGTGGGTCGGCAGCGTCCTCTCCGTGGTCCTCGCGGTGATCAGCCTCGTGATCATCATGAACACGATCAGGACGGCGGTTTACATCCGGCGGACCGAGATCGAGATCATGAAACTGGTGGGCGCGGGCGACTGGTTCGTGCGCTGGCCCTTCATCCTGGAGGGTGTTTTCGGAGGTGTCCTGGCGGCGGCAATCGGGGCGACCGCGGTCGCCGTCGCCTACCGATTCGTGCTCAGCCAGGCCAACACCCAGGCCTTTCTTGGAGTGACCTTCGACGGCCGGTACCTGACCGCGATGGTGGTGCTGCTGCTCGCCTTCGGGGCCGCCCTCGGCGGCTTCGGCAGCTTCCTGGGGGTCCGCCGGTTCCTCCACGCGTGACGTCCTCGGAGCCGGGGATGGACGCGGAGCCGGGACCGCCGCCGCACCGCCGCCGGCTTCCCCGCCCCCGCGCCGGCTTCTGGAGCCACGCGGTGGTCGGCGTGCTCTGCCTCTACCTCGGCGGGCTGCTGGTCGCCAACCTTGGCAACCTCCCCTTCGGCAGCGCCCTCGCCTCCATCTATCCGCGCTTCGGGGGCCTCGACGAGACCTCGCTGCAGGTCGCGTGGCAGGACATCGAGAACAACTACGTGCTCCGTGGCGTGCCGGGCAGAGTCGGCACCGACGCGACCGAGGCGGCCCTGGTGCAGGCGATCGACAGCACCTACGGCGACCGCTTCAGCACCTACTTCACCAAGAGCGAGTACCGGCAGTTCACCGCGGCCGTCAACCAGGACCGCAGCGGCAGCATCGGGATCTCCATCGAGGAGGTGTGCGCGGGTGCGACCCTCTGCGCCGGCGGGCAGGATCCCACCGAGCTTGCGGTGGAGGACGTGCTCCACGGCCAGCCGGCCGAGCGGGCGGGGCTGCGCAACGGCGACGTGCTGGTCGCCGTGGGCGCGAGCCAGGTGGCGGGCCTCGGTACCAGCCTGGACGACCAGCTGTCCAACCTCTCCAACCGCATTGACGGTGCGGCGGGGACGGCGGTCACGCTCACCGTCGACCGCGAGGGCACGCAGCTCGCCTTCACCGTCACCCGCGAGAACCTCCAGGTCCCCACCGTTTACAGCCGGATGTTCGGTACCGTCCTCGACCTCCAGGTGACCAGCTTCGGCGAGGACACCGGCCAGGACGCGGTGGCCTCGCTGAAGAGCGGGCTCGCCGGCGGGGCGACCGCGGTGGTTCTCGACCTCCGGGGCAACGGCGGCGGCTACGTCACCTCGGCGGTGACGCTTGCCAGCCAGTTCCTCACCCGCCACGCCGGCGAGCAGGACGTCGTCGTGCGGCGCGGCCGGATGGACCTCAAGGGACAGCCCACGACCGCCGCGACGGTGATCCACGATCAGATCCAATCAGGCGGTCTCGCTCCGGCCATCCCCCTGGTGGTGCTGGTCGATGGAGGCAGCGCCTCAGCTTCGGAGATCGTCACCGCCGCGCTCCGCGACTACCACCGTGCCACCGTGGTCGGGACGACCACCTACGGCAAGGGATCGGTGCAGCTCGACTTTCCGCTGCCCGATGGCAGCGATATCCACCTCACCGTCGAGAAGTGGTACGGGCCCGGCGGGGAGAGCATCGACGGCACCGGGATCGCCCCCAGCGACGTGGTGAGCCTGCCGAGCCCCANNTCGCGGCGGGGTCCGGGTGGCGACGCCGCCGAAGCCAGCGCCACATCCCGGGCGGCAGCGCCAGACCGGCGGCCCGGCGGCGCTCGGCCTCCTGGTGGCGCACCACGAGCCAGGTTCCGAGCGCGACGACACTGAAGACGGCTCCGGCCAGGCTCCAGCCGTTGATGTTGCGTCCCCAGCGCTCGGCGTCATAGCCGACGCCGACTCCGACGACCAGGCCGGCCACGGCCAGCACGATCACCACGGGGCTCATCGGTGGCCGCTCACGTCCGCCTGAATATACTGCCGGGACGATGGCGAGCAGGTTTGATGTCGTCTTTCTCGGCGGTGGCATGGGTGGGTACGTGGGTGCCATCCGCGCTGCCCAGCTCGGCCTCACCGCGGCCGTGGTGGAGGAGGACAAGCTCGGTGGCACCTGCCTCCACCGTGGCTGCATCCCCACCAAGGCGCTCCTCCAGTCGGCCTTCGTCCTCGACCAGGCGCGCCAGGGTGCTCGCCTCGGGGTGAGGGTCAGCGGCGTCGAGCTGGACTACGCCCAGGTGGGGAAGAACCGGGACCAGATCGTCTCCCAGCTCCACCGGGGGGTGGAGTTCCTGATGAAGAAGCATCGCATCGAGGTCGTCCGTGGTCGGGGACGGCTGGACGGCCCACGCCGGGTGAGGGTGGGCGGTGGCAAGAGCGGCGACGTCCTGGTGGAGGCCGGAGCGGTGGTGATCGCCACCGGGTCCCGACCCAAGCAGGTCCCAGGTGCGGAGCCCGACGGCCGGGCGGTGCTGACCTCCGACCACGCCCTCACCCTCGACCACGTCCCCGCCTCGGCGATCGTGCTCGGTGCCGGCGCGGTGGGTGTCGAGTTCGCCTCCTTCTGGCGCAGCTGCGGGGCCGAGGTGACCGTGGTCGAGATGCTCGATCGCCTGGTGCCGCTGGAGGATCGGGCGATCGGCACCGAGTTGGGCAAGCACTTCGAGGCGCGTGGCATCCGGTGCCTGGTCGGGGCCAGGCTCGACCTGGGCTCGATCCGCCGCGATGAGGCTGGCGTGTCGGTCACCGTCGCCCACGGCGGTGAGGAGGAGAGGATCTCGGCCGAGGTGCTCCTGGTCGCCATCGGGCGCTCCCCGAACACCGAGGGGATCGGCCTGGAGACCACCGCGGTCGAGCTGGAGCGCGGATTCATCCGGGCCGGCGCCGATCTGCGCACCGCCCAGGACGGGGTGTACGCCATCGGTGACGTGATCGGCGGCTTTCTCCTCGCTCACAAGGGGAGCCACGAGGGGATCATCGCCGCCGAGGTGATCGCCGGGCGCAACCCCCATCCCCTGGACCCCCTGCTGCTCCCCCGAACCACCTACTGCACCCCCCAGATCGCCTCGCTCGGGCTCTCCGAGGACGAGGCGCGCCAGGCCGGCCACGAGGTCAGCGTCGGCGTCTTCCCGCTCACCGCCAACGGGCGCTCGATCATCTGGGGGGAGCGCGGCTTCTGCAAGGTCGTGGCGGGTGCCGACGGCACCGTCCTCGGCGTCCACATGATCGGTCCCGAGGTCACCGAGCTGATCTACGCGGCGGCCCTCGGCGGCCTGCTGGAGGCCACCCCCTTCGAGATGGGCCGGGCCATCGCCCCCCATCCCACCGTCAGCGAGATCCTCATGGAGGCCGCGCTCGCGGCCTCGGGTGAGGCCATCCACCTCTGAGCCCCCGAAACCGGGCGCTCTGAAACGGCTTCGATAGATGTCACCGTCCCCTCGCCCGATCAAGGGCGCGTCAACCGCATCGGAAGCTGCGTTCATCAGGTGAGGAGCCTGACCAAGGAGAGAGAGTGGTCGTCGCCAACCGGGCCGCGCGAGCCATCGCCGGCATCGACGCCGACACCCTGCGGGCCATGTATCGGCACATGCTCCGCTCCCGGATGCTGGACGAGCGGATCTGGCTGCTCAACCGCCAGGGCCTGGCCCGCTTCTGGGTTTCAGGGATGGGCCAGGAGGCCATCCAGGTGGCGCTCGGCATGCACGTCCGTCCCGGCTACGACTGGGTCGCCCCGTATTACCGGGACCTCGCCCTCACCCTGGTGCTCGGGATGACCCCGCGCGACCAGCTGTTTGCGGCCCTGGCCAAGGCCGACGACCCCAACACCGGCGGCCGCCAGATGCCCGCCCACTTCGGCTGCCGGAGGCTCCAGATCATCACCACCGGCTCGGTGGTCGCCACCCAGCTCATCCACGCCGCCGGGATCGCGCTCGCCTCCAAGATCCGGGGTGAGGACGCGGTCACGGTGGTGACCACGGGGGAGGGGGCGACCAGCGAGGGCGACTTCCACGAGGCCCTCAACTTCGCGGCCACCCACCGCCTCGCGGTGGTCTTCGTGGTCGAGGACAACGGCCTCGCCATCAGCGTGCCGACCTCCAAGCAGATGCCCACCGCCGACGTCTCCGACCGGGCCGCGGGCTATGGCATCCCCGGGGTGGTGGTGGACGGCACCGACCCGGTGGCCAGCTACCTGGTGTGCGGCGCTGCGGTGGCCCGAGCCCGGGCCGGTGACGGGCCGACCCTGATCGACGCCAAGGTGCCCCGCCTCACCTCGCACAGCTCCGACGACGATCAGCGCCGCTATCGCAGCGCGGAGGCCCTGGCGACCGACCGCAGCAATGACTGCCTGAGCTGCTTCGCCGTCCGGCTCGGCGAGCAGGGGGTGCTCTCGGCGGGGGACGAGGAGGCGATGCGGGCCGAGCTGCTGGCCGAGCTCGACGTCGCCACCGCCGAGGCGGAGGCGGCGCCCGACCCCGAGCCGGAGAGCGTCCTCCTCCACGTCCTGGGAGGCGCCTGATGGCCGTCAAGACCTACCTGGAGGCGATCCGGGAGGGGATGCGCGACGAGATGCGGCGGGACGACCGGGTCATGGTCTTCGGCGAGGACGTCGGGGCCAAGGGTGGCGTCTTCGGGGTCACCGAGGGATTGCAGCGCGAGTTCGGGGAATGGCGGGTGATGGACTCACCGCTCGCCGAGTCGTGCATCGTCGGCGTCTGCATCGGCGCCGCCTTCAACGGCATGCGCCCCATTGCCGAGATCCAGTTCCAGGACTTCATCCTGCCCGGGGTCGATCAGATCGTCAGCGAGGCCGCCAAGATCCGCTACCGCAGCAACGACGACTGGAACATGCCGCTCGTGATCCGCGCCCCGTTCGGCGGCGGTGTCCATGGGGCCCTCTACCACTCGCAGTCGCTGGAGGCGATGTTCTGCCACGTGCCCGGGCTGAGGGTGGTGGTGCCCTCCAACCCCTACGACGCCAAGGGGATGCTGGTGGCGGCGATTCGCGACCCCGACCCCGTCCTCTACTTCGAGCACAAGAAGGCGTACCGGTCGATCCGGGGCGAGGTCCCCGATCACGAGTACACCGTCCCCCTCGACCGCGTTCGGGTGGTCCGCGAGGGCCGCGACATTGTCGTCTTCAGCTACGGCCTGATGGTCGACACCGCCGTCAAGGCGGCCGAGCGGCTGGCTCCCGACGGCTTCTCCGTCTCGGTGGTCGATCTCCGCTCCCTCCGCCCCCTCGATCGCCAGGGGATCGTGGAGAGCGCCCGGAGGTGCGGCAAGGTGCTGATCGCCCAGGAGGCCAATCTGGCTGTCTCGGTGAGCAGCGAGGTCAGCGCCATCGTCGCTGAGGAGTGTTTCGAGTACCTTGATGCTCCGGTGATGCGCATCGGCGGCCCCGAGGTCCCCGCGATGCCCTTCGCCAAGCCCCTGGAGGACGCCTACCTGGTGGACGTGGATAAGCTCGAGAGCAAGCTCCGCAGCCTCGCGGAGTACTGAACCACCTGCTTACGACTAGCGAGGGAGCTCAACCCGTGGCACTGACGGTCAGCATGCCCCAGCTCGGTGAGTCGGTCACCGAGGGCACCATCGCCCGCTGGCTCAAGCAGCCCGGCGAGCCGGTGGCCCGCTACGAGTCGATCGCCGAAGTGGCGAGCGACAAGGTCAACGCCGAGATCCCCGCCCCCGCCGACGGCCCCTTTGGCGAGATCATTGCCACGGAGGGTTCGGTGGTCAGCGTGGGGCAGCCGATCTGCACCATCGAGCAGGGTGCCGGCGCTCCCGTGGCCGGCCCAGCCCCGGTGGCTGCTGTCGAGGCACCGCCGGCTGCCGCCGTCGCCGAGGCCGCTGTTGCCGTCGCACCTGACGCTGCACCCGCCGCGTCTGCCCCTGTGGCGGC
>PLAK01000060.1 GCA_003134115.1 Candidatus Changshengia sp.
ACACCCCCAGATTCTTTCAGTCGGTAGAAAACGGGGTATCAAACAGTCAGTGGCTGGCGGACCAGGACGCCCAGGCTGACCTCAGATGACATCGAAGATCCGCGGGTGGAACATCTTCACCCGGTACAGCCTCCTCTGACGACTGTGGGTGTCCTTGGCGCAGGTCAGCCTGAGTTCGGTCCAGCACCCACAGCTGACGACTCCCTCGACCGTGCCACCAGCGCGCCCCTCCCGACGGTGCGCTGCCTCAGGATTCTGGCCCGCCGTTCGGACGCGGTCTCCAACAAGCCCGTCGCTACCCGAGGATGGCGCAACGCGGTAGCGTCCGGATGACTCAACGGGCATCATGTTCGATCATGTTCGAGATGACCCGGCGCCGCACCTTTCGGACACGTCATTGCTCCACCCCGTCGGGCGGCCAGTCAGGGTCGGGCAGGCTGGCCCTCGTGTCCCTCCTGGCGATCGCGCTGGCGCTTACCGGCTGCTAACCTCGATCTTTCACTGAGGTAGGTGCCTATCGGTGGGGCAAAAGAGAAAGTGCCCCGCCTGACAAGGGATACTCGGGTTGCTGAACGCCGGAGAATCCCGAAAAGGGGGCACTTTCAAGGTGAAGACTAGCAAGCGACCACGGCCGGTGGTGACGACGGACGGCGATGGGGTGGTTTCTCACGCCGGCGCCGGGTGCGAGGGGACGGTCTGAGCCCACCCGGCGAGGAGCGGCCATGAGACGTCTTGTAGTTGGGTTGGCAGTTGCCGTCATGCTCGGCATGCCAGGGACTGCTTTAGCCTTGGCGGCGGGACCGGTGCAGCCTCAGGGGGCGGCTGGCTCACAGGCGTTTTCCCCCGCCATGCAGAGCTGCTATGGCACAGCGCTGCAGCAGGACAACGGTCATCTGACGCTGGCTCATGCCGAGACCTGTGCCCCTGGCGCGACTCTCACCCCTGCGACCAACGCGCTCGCATCGGCGGGGACGTACATCGTCCCAGGCGGCTACGCTGGGTATCAGATTGTGGAGATTACCTATTCCCAGGCCCCAGTGCTGACGGCGGCGACAGTCCCAGGACACCGGGTCGGCACGCCTTCCACAGCAAAGCTGCTCTATAACAACTGCAACTACCGCGCTAGCGGGGGTGTCTTGTCTGGAACGATAAGCATGGACGAAAACGTCCAGTACTGCTGGAACGGGTCCGAGGTGTGGCTGCAGGGCGATATCAGCACGGGCTGTTTCACAATAGTGCCCTATACCGGTGTGAAGGTGCACGGAGCTGTCCAGATCGTGGGGCACGGAACTTGTCAGTAGAAACGGGCGCCAAACTTGTCAGTGGGTGGTCCATAATCGCCGCGCCGGGTGGCTGAAGCTCCTGGCCGGGACGCGTGCCGTGACGGCTTCGGGCCGTGGACGACCAGGATCAGCCCGGCGCCGATCTCCTCGGCCAGCTCCGCAAGGTAGAACCAGCCGCCAACGGCGTGGGCTCTGAGCAAGTAGATCTCGCAGACGCCACCGAGATCCGGCGGTTGCACTCGGCGGGGTGCGGATGACCGTCCCACGCGTCCTCCACCTGACCGCCGACCGGCGGGCGCTCGAGGTCAGCCTCGCTCCGGTGGAGAGTCGCTGATGGACCAGACGCTGCCCGTCCTATGGCTCGCGTCTGTGCCGGTCTAGATGCCGCTCCCCGGGCGGCCATGTCAGCCCTCGACCCGGGCTGCTGGGGGGCGATCCCGGCCTGTCAGTCCATGCCCGATCCTACTGACATCTTCTGCCCGTTCGCACTGACATCTGGGTGCACCTTCACAGCAAACACGGCCGAGTCGAGTATGAGCATCGCGGTCTGCTTCTCAAGTTGTAGTTGCGGCCCTCGTATGCATGCGTAGAAGGTGTAGTAGGAGTTCGACGGCATGAAGGGGGCTATCACTGCGCTGATCGATACGTCAGCTTTGAGCGTGGAGTCACAGCCCAGAGCTGATCCAGACTCCTCCTGGATCCGCGCCTGGAAGCCGTCGATCGTCGTGGCGCTGCCTGGATGCTCTTGGATGTCGAAGGTAGGCCCGGGGAACTCTGACTCATACCACTCCACCTCCACTGCGCCCGCCTCGAGCGTATCAAGTGCGTCGCCGCACGTGAAGGACCCCGAGGATTGAGTGCACGGATCGTGAAGCGGCTGGTTGCTCACGGCAACCACCAAGTTGGTTATGTTGCCGGAGACGCTGGCACCCGTCTGATACCAACTCCTGGGATAGCTGAATGTGAGCGGGCCGCATGTCTTCGCACCTAGGGTTGGCCGGCCGTTGAGCGCGATTAGGGCGCCGGGCGAGGGCACGTTCCCGGTGCACTGCGGCGGATACGGCGGTGGAGGGGCGCAACTTACGAGTAGGGCCGTCACTACTCCGAGAATCGCAAAGCAGGTGAGTGACTGTTGCTGCAAGCGCGACCGCCGCGCTCCGCCCAGGAGGCTGGTGCGTCTGATCGCCAACGCCCTCCCGCTTGCACAGCAGCCCGCAACGGAGACGCTCGCACCCTTCACCAGCATTTACCTCCAGTGTGCCAACGCGTCCTCATTGTACAGGAGTGGCTGCGCGACGATCGTGACGATCAAACTTCGTGGTGAGACGTGTATGCGCGGCACACTCTCCGCCCAATTATCGGTTCTTCGACGGTGCCCTTGCAGCCCCGCGGCCCGGGCGGGTCAGAGGTGTCCCCCGTCCGACGCACCAAGACGACCTCAGCTCAACCGTGAGCTGAGGTCGCCAGGCTTGCTATACCCCTGCGACGGAGGGGCCTGGTGAGGTCTGCGCTAGGTGCCGTATCTGACGAACACGACTTGGCCGGACTGCGGGTCAACTGTGAAGAGGCGCGAAACTGGCAAGTTCAGCCGCCATCAGAACTGGCACTGGAAACGGCCAAAAAACTGGCGCCAGGCGGCCTCACCGGAGCGGCCGCAGTCAGGGTAGAGGCGACCCTCTCACCTCCGCGCGATCTCAGCGCGGCCGGCAGGCGAGGCAATTGGGACTATTGGGCCAGTGCCAGATCGTGTCCGATCTTAGTGCCAGTTTGGGGACCGGCCCAGTGCCAGTTTCCCGCGCCTTCACAGCTGCTCCCCGCGTCAGTGCCAGTTCTATGGCTTCCTTCAGTGCCAGTTTGGTGACCGCCCTGGTGCCAGTTTCGCGCCCCTTAAGAATGGCCACATGGTCCAGCCGCACCAGGCCCTCCTCCCGGCACATCTCCAGCACCTGCCCGAACAGCCCCTCCAGCGCGGCAAGGTGACGCAACCGAAAGCTGTTGAGGGTGCGGAAGTCGGGCCGGTTGCCGGCCGCCAGCATCATGCAGCCCACGTCTCGGATGGCCAGCTGGGCCAGCTTGCGCGAGCTCCGCTGCCCCGTGGCGTAGGCGTACAGCCACAGCTTGGTCATCATCCGCGGGTGGTACGGCGGGTAGCCCCTCAGATCACCCGTCTCGTACTCGTCCAGGATCGCACTGAGATCGAGCTCGTCCACCAGGTCGCCGATGAAGTGGGCCAGATCGCCCTCGGGAACCCACTCGTTCACCGACGGCGGCAGCAGCAGGATCTGATCTGGGTCGTACGGGCGGAACGTCTTCGGCATTCCCCCATTGACTCCAGGAGCCCCTTGGGTTACCGGGACGGGCTGCTAGCGTGGACGAGTACCATTGAGGGCTCCAACAGGCCGCGCCATGGGGGGCCTGCCTATCGCATGGTGCTCAACAGCTCTCCCGCGGGGATGAGGAACCTGAAAAACGTCAGTGCTCTGAGGGCGCGCCCTCGCACTCGGATGCTGATGCTGCGATTTGGCGAGCACACGCTTCATCGGTTGGTTCAGATGCAGGGAGCTGGCGGTGGACGAGGCACGTGGATCCGATTGCCACGCTACGGTGATCGCGAACCGTAGGCGCTTCTCCTTGCCTCCACCCCAACCGCGCTCGACCTCCGACGACCTTGGGCTCGTCGCGGCCAACCAAGGAACAGATTGGCTTCCAGTCAGCGAGCCAACGACGGGGGCCAAATGGGAGGAGACTCGCAGTGAGACGTGGTGTTTTCATCCTTGCGATGCTTGGAGTCTTGGGGGCGTCCCTCGGCTTCTCACAGTCGGCGTTAGCTGGGTCAGGTTGTAATCAATACACAAACGGCCACTGCTACGGCATATCTTGGTGGGACAGCCCGCAGAATAATGGCACCTACGGCCACCTCCTCGATGGCTGTCTCAGTGGGCCCAACGATTCGTCCGACTTTGTTGACACGGAGATCTGGGAGGCGACGGACGGCAGTTCTGGCGCGTACTGGGTGGAGTCAGGCCTGAGCTATGGCGAGATCAATGGCGTGGCTCGAGGTGGCCCCTACCTCTTCTGGGCCGACAACCGACCAAATGGTGGGGGGTATAACGAACATTACATTGCCGCAGCCTCCCTGGAAACGACATATACGGATCAGATGGAGTACATTGGAAGCAACGAGTGGCAGGTCTATCTCGGCGGCTACGTCAACACATCGACATCAAACCCGCCGTACTCCCATTGGATGTCTTCGGGGATCGAGATGACCGAGAGTTCGTTTAACGCCGTCGGATACGCCACCACGCTCGAATGGGACTCCACATCCCAGGGATGGCTAAGTGGGTGGAACAGCAGTGGTTCGTGGGGGCTCGTGGATGACTCGCCTGCCACTGCGGTGTGGACCTCCGACTACACAAGTCTAGCGTATTACGCAAACTGCGGCGAGGATCGCGTCGCTGCCAGCACAACAACAGGAGCGACCCCACAATCCGCGAGTGTCTCCGGCTCCAGTGGGCCAGTCGCCCTAACGCCTCAGTCTAGCCCCACGTTGGTGCAAGGAACCGCTTCAGTTTCCGCCGCGGAACTCCCTGCGCTGGGAACGCTTGCACAGTCGATGGCAACCTCCGCCGGAGGGTCCGCAATCGGTTCTGCCTCCGCGGTTCTCACCACGCGGCAACAGGCCAACCTTGTTGCAAGCGGTGCACTAGTGGATTCGAATCAGCCCGTGTATCTAGTGCAACTCGTAGGCGCGTTCACCGCACCCAGCGCACGCGCACCATCTTCGGACAGCAGCGTGCCGAGTGGCAAGTACCTCACCTTTGTGGTGGATGCCTCGGACGGCTCTGTTCTTGACTGGGGCGTCAGCAACCAAAGCGGGGCGTTGTCCACTCTGGGACCAGTCAGTCAGCTCTCAGTCTGAGAGAAGCTCAGCGAATGTCGCACGTCAGAGTTAGCGAGATGAAGTGCCCGACCGTGATCGGAAAGGTTGAAGTTCCGGAGCACGGCGCGTTGCCGTCAGCGCCTGATATCGTGAAGGTGCCAGCGGGCAGCAAGAGGCGCACTCGGACGTCGGACTTGAGGGTGAGCCTCAGGACGACCGTTCCTGAGGTCGAAACGGTTACGGTCACGCTTTGACTACTCGGTAGTGATGCGTTCGGCGGTGGTGGGGGACCTCCTTCCACCACCGCCTCTATTAGGAGCCCCGACTGGGAAACGGAGCCAGCTGACGCGATGGGGCTCGCTGTCCAAGGGCCAGCGTGCACAGCCAGCGTCACCCCGCCGATCACCACAGCCGCGATCACGGCGGCTACGGTGACCACAAGGGGCCGTCGGAGCCTACTTTTGCTCAACAGCCGGCGTGGGTCGCGGTCCGCACCGGCAAGGCGACCTGGGAGGTCGTCGCTTGCGGTCTTGGGACGAGCCACTCGCCAATCTCCTTAGAGTCTGAGACAGTCCAATCAGAGTCCGCGGGCCCCTCATCTGCAACGCTTTGGACCCGCAACTTGTTCCCGAGGTCACGGAGCCACTGTACTTTCGCCGACACCGGCTCGGCCACCATCCCGACGAGCAGGACGAGCGGCGCCGTGACGATCCAGCACAGGGCAACCAGTACCGCCGCCCAGGGCGAGAGCGGCCGGCGCAGAACCTGAGCTGGGGCCATGGGTCCACGTGTCCACGCAGCCCACAGCCCGCTCATGTCGGCCTCTCAGACTGGAACGCCAGGGTGGTCCTGCGCCCCGGCTCAGGAGCCCGCCGACTTCCTTGTCGTTCTGCCCTGACCATACGCACAAGTGTACCTCACGCCGGCGCGACCACGCCAGTCACTGAGCGGCGAGCACCCGGACCGGTGACCGTCGGTGCTGCCGGATGAACCCGAACGGTCCGCGTCACCTCTTGGCCCGAAGCGCTGCAGGGGTCCAGGCCCGGGCGATGGGTGTCCTTCCTCCCGAGGAAGGTGATCGCTGCAGGTGGCATCCAAGCAGCGCGCGGCCTCGCTGCAACCCCCAAGCCAAGTCGCCTGGCGGCGAGGGGTTTCCGCTCGGCCTTGTGCGCGCCGCTTCACGGAAGCCACGCAATCACCCCTCAAGGAGGACACATCATGGCCCGGAAGCACAACCCAGAGCAGCCCGTCGGCGAGATCATCGCCGAGAGCGCGACCGTCAAGAGCCGGAGCTTCGGAACCTGCCGCTTCGCGATCCTGGGACGCGTTGCCGCGGAGCCNNGAAGGCCACCGCATCAAGCAGGTGGACCTCGTGGTCGAGAACTTCCAACTCCTCGGTCGGCCGCTGACGGCCTCGGCGGACACGGGCGAAGAGCCCGCCGTGGAGGGGGCCGCGTAAGCGGTTCCCCCTGTGGGGGCGCGGGCGGCAAGACCGCCCGCGCCTTCCCGTCTCTGCCCCGTCTCCTCAAGAAGGGCTGGTTCGAGATCGGCCAACCCGCGGGTGGTGGCCCGAGCCCCGCGGCGCCGTCAACCCGCAAGGGGTCGGGCGCTGCGCGCCCTTGACGGCCTCTTGGGCTCGGGCTCTGCCGCTGGCAGGCGGTGCCTTCGCACCGCCGCTCCTGGAAGAACCCAGGGGCCAGTCCCCATACGGGAGGTCAGCCATGACCACGGCAACCCTGCTCAACGTCGCCATCATCCCGCTCGCGGAGATTCGCGATGTCGGGAACGTCCGCCAGGAACTGCGCGGCATCGAGGATCTGGCGGAGTCGATCCGCCGTCACGGGATGCTCACCGCGGTCACCGTGGAGCCCCACCCCGAAGGTGGCTACACGCTCGCGGCCGGCTCTCGCCGTCTCGCCGCCGCACGCCTCGCCGGCCTCGATGAGGTCCCGGCGGTCATCGTGCCCCCCGGTGGAGATGTCGAGCGGCTTCTCAAGCGGGCAGTCGAGAACATCGACAGGGAGCAACTCACGGATCTCGAGGCGGCTGATGCCATGCAGCAGCTCCTCGATCTGGGCGCCGACACCGAGCTGGTCGCCGCAGCCCTCCATACCACGCCCGACAACATCGAGGCGTGGCGGGTGGTCGCAGGCCTGCCGACCCTGGTACGTGAGCTGATTGAGGCGGGGACCATGACCGCCCGCGACGCGCACGAGCTCACCGCAGTCAGTGAGAGCGGGGAGGAGCTCGACGAGTGCCTGCGCAGGATCGGGGAGGGATGGAACGTGAAGTCCGCGGTCGAGACCGTGGTCCGCGAGCGCAAGCGGCGCCTCGAGGAGGAGAAGACGCGGAGCCGGCTGGCCAAGGAGGGCTGCGCTATCGTCGACTCGCCCAACTACGGCTACTTCGCCCACAACTCCAAGGTGCAGCGGCTGGGCCAGGGACATGGCGACGTCCATATCGCCAAGCGCGAACACATCAAGCAGCCCTGCCACGCCGCGTTCGTGGACAAGGACGGGAAGGCGAACTACGTGTGCACCGACCGCTCGCGTCACGCCGGCGTGGAGGGCAGTGGTGTGCCCGACCTGAAGGCGGAGCGCGCGACCAAGCGGGCGGAGAAGAAGCTTCTCCGCGAGGCTCACTCCACACGCTTCCGTGCCGTCGGCGAGGCGCTCCGCAACCACGCCTTCACGCACGAGGAGGCCGTCGCTCACGTGCTCACGCTCTGGATGAGCGAGGCCAAGCCCGCCGTCTGCGAGGTGGCCGCCGAACTTCTCGGCCTGGTGGTCGCCAAGGAAGGAGGCATCCGGGCAGCCGAGGAGGCGCTGACCTCGCACGCTGCGGGAGGCGAGGGCTGCCTGGTGGATGTGGCCCTGGCGATCGCGCTTGCCGCGGGCGAGCACGGGCTGACCACGGAGCGCTTCGACTACAGCTCCGAGGCGGTGGCGGCCCACATCCGGTTGCTCCGGACCACCGGCATCCATGATCTCGCGGAGGTGGAGGTCGCCGCGGCGCGCAGCCGGCTGCCGTGGGAGATGCGGCACGCCGCCGCCGAGGATGCGGGGGAGGACGGGCTCGAGCAGGAGGTCGAGGACGTGGAAGCGGCAGACCCGGATTTGGGCAATGACGACCGCAAGGAGGGTGAGCCCTCCGAGCAGTGATCGCGGGAGGGGGAGGCGGCACGCCGCCTCTCCCTCACCCCGTGCGTGGCAACGGGCTCTGGTCGGCAGCTAGCGACCCCGTGGCCAGAGTCGACGGCGTGCGACGTAGCGAGTGGCGCTGGGACGACCACGGCGGCCGCCCCAGCGCCGAGAGGGGGGACTCCATCGTAGAGCGATGGCTGCATCCGTGCCACCTGCCCTGGATCGTCCCCGCGCCCCACCGCGTTCGTGGACATGGCCAATGGTCTCGCCTGGCGGAGTGATCGAGCGGGCTCCTGAGCGGAGTTTGGTGGCTGCCGGCCGCTGAGGCCACGATGCCCGCGAACCCGCGGCCTCTCCGGGCACCGCTTCGCTGGCCTGCGGCCTCCCTCCGGTTATCCGCGGAACCCCGGGCTTTCCCCGTGGCGCGGCCGACAAGGCCACTACGAAACCCGCCACAGGAGGAACCGCCATGACACCGCTTACCGCCGACCGAGCCCGCCCCGAGGCCGTGCTCAGCCACTCGGCCTCGCACCTCGTCACCCTGGACGATCTTGCCGCCATTCCCGCCGGTGGTCGGATGGGCCCGCACCACCGGCCCGTGCCGCACATCGAGCTGGTCAGCACGGTCAAGGAAGCCTTCTCCCGCCGCGGCTACGCCGTGGCGCGCGAGCAGTTCTCGGTGAGCCACGACAACGCCCGACTGTTCGGCACCCTGGACCTGGTGCCCACGACCGGAGCCTCTCTGGTGGAGGGTCTGGAGGGAGGGATGGCGGTCGGCCTGCGGCACGCCAACGATCAGGCCTTCGCGCTCGGGGTGATCGCCGGGCTGCGGGTGTTCGTCTGCGACAACATGGCCTTCTCGGGTGGCGACAGGCTGCTGCGACGCAAGCACACGACCGGGCTCGAGCTGGTTGCGGAGGTCGACCGGGGACTGGACCGGACCTTCCACTCGTACCGCGATCTGGTCCAACTGGTGGACCATCTGCGCGACACGAAGCTCAGCGACACCGAGGCGAAGGTCCTCCTGTACGACCTGGCCCTGGACGGCCGGGTGATCGCACCGGACCAGCTCGGCAAGGTCCACGGCTGGTACTTCACTCCGGAGGAGATGGCGAGCGCCGAGGATCGCGAGCGGGGCTTCAGCGACGTCGAGCCGCGCAACGCCTGGGGGGTCGCGAACGCGGTGACCCGGGTGGCGAGGGGCTGGCCCGCGGCCCGACAGCAGGAGACCGGCATCGCCCTCTCCACCTACCTCGCCCGGTACTTCCGGCTCCACGCTCCGGAGAGGCCCTGCGCCAACTGAGCGGGCGGGACCGTGGGGGAGGGGCGATCGCCTCTCCCCCGTCCCCGTCGATGAGGTGCGTCAAGTGGCGATGGTCCTCGCGGGGGACTGCTGGCGCACCGCGGCTGAGCTCAGCGCCAGAGCGCCCGCCAGATGCCGGCTCGGGCCGCCGCTCGTCCAATGATCTTGTTCTTGGCTCGGCGGGCGATGCGGTGGGGATTGCCGGAACCCAGCGTCGTGACGTCGTTGGCCATCCGCGCGGCGCGGTAGAGGTTGGAGACCAGCCCGCGGCTCCTCACCCGAGCGCCTCCGCCACGAAGTGCTGCGCGTCCGCGTTCAGCTCCACCAGCTCTGGCTCTTCCGTCTCGATGAGGCGGAGCAAGCGGCTCGCCATCTCTGGGTGCTCGGTGCCGATGGCGAGCCCCAGGGACAGCCAGTAGTCGGCGGTCTCCATGAGGACGGCGTGGATGTCCTCCGGCGTCTCCGCCCGCACCTCCGCCATGGCGTGGAGGAGCGCCTGGCCATAGCGTCGCCAGTCGGGGTCGAGGCTCTCGTTCGTCGCCTGTGCGCGATCTGTCGTCATGGTGTGCCCTCGTGCCCTGCGCGGCGCCGCCAGTCTAGCGGTGGAGCCCGGGGATTGTGGCCCGGGCCCGGCGTGAGAGGTCCTCTCGAGGGTGGGCCACCGGCTCCGAGTTCGTCGGCAGGCTGCCACGCCACTCGGCCTATTCGGTCCAGGCGGCCTGACGGCTCCGCTTCGCTCCGGCCTGGACCGCGGCTCGCGGCGTGGCGGACGCCCGCCAACGGAGCCGGTGGCGGCTCCCCTCACGGGAGGACCTCCCCATGATCGTCGTCGGACAACCCCTTGCCCCTCCCCGGTTGCGCGGCACCGACTCCCAGATCGCCTGGGCGCTTCGGATTCGAGCCGAGATCCTTCCGGAGATTCACGCCATCCGCGACGGCTCTGCGGGGCGGCTCCGGATCGGGGCCCTCAGCTCCGAGGAAGCCGACGGCTACAGCGCGATCGTCGAGGCCGCCGACACCCTGATTGCCGAGGAGCGGGCCGGCTGGTGGATCGATCGGCGTGGCCACAGCACTCACAGCCTGCTCCACGAGCGAGTCGAGGCCGCCTGCCGGGCGGCATCCGTGGAGGCACGGTGATGGGCGCCATCCGGGTCACCACTCACCGCTACAGCTTCCAGGTGGTGCGCGAGCAGGAGCCCGCGTACCCGACGGGAGCCGGGGTCACCACTCCGCACGACGCCGCCGCGATCGCCCAGCACGTGATCGGAGGCCAGATCAGCGAGGTGGTCCTCGCCCTCTTCCTCGACGCCCGCCATCGCGTCACCGGGTACGCCGAGATCGTGCGTGGCACGCTCAACGCGGCGCGGCTGACCCCCCGGGACATCCTCGTGCCCGCCTTGGCGGTGAACGCCGCTGCGCTGGTGGTCGCTCACTGCCATCCTAGCGGCGAGCTGAGCCCGAGCCGGGCCGACCGCCAGGTCACCGTGGTGCTCCGCCAGGCCTGTGAGCTGATCGGTGTGCCTCTGCTCGACCACCTGATCGTGACCGAGGATGCCGTCTTCTCCTTCCGGGAGAGCGAGAGATGGGGTGAGTAGCGGGACGACCACAGCTCCGAAGCAGAGCAGTCGGACGGGCCTGGCACGCGCGGGCTGATGCTCACGCCCCCAAGGAGAGCGGTGCTAAGGGGGAGGTCCCCCTGCCCCCCCCGGAAGAGCGTACCCCGGGGCGCGGAGGAACCCGTCAAGGGACGCTGCGACAGCCTGTTCACGGCAGGGCCGTGCGGCCGCCCCGGGCGGCCTGACCAACCTGTCACAGCTCACGGCCCTTGACAGAACCCCCCGGCCCAGGGTGCGGCTCCGCCGTCTTCTCAGTGATTCAGCCGATGGACGGCTGCTGAGAGCACAAGGAGCCGCAGATGGACTGCACCAGCACCCTCCCGACCGTCGTCGCACGTCTCGATGCCCAGGTCAGCACCGTGGTGAGCAAGGAGCACAGCGAGCGTCTGTTGGACGTGCGGCGCCGACATCGAGGTGGTCGTCCGCATCTCTCAGGCCTGGGGACGCCGCGAGTGGTGGCGATGCCCGGGCTGCGGGGTCGTCGGCCGCCGCCGCATCGGGCCGCAGCGCGCCGAGCGCCGTTAGGCTTCGGGTGGCTGACGCCGGCAATCCGCGCCGGGCCCGGCCGCAGGCGAACCCGGAGGTCTCGTCTGCGCGCGGAGGCGCGCTGGCCTCCGGGTCGCCTTCTCCTGGGTCAGGCCGCTGCGGGGCTCCTCCACTCCGTTCCGGCCCTGCGGGTGACCCCGGCGCCCCTCCGGCCGGCAGCGGCCCGGAAGTACACGGGAAGGTCCTCTCCTCCCCGTCGACGCCCTGCGCACGCTCGCTCCACAGGAGGTGGGCGGGCGGGCGGCTCGCCCCGAGGCGGGGGTCGGCGTGGTGCAGAGCGGTGCTAAGGGGGAGGTCCCCCTGCCCCCCCCGAAAGAGCGTACCCCGGGGCGCGGAGGAACCCGTCAAGGGACGCCGCGACAGCTTGTTCACGGCACGGCCGTGCGGCCGTCTGCGGCGGCCTGACCAACCTGTCACAGCTCACGGCCCTTGACGGAACCCGCCGGCCCAGGGTGCGGCTGCGCCGCCTTCTCAGTCACTCAGCCGAAGGACGGCTGCTGGGAGCACAAGGAGCCGGACATGGACGCCACCCTGACCCTGGATGAGATCGACCGGCACGTCAGCGGCATCTTCGACATCAACGTTGCGGCGACCCACTGCATCCGCCTGGTCTGCCAGGATTGCGCGCGGCTCTCGATCCTGCCGGTCCCCGGGCCTGGTATTGACGAGGAGAGGTCCTGGCTCTGCCCGGTCTGCGCCCCCGAGGTCGCGGCAGACTTCCGCGAAAGGGAAGCGGCCCAGCCGCATCAGGTGGAGTGGTAGTCGGTGTCGCCAGAAGAACGGCAGCTTCGTCGGCGGTGGCGCTTCTATCGGACCGCAGCCGGCCATGAGCCGGTCGCCGACTTCCTGGACAGGCTGGCTCGCGCCGACCGCGCTGCGATCGCGGCGCAGCTGCGCGAGGTGGTCCTCGAAGGCGTGATCGCGGCTCGCACCTCCGGGGCGAGATCCACGAGGTGCGGGCGGAGGGCGATCGCCAGAGCTTCCGGGTGCTCTTCGCCCAGGAGGGACGGGGGCGGGTCCTGCTTGCCCTGGAGGCCCTCTCGAAGAAGACGCAGCGGACCCCGCCGGAGGCGATACGGCTGGCCGAGCGCCGCCTGGCCGACTGGCGCGCGCGGGCCCAGAGGGGGGACCAAACCAGATGAGGTATGCTCAATCAGACAGGAGAGCGACGATGAACGATGACGACGAGCGAGACGACCTCGAGGATCTGATCGCCGAGTGGTCGGCAGCGGACCCCGAGTTTCCGCTTGCCCTGGCGGCGGCAGAGGAGCGGCTGGCGATCATGAGACGGCTCAAGGCTGCGCGGAAGGCAGCGAGGCTGAGCCGCGCCGCCGTCGCCGCTCGGATGGGAACCTCGGAGTCCGCGGTGGCCCGGCTGGAGGGCGGAGCGCTGGACGCCCGCATCTCCACCGTTGTGCGGTTCGCAGCCGCAGTCGGGGTGCGCCTGGAGGTTGCCGGCGCCCCGGCGGGGCCGCCACGTAAGGCTGCCTGACGCAAGCCCCCTCGATCCCACACTCGGAGCAGCCATGAAGAGGACAGCCAAGGACCAAATGGACCCCCGCGAGGAAGCCTCGCGCGAGGCTGCTCGGCGCGAGTTGGAAGAGGCGCGTCGGATCGCCGAAGGCATCCCCCACACGATCATCTGGACGGGCCTCGGCCCGTACAAGGTCGACAAGAGCCAGAAGTAGCGGCAGGGGGCGGCCTCAGGCGAGTCGTGCCGGGGCATATCCCCGGCGCAGGCGCCGGCGGATCACCGCAGCCAGGGCAACCTCGGCTGTGCCCCCATCGAGGTGATGGGTGACCAGGCGCCGCGGCCGCCGCAGCGTGGTACCCCGCCTCCCCCAGGTGCGCACCACGTCGACGCCGCCCCAGAGGGCGGGCTGGAGGTGGAGCCGGTAGGTCCGGTTTCGCCACCGCCCGCGGGCGTCGGGAGCGGTGTCGACCAGGTCGAGGACGAGGCCTCGCTCCTGCGCCAGCTCCAGGAGGCTGGCCACGACCTCGGCCTCCGCCCCCCGATCGTCCCCCGGGGGTCCGGTCACGCGGCCGCGCCGACGAGCACCGCCGCGGCGATCCTGGCCTCGGCGGCGTCCCACGCATCCGCCAGCTCGCCCCCCTCCCGGCACAGCCGCCCGTGCTCGAGAAGCAGCCCCTGGTGTGAAGGTGCACGGAGCTGTCCAGATCATGGGGCACCTAACTTGTCAGTAGAAACGGGCGCCAAACCTGTCAGTAGGTGGTCCATAATCGCCGCGCCGGGTGGCTGAAGCTCCTGGCCGGGAGGCGTGCCGTGACGCGCCTGGAGGGACCGCGTGGCGAGACCCCGCCAGCAGGCGGCCCACTACGTATCCGCCGAGGTGCGGGGTGCGGCGATTGCGGCACTGAGCGCCTTCCGGGCCCATGGGCGGCTCAACGAGCATGTGGCTCTCGTCGCTCGTGAGGTAGGGGTGACGGAGCGCACGGTCTGGCGATGGGTCACGGCAGGCGGCGGCCCGAAGCCCCGTCGGGGAAGAGCACGGTTCGAGGTGACCGCGGAGGACATCGCTGAGCTGGCGTACCGGCATGGCAGCGTCGCCGCGGTTCATCGGGCCCGGGGCGGGGAGCCGAGTGTCTGGACGCTTCGGCGGGCGTTCGACCGAGCCTTGACCCCCGGGCGACTGGCTGGCTTGGAGCGTGGCGAGAGGGTCCGCCGGAACTTCGACACCTACCTGACGCGCCCCGCTCAGCACCGCAACGAGTGCTGGGAGGCGGACCACTGCGAGTTCGCGATCGAGGTGGTCCTCCCCGACGGGCAGGTCATCAAGCCCTGGGTCACGTCGTTTCTCGACCGCTTCTCGCGAGCTGTCTGCGGGTGGGCGATCTCCGGCTACCCGAGCCAGGAGAGCGTCCTGGCGGCTCTGCGCGCGGCCATCCTCACCGAGCCGCCGTACGGGCCGGTCGGGGGGATCCCGGAGTCGCTCCGCTGGGACCGAGGCAAGGAGTTTCTGGCCCAGGCCGTGGGATCGGCGGCCCGAACTCTCGGCGTCGACGCCCGGCCCCTGCCGGCCTACTCGCCGCACCTGAAGGGGGCCCTCGAGCGCTTTCACGAGAGCATCGAGACGTTGCTGCTGGCCGAGCTGCCGGGGTTCGCCCACGCGCCGGCACGGGTGCGCGAACGACGACCGACATCGAAGCCGGCGCTGCTCACGCTGGACGCCTTCGTCGCCTGTTTTGCCGAGTTCGTGCTCAGGTACAACACCGAGCACCTCCACAGCGCTCTCGGTGGCGATACGCCCCTGGAGCGCTGGCTGGGGGACGACACGCCTGTGGTCGAGATGCCACGAGAGCAGTTGCATCACCTGCTGCTCGCTCGCGAAACCCGGGTGGTCGGAAAGCGAGGGATCCGGATGTTCGGCGCCCACTACAATACCGCCGAGCTCGTCGGCCTGGTGGGGGAGACGGTCGAGGTGCGCTTCATGCCCCACCGTCACGAAGGCGTCGAGGTCTTCCTCCACGAGCGCCATGTCGGCACCGCCCTCCGCGATGACCTCATCGACGAGGAGGAGGCCGAGCGGCTCCGGCGGCGACGCCGCGAGGAGGAGCGGTGGCTGGCACGGCAGCAGCGTGATGCCGAGCGGCGGCGTGCCCGACGCTTCGAGGCAGTCACTGCCGCACCGCCGGCGCCCGAGGAGGCTGGGCCGGCGCGCGGCCTGACCCCCAGCCGCAGTCTGATCAACCATGGGGAGATCCCGGCTCACTGGGTACGGCCGCTCTCACCTGACGAGGTCCCCGATCCGCCACCACGCAGGAGCAGACGTTGATGGATCAGCACCACTTCTTGAACCTCACCGGGGCTCGTGTCGTCGCCACCGAGCAGCTTCTCGACACCCGCGACTTGGTGACCGACCTCATCGAGGTGGGGGCGATGGGCGCCGTGTATGGCCCGGCGGGGACGGGGAAGACCTTCGCTGTCGCGCAGGCACTCGCGGACCGTCCGTCGAGCAGCTGGGTGCGGACCACGTTCCGCAGCCGGCCGACAACGAGGTTCGTGCGCCACGAGCTGTACACCGCCCTCGGGCTCGGCGTCGTTACGCCGACAAGTCCGGTGGAGACCGACCGCCTCATGAAGCGCGCCCTCGGCGAATGCTTCCGTCTTGTGGTGATCGACGAGGCACAGTGGCTGAACCGGGAGTGCTTCGAGTACCTCCGCCACCTCCACGACGACCCGCAGACCACCTTCGCCCTTCTCTTCGTCGGGGGTGCCGGCTGCTACGAGGTGCTTCACCGCGAGCCGATGCTGGACTCCCGCCTCTACGCCCACGTGCGGTTCGCGCCCCTCACCCCGAAGCAGGTGCTCCAGGTCATCCCCGTCTACCACCGCATCTATAGCGGTGTCGACCCGTCCGTGATCACGCTGGTCAACGAGCGATGCGCCAGGGGCAACTTTCGCACCTGGGCGAAGTTCACCCAGCACGCCCTGCGCATCATGGAGCGGGACGGGCGTCCCAGCCTTGACGAGGAGATTGCCCGCAACGTCTTTGTGAGGCTGGGGACGGGGCACTATGCGCAGCCGTCAGCGGCGTAGCCGGCGTCCAGCTCCACCTCCTGTCCAGATCCTGCTCGACCGGGCTGACGACCTGCGTGTTCTTCGTTCTCTGGAGGCCTACGTCGCCGCTCGGCGAGGAGCCATCCTGGTCAGGCCGGCCCCGGGATGCTACGGACGGCGAAATCTGTGCCCGGCGATCCTGGAGGGGGCTGGCTTGCCGACGAGCTTCCGACGAGGAGGGCGGGGGGGGTCGATTCAGGAGCAGACGGTCAGCCGCCTGCGACGTCTCCCTCGGGGTCACCGCGTCCGCGAGATCTACGTGCTCAGAGCCCACGCCGTTGGGGGCTGGTTCTACCTTGCGGAGCTGGCCGAGGAGATCGGCGCCGGGCTGATCCTGGTCGTCCACGCACCGGAGCCCTGCCCCACCGAGATCCGGCTGCTGCACTCGGCGGGGGTGCGGGTGGCAGCCCCCCGGGTTTTACACCTCACCACCGACCGGAGGGCGCTCGAGGTCGGCCTCCCTCCGGTGGAGAGCTGGCTGATGGACCAGACGCTCCCCGTCCTCTGGCTCGCGTCCGTGCCGGCCTGGATGCCGCTCCCCGGGCGGCCATGCCATCCCTCGCCCCGGGCTCCTGGGGGGCGATCCCGGACTGTCACTCCGTGCCCGGTTTTACTGACATCTTCTGCCCGTTCACGCTGACATCTTGGTGCACCTTCACACCCGACTCGGAAAACTTCGCTGATGAGGGCCGTATTAACCCCGTGTCTTGGTGGGCGTACTTTGAGGGGGGAGGGCTTGCCATTACTGAGCGAGGTGAGCAACAGTTCGTCTGGGTGGATCTGGCTTACTTCTAGGAACCAGACGATGCGGAAGTCCATATTCCCTCGGGTGCTATCGAAAAACCCTGGCTGCCAACGCCAGACAGAGAATGTGTCCACCACCTTTCACACGCGATCCCGGCGAGCGGCATTCGAGCGCGCGCTGGCTGTTGGGCACCCCCGACGCGGGCGTCGTCAAGCTCGACAGCGCAATACACAGCGCTCGTAACGCTATGCTAGTGGAACGAACTCGCACAGCTGAGTTTAGGTTAAGAGAGGCCACATCGTTTCTGGAGTGACGCCGTGCCTTCCAAGGAGAATGGACCGCAGTTACCGGTTGAGCCTACGGTACCCTTGGCGACTCCGATTCCGCCTCCTGGCTGGTTTGGAGCAGATTGCGGTGCTGGCTCGCCCCTGGCAGCAAGCGATGAACTCGTGGTAATGCTGGATCGGATACGTGCTTATCCGACTGGCGTTGAATTCTGGGTGTGCTTCTACCCCGCGTTCGACTTCCCGGAGCCTCTGATTCGCGCGCTGAACAGGCCACTTTGGTTTTCCGCTCAGTCAGTCGGGCCAGGGATGCTGGAACCGCGTGAGTCGCGGAATCAGGCAACTATTTGGGCCGTCGATGACGTACTTGGGATGAGTCACGCGGGCGGGGGTGGAAATGCCACTGCCGGTGAGCAGGGGGCAGAGCGAGAACGACCTCTGATCGATCCGAAACTGCTGGCGACGTTACCTGGACCGACACTGGAAGTGGTATTCCCTGGGGGCTTCATCGCGCGTCCGCGTCCCGTCGCTGGGCGACATGGGCGAGCCGTATCAGACCCCGGAGGAGAGAGGAGCCCCACAGAGCAACCAGAGCTCTATGAAACGGCCCGTATGATCTTGCCATCGCTGGCCTTTGCGATCTGCTACTGGCTGCGCCCGATTCCTGCAAGTGGCGCCGCGCTCTCCGTGCGGGTAAGCTGGAGTCAGGCGAACCTGGCGGCCGGATCAGCGGACATCGACCTGACGCTGGTCCGTTCAGTGGTGCACTTAGCGAAGGAGCTCATTCGCGTGAATGTGCCCCACCACCGTGATGGCGGTCAACGAGGGTGACGCCTGCGCTGTAACACCAGGACGTGGCCAGGCTATTAGCGGCCGCATAACGGTGTGCATACTGCCAACTTCGCGCATCACTCAACTGACTGAAAGAATCTGGGGGTGT
>PLAK01000042.1 GCA_003134115.1 Candidatus Changshengia sp.
TGAGCGCTGCCGCCACCGCCGGTCCGCTGGCGAGGATGGTGGCCCGGTGCTTCTTGTCGACCGGCGCAGGCCGCAGCAGGTAGAGGCCGCGGAGGATGGCCTCGTCCACGCCGTCCGGCTTGGGCGGCTGGACGATGTTCTCGTTGTAGAGGGTGAGGTAGTAGAGGGCATCGCCGTCGTTGCTGCACATCCGCTGGATGCCCTCACGGAGGATCACCGCCAGCTCGTAGGCGTAGGCGGGGTCGTAGACGCGCACGTGGGGGAGGACCGAGAAGAGGAGCGGCGAGTGGCCGTCCTGGTGCTGNNCGCTGGAAGCCGAACATCGAGTAGTAGATGTAGAAGGGGATCATCGGCTCGCCGAAGGTCGAGTAGGCGGTGCCGGCGGCGGTGAAGGAGCCCATCGAGCCCGACTCGGTGATGCCCTCCTCGAGCATCTGCCCGTCCTTCGCCTCGCTGTAGCTGAGCACCATCTCGGCGTCGACAGGCTCGTACTGCTGGCCGTGGGCCGCGTAGATCTTGACCTCGCGGAAGAGCCCGTCCATGCCGAAGGTGCGCGCCTCGTCGGGGATGATGGGGACGATCCGGCGGCCGATGCTCTTGTCACGGAGGAGGTTGCGGAGGATGGCGGTGAAGGCGGCGGTGGTGGACGCGGCCCGGCCTCCCGACCCCTTGAACGAGTCGTCCCAGGCCGTGTCATCCGGAGGGTCCAGCTGCTTGGAGATCACGTTTCGCCGCGGCACCGGCCCGCCCAGGGCGAGCCGCCGGCTCATCAGGTACTCGACCTCGGGTGACTTCGGCCCGGGGTGGTAGTAGGGGGGCAGGCCTTCGGAGAGCTGCTTGTCGGTGATGGGCAGCTGGATGCGGTCGCGGAACGCCCGCAGCTCGGTCTCGGTGAACTTCTTGAGCTGGTGGGTGGCGTTGCGCCCCTCGAACTGCTGGCCGAGGGTCCAGCCTTTGAGGGTGTGGGCGAGGATGACGGTGGGGATCTCCTTCTGCTCCACCGCCAGCTTGTAGGCGGAGTAGAGCTTGCGGTAGTCGTGGCCGCCGCGTCGCAGCCGGGGCAGGTCCTCGTCGGAGAGATGGGCCACCATCTTGCGGAGCCGCGGGTCGGGCCCGAAGAAGTGCTCGCGGATGTACGCGCCGGACTCGACAGCGTACTTCTGGAACTGTCCATCGTTGGTGGTGTTCATCTGATTGACCAGGACGCCGTCGGCATCCTGGGCGAGCAGCGGATCCCACTCCCTCCCCCAGATCACCTTGATGACGTTCCAGCCGGCGCCGCGGAAGATCGACTCCAGCTCCTGGATGACCTTGCTGTTGCCCCGGACCGGACCGTCGAGGCGCTGCAGGTTGCAGGAGACGACGAAGGTCAGGTTGTCGAGCCCCTCGCGCGAGGCGAGCGAGAGGGCGCCGATCGCCTCCGGCTCGTCGCACTCGCCGTCCCCGAGGAAGGCCCAGACGCGCGACTCCGAGGTGTCGACCAGCTGCCGGTTGTAGAGGTAGCGATTGAATCGTGCTTGGTAGATCGCATTGAGGGGTCCGATGCCCATGGAGACCGTCGGGAACTCCCAGAACTCGGGAAGCAGCCGCGGGTGCGGATAGGAGCTGAGGCCGCGTCCCGCCGTCTCGCGGCGGAAGTGGTCGAGCTGGTCCTTGCTGAGGCGTCCCTCGAGGAAGGCGCGGGAGTAGATGCCCGGGGCGGCGTGCCCCTGGTAGAAGACCTGGTCGCCCGGCCTGCCGTCGTCCTTGCCTCGGAAGAAATGGTTGAAGCCGACCTCGTAGAGAGACGCCGACGAGGCGTAGGTCGAGAGGTGGCCGCCGATGCCGTCGAACTTCTTGTTTGCCCGCGCCACCATGACCGCCGCGTTCCACCGGACGATCCTGCGGATGCGGCGCTCCATCTCCTCGTCGCCGGGGAACCAGGGCTCCTCCTCGGGCGGGATGGTGTTGATGAAGGCGGTCTGGACCATCGCCGGGATGCCGACCTGAAGGCGCTTGGCCCGGGCCAGCAGCTTGCCGATGACGTACCGGGCCCGGCTCGCGCCCTCGGTGGCGACCAGGTTGTCGAGTGATTCCAGCCACTCCGCGGTCTCGTCGGGATCGGGGTCGGGGAGCTGCTGGAGAAAGGCGTCGAAGGTCATGAGTCCTCGCTGGGAGGGGGCTTCTGGATCACCCCCTCGCAAGAGACTACTCGACTTGGCGTCGACCGGGACGCCGCCAGCCCGGGTCCTTGAGCACCCGGCTAGGAGCGCTTGGACGGTGCCTTGACGTGGACGCGCGGCCTTCCCGGGCTGGCCTCGAAGCCCACCCCGCGCGCCCGCGCCGCCTGCGCCGTCTTCCCCGCCTTGTGGAGCAGCTCGACCGCCGACTCCGCGGCGCCGGAGTTGACCGCGATGCCGACGTTGGCCTGGAGCGAGACCGGGACATCGCTCTCGAGCACAAACGGCGTGCACAGCGCACCCACCAGCCGTTCGGCGACGAGGCCGGCGTCCGCCGCGCTGTCAAGGTCGTCGAGGAGGGCACCCAGCTGGTCCTCGCGGAGGCGGGCGAGGCTATCGGACGAGCGAACCAGACGCTGGAGCCGCTTGGCGACCTGCACCATCAACCGGTCGGCGGCATCACCCCCCATTCCCTCCTTGACGGCCGTGATGGAACCGGCGAGGTCGATGACCATCACCGCGACCGGATGGACGTGCCGCGACCGCCGGTGGAGGGCATGCTCCACCCGATCGTGGAAGAGCATCCGGCTCGGGAGGTTGGTGAGCGGATCGCGGAAGGACGTGGCTGCGAAGATGTCCGGGTCGTCCTGGCCGGGGGTGGCACCGCTGATCAGCTGCCCGTACTCGAGGCGGGCCAGAGCGAGAGCGGCATGGGATGCGAGCTCCGCGATGGCGCTCGTCTGGGCCGCGGGGAGGGGCTCGGCGCCGAGCACTGACATCTCCCCGAGAAGGGTGCCTCCGGCCCGGAGCGGGATGCGCAGGAGAGCCTCCTCGTCGGTGTCGTGGGCGAGGATCAGGTGCCAGCCGTCGGGGACCGATGAGGCGACCCGGACCGGGCTCCCCGGCGCCAGTTTGGTCGCCGCCGTGCGGATGGCAGCGGCCACCTCCCCCTCGCTGGCTGAGCGCACCAGCTGGAGTGCAGCCTCGGAGAGCGTGTCGGCCCACTCCGTCCCGCTGTCGGGGATGCAGTCCACGTCGGAGGCGTCGACCACGGTGAGCGGAACGCGCCGGTTCAGGGAGGTGACCTCACGTTGCACCCCGGTAGGTTAAACGCACTACACCGGTCACACGCAGCGACATCATTCGCCTGTCATGGGTCGTCGCCGCTCTTTGAACAGTCCGTGAAGAGGACGCGGTAATCCGAACCGAAGTGTCACCGGGTGCCCCACGCGGCAGGCCGCCGCTGGGCTGCCTTCGTCCTGCTGGTACCATCGCCAGACCCATGGACCAGGCGTTGCCGGCGGCCTCCCCGCTCCTCGACGGCCGTGCCGACATCGCGGCGGCGGCCGGCGCCCTTGCCGAGCGTCTGCCGGCGCGGCTCGCCCCCTTCGCCCAGATCGCCTACAACTACCTGTGGTCCTGGGACCCCGATGCCGAGGACCTCTTCCAGGCCATCGATCCCCCGCGCTGGGAGCTCTGCAACGGCAATCCGATCCGCCTCCTCACCGAGACCTCCTCGAAGGCGCTGCAGCGGGCGGTCGACGATGACCTGCTGATCGGCCGCGCCGAGGCGATGCTGAGCCGGCTCACCGCCGAGCGGGCGCGTCCGCCGATGCCAAGCCGGGCGTCCGAGATGCATCCCGTCGCCTTCCTCTGCGCCGAGTTCGGTATCCACCGCTCGCTGCCCATCTACGCCGGGGGGCTGGGGGTGCTCGCCGGGGACATCCTCAAGGAGGCCTCCGACCTGGCCCTCCCGATGGTGGGAGTCGGCCTCCTCTACCGGGAGGGGTACTTCCTCCAGCGCACCGACGCGAGCGGGTATCAGCACGAGTACTGGCGGCCGGTGGACCCCGAGCGTCTCCCCGCCGCCCTGGTGCTGGGGCCGGACGGCGCCCCGCTCACCGTCCCCGTCCCCCTCCGCGGTCGCGAGGTGGTGGTTCAGGTCTGGCGCGTGGAGGTGGGCCGCACCCCGCTCTACCTCCTCGACGCCGAACGGCCGGAGAACGGCCGCGTCGACCGCTGGATCACCGGCCGCCTCTACGTCGCCGACCGCGCGATCCGGCTCGCCCAGTACGCGCTGCTCGGGATCGGGTCGCTGCGGGCGCTGCGGGCGATGGGCATCGACCCGTGCATCGTCCACCTCAACGAGGGGCACGGCGGACTGGCCCCGCTCGAGCTGGCCCGCACCGAGATGGTCGCCGGGCACAACCGCTCGGCCGCCTTCGCGCTGGCTCGCGAGAGGACGGTCTTCACCACCCACACCCCGGTGGCCGCGGGCAACGAGGGGTACGACGTCTCAGAGGTCCAATCAGTCCTCGGCGACTATCCCTCCCAGGTCGGCCTCGACGACGCCGGCTTCCTCCAGCTGGGGCGGACCCAACCGGACAACCCCCACGAGCCGTTCGTGATGACCCCACTCGGGATCAAGATGAGCCGGTTCGCCAACGGGGTCAGCCGGCGCCATGGCGAGGTGGCGCGTCAGATGTGGCAGCCGCTCTTCCCCGAGCGTCCCGCCGAGACCGTCCCGATCAGCTACATCACCAACGGGGTGCATCTCCCCACCTGGATGGGCACTCCGATGCGCCGCCTGCTGGACAGACACCTCGGCGAGGGGTGGGTCCATCGGGCCTCCGATCCGATGACGTGGAAGGCCGTCCAGGGGATCCCCGACGAGCAGCTGTGGGAGGTGCGCAACACGCAGCGCGCCGCGCTCGTCGAGATGGCCCGCGACCGGACCGTCGCCAACCGCCTCGATCGCAGCGACCCTCGCGAGTACGTGGAGGCGGCGGAGCGGGGCCTGACCGAGAAGGCGCTGACCATCGGATTCGCTCGGCGTCTCGCCACCTACAAGCGGCTCTACCTGCTGTACACGGACCCTCAGCGGATCCGCGATGTGCTGGACGGCTCGATCCATCCGGTCCAGCTCCTGGTGGCCGGCAAGGCGCATCCCAGCGACGAGGAGGGCAAGCGCTCCCCCCAGGGCCTCTTTGCCCTCAAGCGCGATCCCCGTTCCGCCGAGCGGATCTCCTTCCTGGACAACTACGACCTCAACATCGCCCTCCAGATGGTCGGCGGCTGCGACCTCTGGATCAATCTGCCCCGACCGCCCCTGGAGGCGAGCGGCACGAGCGGGATGAAGGCCGCCCTGAACGGCGGCCTGAACCTCTCCACCCTGGACGGCTGGTGGGCGGAGGGGTTCGACACCACCAACGGCTGGGGACTGCCCGGCGACGTCGCCGTCGACGCTCACGTCCAGGATCAGCGCGATGCCGCCACCTTCTTCGAGGTCCTCAACAACGAGGTCGTGCCGCTCTTCTATGACCGCGGCGCGGACGGCGTCCCCCACGGCTGGATCGCCATGGTCAAGCGGTCGCTGATGAGCATCGGTCCGCAGTTCTCGGCGACCCGAATGCTCCTCGACTACGTCGACGACGCGTACGACCTCGTCTAGCTAGAGGCCGCGACCACCCGCCCGAGCAGCCGCGACTCGAGTGCCGCCGCCTCGNNCCGGCGCGCCGAAGAGGTTCCCCTGGGCGAGGTCGCAGTGCCGCTCACGGAGCTGGGCCAGCTGGCTGGAGGACTCCACCCCCTCCGCCACCACCCGCAGCCCCATGACGTGGGCCAGGTCCAGGATGGTGTCGACCATGGTGGTCTTGCCGGTGGTGCCGGACAGCTCCTCAAGGGACAACCGGTTGATCTTGAGTTGCTCGAAGGGGAGGCGGCGAAGGTGGTCGAGCGCCGCGAAGCCGGTGCCGAAGTCGTCGAGCGTCAGATGCACCCCGAGGTCCTTCAGCTGCGCCAGCACCTCCTCGACGCCGGGCGTGTCGGCGGTCGCCGCGATCTCGGTGATCTCCAGCTCCAGCTGATCCGCCGCAAGCCCGGTCGCCCCGAGGATGCGCACCACGCCACCCACCAGGTCCCGCGAGGTGAGGTCGTTCCCCCAGAGGTGGACGGCCAGGCGGAGGCCCGGAACCCGGGCATCGTTCCAGCTCCGGACCTGCCCGCACGCGCGCTCCAGGACGTACATCTCCAGATCCGTGATCACGCCGATCTCCTCGGCCAGGGGAACGAGGACTCCCGGACCGAGCCGGCCTCGGGACGGGTGCTGCCACCAGGGCAGTGCCTCGACCCCGACGATGGCATCGGTGCGGAGATCCACGATCGGCTGGTACTGGACCGTCACGTCGCCGGCCGTGAGCGCGGCGCGGAGATCATCGCCGAGCTGCAGCCGCTCCAGACGCTCGGCGCGCATCGCGGGCTCGAAGACCCGGTAGTGGTTCTTGCCGTCGCGCTTGGCGAAGTACATGGCCATGTCGGCGTCGGTCAGCAGCGTGTCGGCGTTCCCGTCGCCCGATGACGCCACCCCGAGGCTCGCACTCGGCTGCACCTGCCGCCCCTCGAGGAGGAGGGGGAGGGCCAGGGCCACCAGGATGCGCTGGGCGGCGATGACCGCCTCGCGCGGCCTCGTGTGCTCCAGGAGGATGGCGAACTCGTCGCCGCCGACACGGGCGACGGTGTCCTCGGGGCGCACGGCGGCGACCAGCCGACGCGCCACCGCGATCAGGAGCGCGTCACCGGCCTGGTGGCCGAGGCTGTCGTTGACGCTCTTGAAGTCGTCGAGGTCGATGAAGAGGACGCTGTGCGCACCGCGATCGCGCCCGCCCGACACCGCCCGTTCCAGCCGCTCCATGAAGAGGGTTCGATTGGCCAGTGAGGTGAGACCGTCGTGGAGGGCCTGGTCGGTCAGGCGCTCCTCGTATTCATGGCGCTCGCTCACGTCGTTCAGGTTGACGACCACCCCTCCCACCGCCGGGTCGTCCACGCGGTTGGTGAGCCTCAGCCAGATGTGGCGCCACTCGCCATCCCGGCGACGCATCCGCACCTCCACCTCGGAGGTCGTGCCCGCGCCGCCGGTCAAGACCCGCGTCCAGCAGCGGCGCGCCAGCTCCTGGTCCTCGGGGTGGATGAGCGTGTCCACCATGGAGGTGGCCTCGGAGGTTTCGAGGTACTCGGTGTGGAAGGACGTGGTGGAGAAGGTCACCCGCCCACCGGCGTCGAGGATCAGGATGCTGTCGCTGGACTTCTCCATCAGCGCCATGAGCCGCCGCTCGCGCTGAAGGATGGCGTCGCGCTGCCCGAGGAGCTCGTCCGCCATAAGGTTGAAGCCGCGCGCCACCTCCCCGACCTCGTCGTCCTGGTCGATGTCGACGCGGTGAGCGAGGTCACCGGCGGCGAGGCGCTGGGAGGCGTCGCGCAGGAGGGAGAGGGGCGGGACGATCGAGCGGGTGAGCCGCCGGGAGGTCCAGGCCGCCCACACCACGCTGACGAGGAGCGCCGCCAGGATGGCGGCCTCCCAGGCCGTCTGAGCATTCTGCTGTTCCTGCTCGATCGAGGCCACGTCGGCGCTGCTGGCCTGGAGGGCGCTCTCGAGCTGCGAGGAGACGTCTGAGATGACGTAGCTGAAGTAGAAGGCGAGCGAGCTGCGGTCGACGCCGTTGTTGAGGGTGGGGGGCAGCGTCTCGACCTGGTTCCGGGCGATCAGGGAGCCCGCCCATGCCTGCTCGGCGCCGGCCAGACCTGGGCGCTCGCTGGCGCTGAGCGTTGGCAATGCGGCCACCCGCACCAGTCCGCTCTGGACCGCCCCCTCGCCCGCCCGCATGGCGGTGAGCTGAGCGACCTCCCCCGTGGCCAGGAAGGCCATCCCGTCCAGCGCGACGTCCTGGGCCTGCGCCTGCAGCGCCTCGATCTGGGTCCTGTCGTTGCTCTGCGCCGACAGCACCGAGGTCGCGCGAGCGCTGATCACGGCTCCCGCGGCACCCACGGCTCCCGCCGCGACGAGGGGCACGACGAGCATGAGCGTGGCGACGCGGAACCGCGTCTGGAGACGCTGCGGGAGGCGCAGGAGCGGAGGGAAACCCATGACCATATCCACGATGGGGCTTGGAGCGGCATGCGCCGTCACCGATCTGAGTCATATCCATGACCCTCGATGGGGTCTCTGGAGCTCTTGCCACGATCCGTGCCGATCGACCACGGCTCTCTCGCCCGGTCAGCCCAGCGGCGCGGAAGCCTCCAAGAGCTGGCGGACCCCGTGTCGCGGGCCCTCCGGATCGCGGAAGACCGAGGTGCCCGCCACCAGCACGGTGGCACCGGCGCCGGCGCAGAGGGCGGCGTTGCCGGTGTCCACGCCCCCGTCGACCTCCAGCTCGACCGCCACGCCCTGAGCGTCGATCTCGCGGCGCAGCTCGGCGACCTTGGCCAGGGCGCGCGGGATCAGGGACTGTCCACCGAAGCCGGGGTCCACGGTCATCACCAGGGCCAGGTCCATGACGTCCAGGACGTCGTAGAGGCTCTGCGCCGGGGTGCTCACGTTGATCGCTCCGCCGGCCCGGCAGCCGAGGGCCCGGATGTTCGCGAGCGTCCGGTGCAGGTGGGGGCACGCCTCCCAGTGCACGGTCATGGCGTCGGCCCCGGCCTCGGCGAAGGTGCGCAGGTGCCGGTCGGGCTCGTGGACCATCAGATGGACCTCGAAGGGGAGATCGGTCTCGCCTCGGAGCGCCCGCAGGGTGTCGGTTCCGAAGGTGAAGTTGGGCACGAAGGCACCGTCCATGACGTCGATGTGGAGGCGGTCGGCGCCGGCTTCCTCCAGGGCGAGCACCGCCTCGGTGAGCCGTCCGAAGTCGGCGGCGAGCAGCGAGGGGGCGATCACCACACCGTTGAGGCATCGCGGCCACGTGCGGGGCATGGCCGCAGAGTACGCGAAGCGGCGCGCCAGGTGGGCCCTCGAGGACCATGGCCTTGAGCCCTGACCGCCGGCGGATCGGGCGGCGGTAACATCCCGGCAAGACGTCTCGGTCCCGTGCCGGACTCAGCGCCCGCACATGTCGGCCGCCGAGACGCCACCTGGAGACAGCCTGAGCATGGGCAACCAGCCCTTCGACCCCTCTCCGCCGGGCGGCGTCCCGCCGCAGCCGGGTGGTGGCGCCCCGCCCTCGCCCGGACAGCTCCCGGGCTGGTCGGAACCGGGGGCCGGCTGGGCCCCTCCCGGCTGGGGGTTGCCGGGCGCGCCGAGCGCCATGTCGCCGGGGTGGGGATCGCCGCCGCCGTCCCCCTGGGGCGGGCCGGGCTATCCGGGCTGGTCGGGCCAGTACCCGCCGCCCGGCGTCCCGTCGGGCAACCGGCGGGGAAAGGTCATCGTCGCCGTGGCGGGAGCGATTCTGATCGCCGCGGCCGTCGCCATCCCCGTCGTCCTCCTGACCAGGCACAGCCCAGTGATCCAGGCGCCCGCGGCGTACAAGCAGGCGATGCAGGCGGGCGGGCAGTCGGCCGGCTTCCGTTACGTGGATACCTGGAGTGGCGGTGGATCGACCGCGACGTTCTCCGGGGTCGCCGGGCAGAGCGACGGCATCCAGACGGTCA
>PLAK01000036.1 GCA_003134115.1 Candidatus Changshengia sp.
ACCTGGGGCACCATCCCCCCCACGGCACCTATGAGGGACCGCGCCTCTGCCGCCGTGTACCCGCACATGTCGATGACGCAATCGGGGCGCCAGCGCGCTATCGCTTCCCGAGCGCCGGAAACCTGATCACGCTGGCCCGTCATCCGCTTCACGCCCGCCGGGAGCTCGACCACCGTGACCCCACGGTTGTAAAGCTGGACCTCGTCGCCACGGTCAACCAGCTGTCGCACAATGGACTGGCTTATCAGCCCCGTGCCCCCCAATATGAGGACCTTCACAACGCACCTCCCATTCGCGGGCCTCCGGGCCGGTCACCAACCACACCTGGGCACTTCATCCCTTGATGGCCCCGCTCAAGCCGCTCACGAACTTGCGCTGGAACAGGATGTACACCACCACGATAGGGATTATGGAAAGGACGACGCCTGCACTGAGCAGCGTGATGTTCATGCTTTACTGCCCGTTCAGGGCGACCAGGCCGGCCTGCACCGGCCTCAGGTTGCTGTTGGTGATGAACAGCTCGGCAAACAGGAACTCGTTCCAGGTCCAAACCGTGTCGAAGATGGCCAAGGCGGCGATAGCGGGCCAGCTCATGGGCACCACGATCCGCCAGAGGATACGCAGGGGCCCGGCACCGTCGACCCGGGCGGCCTCGTGCAGCTCCCGGGGGACGGTGCGGAAGAACCCCCGCAGGAGAAGGGTGCCGAACGGGAGCCCGAAGCCCAGGTAGACCAGGATCAACCCCACCCAGCTGTTGAATATGTGCCAGTCCTGGAGCAGCGAATGCAGCGGGACAAGCGCGGCCTGGGGCGGGAAGATCATCCCCACCAGCACAAAGCCGAAGATGAACGTCCGCAACCGGCTCTCCCTATAAGCGAGCGAGTAAGCCAACAGCGACTCGATGGTTATGGCCAATGGGACCTTGATCACCGTGATGATGGCGCTGTTGCGCATATAGGTCCCCATGCTGCCCTCGCTCCAGGCCTGCGAGAAGTTGCTCCAGGTGATACTGGTGGGGATAGAGATCAACCCGTGCTTGCTGAACATGGCGTCGGAATTTTTCATCGAGGCCATCACGACGAAAATGACGGGTAACAGCCAGATGACGCACAGCAAGGTCACGGCACCGATACGAAGGTACTTCCAGGCCCAGTGGCCGTTCTTACGAGCCCCGCTCCCCCGCCTCGCCACCGCCACTCGAGGGGTCGTCAGTGCGGCAGCGTCAAGCATAATTATTCCTCGCCGCTCTCCGGATAAAGCTCACGCCGAGGAGGAGGACAATAAGGACAAGCACTCCAGCCACCGCGGAGCCCTGCCCGAACTCACCGAACTGGAAACTGTCGAAGTACGTGAGCGTGCCAAGTACCTGCGTGTAGTCACCGGGGCCGCCCTGGGTCATAACGTAGATGATGTTGAACACGTTGAGCGACATGATTAGCGCCAGGGAGCCAGAGACGATGAAGCTCTCCCGGAGCAAGGGTATGGTCACCAACCTCAGCCGCTGCCAAGTAGTGGCGCCGGCGACTTCGGCCGCCTCGAGCAACTCCTCGGGGATACTCTGCAACCCGGCCAGGAAGATGATCATCATGGCCCCTACGCCCTGCCACAGGAACGCAATCAGCACCGAGTACAGGGCGAGATGGGGACTGGCCAGGAACTCCACGTCCCCCAGGCCGATGTTGCGGGTCAGAGTGTCCATGGCCCCGATAGTGGGGTAGTACATGAAGACCCACATCAGGCCGGCGGCCACGTTGGACAGGACGAAGGGCAGGTAGAACACGACCCTGACGATCGTTCGCCCCCGGAACGGCCGGTTGAGCCACAGGGCCACGAGCAGGCCGAGGGCAAGCACGCTCGGTACAAAGATCACGGTCCACGTCGCCGTGTTCTCGGCGGCCTGGCGGAACGTGGCGTCGTGGAAGAACTCGGTGTAATTGCCCAGGCCCACGAACTGGTGGACCCCCGAGAGGATGTTCCAGTTGAACAGGCTCGTGTAGACCGTATCGATTATCGGGTAGACAATGGCGATCCCGTAGGCAGCAAGGCCGGGCAGAGCAATCAGCCCGATCACCCAGTTGACCTTCCTCAGCCGCTGGCGGTCCCACCACTTGGCACTCCGAGGCCTCGGCGACGACAGCGCTGCCCCCCCGAGCCGGGCACCCGCGACGCCTGTCATTGCGCCCTCCCCCGAAGTCCCTTGCTGGTCCTAATCGCCACTACTCCGTTCTCCCTATTCTCAAAGCACTACAGCTCTGGCCCTGCGAGACAGTAACAAGCCTGTGGTCCCCATGGCGACCCACCTAGTCCACCGTGGACGGGCTCGCCGTGCGCTTGCCTCCGTCCGCCTGGGCCTCCAGGAACCAGGTACCCTTGGCGTCCTCCGCACGAGGCGCTACCTCGCGTCGTCGCCCGCCGCACCGATAAGGCGTTGCGGCGGGCGACGTGAGCATGAAAGACAACTAGCTAGGCCGGGTGAGGCAGGTCGGTCTCATGGCACCGGTTGATTGCCCCAGGGCCAGGCGCCTTTGTAACCTGCGACTGCGCTGGCGAGGAACTGCGCCGCTGCGGTGGGCGTCATGGTGCCCGTGATCACGCCAGCCTGGGCCTTGGAGAAGGAGTTGACCAGGGGCTGCGGCAGGATTTGGTCCGTGGGAAGATAGCCCACGCCCTCCTTGTTGATCAGGGCGGCAATGGCCTGTGCGTGCGGTTGCGACGCCGGCGGCGAGACGCTCAGCAGGGCGTCGGGCTGGGTCAACGTGCTGGCGAACTGCGTCAAGTTCGTTTTGCCGTCGTAGTAGTTCACGAACGTCAGAGCAGCCTGAACGTGCTTGGTATTGGCCGCGATCATTATCCCCTGCGAGAAGGTGCTCAACAGGTTGGGGCTCTCATCGGCCGGGAAGGGGAAGAAACCATAGTCGGCCATCGCCTGTTTGTTGGAGTTGATCGTGGCATCTTCCCACGGGCCCTCTAGCACCATCGTCGCCGATCCCTGGAACCACGGTATGTAGTCGTTGTTGGGGTTGATCGACATGAAACCGGGAGTGAAGTAGTCATCGACGGTCCACTGGTGCAGCGTGGTGAAAGCCTGGATCACCTGCGGGGAGTCCCACGACACCTTGCGGTCAGCAAGCGCGGTGTAGAAGCTGTTCTTGCCGTAATACTGCAGCAGCCCGTCGAAGAACCGCATGGGCATCCAATAGTCCTGGCCACCAAGCGAGATCGGCGTGTAGCCGGCCTTCTTAATTATCCCCAAATCAGTGGTGAATTGAGCGAAGGTGGTAGGCACACCGATGTGCAACTTGGTGAAGATGTCCTTGCGGTACCAGATGCCCATCCCGATGTTGTAGAGCGGCTCTTCCCACCACTTGTTCTTATAGGTGAGCAACTTGATGGCTAACGGAGAGAACTTCTTGGCCCAGTCCCCCTGCACTGCGTAAGGGGTGAGGTTCATGATCAGGCCGGCGTCCTCGTACTCGTGGGCCAGGGTGTCGCCTAGCCCCTCGAAGAACACGTCAGGCAGCGATCTGTTGCTGGCCCCAGTGGCCAAGGCAGCCAGGTAGGTGTCCGTCTGGTACTGAGTGAGCTTGACGGTGATGTTCGGGTATGCCTTCTCGAACGAACTGACGATCTGGGCCTCGACCGGGTTGGTGTCGTTGGTCCAGTACTGGATCGTGACCGGTGCAGTTCCGGCTGACGCCGCAGGGACGCTGGTCACGCCCCCGATCAGGCCACCCGCGGTGACGCCGGCGACCAATACGCTCAACCATTTGTTGCGTATAAGTGATTTCATTCGGTCTCCCTTCTGTGTGCGACTGATGACGTTGTTAGATGAAGCAACTGTCCGTGACGGAAGTGGACATCAACTGCGCTCATGCCTGCCCTCCCTTGCAGGCTTATTTCCAGACGATGACAACATCCCCGCTGGCCGGCCCGGCCGTGACAAGTGTTTCTCGGGGGGCCGAACCCCGGGCGGAGACCTCTGCTGGTGCTCTTGTGCGCAGGTCGATAGCCCGGATGTCGGAGATCTCTGAGGCGGCAACCGGTAGGCGCGCCTCCTGGCCGGGGGCGAGATAAGCCATACCACCGGCCCCTTGTTGGCCGTTGGTGGCGACCATGACGTCGTCTTCGCCCTCACGGTGCGTGTTCACGCCTTGCACCACCGGCACCGGCGTGACCAAGCCGCGCAGGACATTCTCGGTCCCCACCAGGCGCTCCGCTTCCATGACGCCGCGGCACACGGCCATGTCACGTGCTCCCTCGAACGACAGAGCTTCACGCCAGTCGGCGGGCTCGCCGGAGAACTGCGGGTTGGTGAAGGTACTGCCCGTGCGGTGCCATGACCACACGCCATGAGCGGCATACCCGGCGCCGGCCGTGGCTCCGGCGACGACGCTCTGCCACACTACGCGACGAACGTCCTCAGCCCGGTAGCGACGCTTCCGGCCCCCCAAGGCGTGCCCTTCGTAGCAGGGCTCCATGTCGATCGTCGGGCGCGGCGGCGGGCAGGACGAGTAGTACTGAGCCAAACGCCACCCAAGAGACTGCTCCTCGAAGTGGTGCCCCGACTGGTACATGAGCACGTCTACAAGCTTGTCCAGCGCAGCCGGCAGGAGGGCTCGAGGCTGAAGGTGGCAGCCGATCACCGCTCGGGGGTTGACCTTCCTCATCCCCTCGATCAACTCTGCGTAGAAGGGCTCCTCCTCGGGAGCCACGAAACCCGAGTCACCGCTGGCCACCAAGACCACATTGGGACGCAAGAGCAGTTCTTGGCAACGGGCCATGTAGTCGCCCAGCACCTCGTTGGACATGACAAACTGGGGCGACCGGGCCGACGCCCAGGTGCCGGCCACGTATGAGCACCAGACGACAACGAGGGTGCAGATCATTCCTTGTTCGGCCGCCTCATCCACCATCCGGGCCGCCCGGGAGAAGTAGCGGTCGTTGAACTGCCAGCGGGAGTGCTCCTGGACTTGGTCGATATCGAAGGCAGGGTCACTATCCGGGTTCAGTGAGCGATCGTGCAATATGGGTAGGAGCGAAACCTGCACGGCGTTGAACCCCTGGCGACGGCGGTAGTCGAGGTAATAGCTCCACTCGTCCGCTCTGGCGTCGGCAAACGCGCTCCACGCCGTGTCACCCAGGTAGAAGAAGGACTGGCCGTCCATCGACAGGGCTCTTCCAACGGCCCGAATGTCCATGCCTCGTCCCCCCGGAAGCCTTGGCCCGCTCATAGGAGGCGACTGCGCCCGAAGCGAGCCACGCCGTTGCCATTCATCAGAGGCATTCTGGCATTCCATCAGACCGTCTGCAAGCCAGCCGGTCGAATGTAGGACTCGTACAGGGTCGGACCGACGTTGGTGGACGTCATGGCCGGGCCAGGCCGCGCGCCGGGCACCCGGCGCGCTATTGTGCAGGCAGGAGCGACCAGCCGACTTGCTTGAACCCAACGAGCGCAAAGTCCAGTTCACCCGGGTTGAGCGGGATCCCGGGCTGGCTGACCGCGTGGCCAGCCAACTCCTCGAGATGATCGTGTCCCAGCAGTTCCGGCCTGGTGACCGCCTCCCACCCGAGCGTGAGATCGGCCAGGAGCTCGGCGTGTCCAGGACGGTGGTGAGGGAGGCTATTCGCGTCCTGAGCGGCAAGGGCGTGCTGGGGGTCAAGTCGGGCAGCGGTGTGGTAGTCACCCAGATCGGCCAGGAGAACGTAGCCGAGACCATGCGGCTCTTCATCCAGACGCGCGGCGGCCATGACGTAGACGGGCCCTTTTCCTACGAGAAGGTCCACGAGGTCAGGGAGATGCTCGAGGTTCGTGTCGCCGGCGTCGCCGCCGAGCGGGCCACGCCGGAAGATCTCGATGCGCTTCGCACCGCGTTCCAAGAGTTGGCCGATGCCGCCGACTCCGTCGCGCTCTCGTCGGTCAAGGACGTCGAGTTCCATCGGACAATAGCCAAGATCACCCACAACGACATGTACCTGATCATGCTGGACTCGATCCGCCACGTGCTCCTGGAGGTCAGGCGGGAGACCCTGGTGAAAAAGGAACGACGGCGCTTCGTGCTCGAGTTTCACAAGCGCATACTGGACGCCATAGAGCGCGGCGACAGCGACGGGGCGCGGCGGGCGATGTCCGACCACCTCGATGACTCGGCCGACATGTGGCGCTCCATCGGGGCGGCCCGGCGGGCGGCCAGCGGCCGGAGCCGACGGCCGGCACCACCAATCGAGGCAACCCGTCCCTGAGCGAGGGCCGCGCCTAGTGGGCTTCGGCCCGCTCGCCCAAGGTCACCAGCACCTTTTCGGCTTTCTCGGGGTGGTCGCGGAGTAGCTCCATGGCGCGTGGGGCTTCCTCAAAGGGAAAGCGGTGGGTTATGAGCTGCGCCACGCGCTTCGGGCTACGCCGCACCGTCTCCACGGCCTCGGCGAACAGGCCGGCGTTATTGCGCGAGCCGAGGATGTTGAGCTCCTTACGAGTGAAGTCGAGGACGGAGAGGGCCACGTCCTCCATGGATATGCCGACAACGACGACGGTGCCCGAGGGGGCGACGACGTCGGCCGCCTGGCGGATAAGGGCGGGTACACCCGTAGCTTCAACCACCACCGCGGGGCCGTCACCCGAGGTCCAGCTCTTGACCGCCCCTTCGACCGACTCGTGGGACACGTCGACCACGCGGCTGGCACCGAGATGGGAGGCTAGCTCCAGTCGGTTGGCAAGCTTGTCTACCACCATCACCTCAGCGCCCCGGGCAGCGGCACAGATCGTGACGGCCTGCCCGATGGGGCCGGCACCAAGCACGAGCACCTGGTCCCCGGCCGCCGCGCCCGTTTCCCCGGCGCCCGCCGGGGCGCCGGCGTCGCCCTCCGCGTCGACCGAGGAGGGCGACCAGCTCCTGCCCATGACCTCGGTCCGTCGGGCCATCGCCGCCCACATGGTCCGCAGCCGCCAGACCTCGCCCCACGCCTGGCTGATGGTCGAGGTGGACATGTCCCGGGTGGTGCGCCTGCGCGACATGAGCAAGGCCGCCTTCCGCGAGCGCTACGGGATCTCGCTCACCTACCTCCCCTTCGCGGCCCGGGCGGTGGTCGAGGCGCTGCGCCGCCGGCCCACCCTCAACGCCCAATGGAGCGAGGCCGGGCTCGTGCTCAAACACGACATCAACCTCGGCATCGCCGTCGCCCTCGAGGAGAACCTGGTGGTGCCGGTGCTGCGCAACGCCGACCGTCTGAGCATCGCCGGCCTGGCCCAGGCGATGGCCGACCTCGGCAACCGCGCCCGCGCCAACCGGCTCAAGCTCGACGAGATCCAGGGTGGCACCTTCACCCTCAACAACACGGGCGCCTTGGGGGCGGTGATGACCCAGGCCATCATCAACCAGCCTCAGGCGGCGATCCTCACCATGGACGCGGTGGTCAAGCGCGCCGTGGTCGTGGACGACATGATCGCCATCCGGCCGATCATGAATCTCGGCATGAGCTTCGACCACCGGCTCAACGATGGGCTCCAGGCGGCCCGCTTCCTCCAGGACGTCAGGGGTCAGCTCGAGGGGTTGGACGAGAGCGCTACCCTGCTCTGATGCGGGCTCACGGTTGGCGTTGGTACGCCGGCCTGGTGATGGTGGTGATCCTCATCATCCTGGTGATCTACCTGGTGGGGGTCGGCCGCTGAGCCGGCGTGGAGCTCCGGCGCGCTGATGCATCCACTCGGAGGAGCGGCCCGATGAGGATCGACGGTTCTGTCGCGATCGTGACCGGCGCCTCGTCGGGCATCGGGGCGGCGACCGCCCGCCTGCTCGCCGGTCGCGGAGCGCGCGTGGTGCTCGCCGCCCGGCGGACCGACCGGCTGGAGGCGCTCGCCGCCGAGCTCCCCGGAGCACTGGCGGTGACCACTGACGTCACCGACCCGGCCCAGCTCGGGCACCTGGTGGCCCGCTGCCTGGACGTCCACGGGCGCGTCGACATCCTGGTCAACAACGCCGGCCAGGGGCTGCACGTGCCCCTCCTGGAGCTGAGAGCCGACGACCTCCGCGCCGTCTTCGAGCTGAACGTGATCGCTCCGCTGGTCGCCATGCAGGCGGTGGTCCCCTCGATGAGGGCCCACGGCGGGGGCGCCATCGTCAACGTCAGCTCCGCGACCTCGCTGCGGCTCTTCCCCGGTCTGGGCGGTTACTCGGCCACCAAGGCGGCGCTGAACCTTCTCTCCCAGATCGGACGGATCGAGCTCGCCGAGTCCGGCGTCATCGTCTCCGTCGTCTACCCGTCGGTGACCGAAACCGAGTTTCACCAGAGCCTCCGTGCCGGGCACTTCGCCGGGGGGCCCCGGAGGTTCCCGGCCGACCCGCCCGAGCTGGTCGCCACGACCATCGCCTTTGCCATCGAGAGCGGGGAGGCTCACCTGATGGTGGGCGACCCGCCTCGGCCCGTGGTCCCGGGCAGCGACGACCCCTGGGCGGGCGGGCTCGCCCGGCCGATGCCGGCCCGTGCCGGGTGGGGCGGCGGCACGCCGGGGCAGGCGGCGCCCCTCGATCAGGGGGCGTCGACGTGATCCTGGTCACCGCCGCCGCCGGTCGCACCGGCCGCAGCCTCATCCCCGCTCTGGTCCGGCGCGGGTACGCGGTGCGCGCCTTCGACGTCGCCCCGGGTGTGGAACAGCTCACCGACATCGGCGCGGCGGAGCCGGTGACGGGGGACATGCTCGACCCCGGCGCGGTGGCGGCTGCGGTCGACGGTGTCGAGGCCGTGATCCACATCGGACCGCCGATGCACCCGCGCGAGGCCGAGATGGGACATGCGATGGTCGCGGCCGCCCGCCGGGCCGGGGTCGCCCACTTCGTGCAGTTCTCCGTCACCCATCCCCAGCTCGAGCCGCTGCTCAACCACCAGGCCAAGCTCGCCGTCGAGAGGATGGTGCTGCTCTCCCGGATTCCCTTCACCATCCTGCAGCCGATGCACTACATGCAGAACATCGACGTGAGGCGGGTGGTGGAGAGGGGCGTGCTGACCCAGCCGTATGCCGTCGACACCCCGCTCGCTCACGTGGACCTCGAGGACGTCACCGAGGTGGCGGCACTGGTCGTCACGGACCCCAAGCACCACCACGCCACCTACGAGCTCTGCGGCGACGACTACGTCAGTGCGCGCCAGCTGGCCGCCACCATCGCCACGATCACGGGGCGCCCGGTGACGGCCGAGCAGGTTCCGGTGGCGCATGCATTCTCGATCGGCGGCCCGTCGGCCGCCCCGGACACCCCTCCGACGGAGGAGGACGACTGGCGGCGCGACGCCATGGTCCGGCTCTTCGACCACTACGGGCGGTACGGGATCACCGGCAACCCCAACGTCCTCGGCTGGCTGCTCGGCCGCTCGCCCACCAGCTTCGAGGAGTACGTCCGCCGCTCGATCGGGTGACCCGGCTCGGCCCCGGTGTGTGTCCAGACCGGTTTGGGACACGAAAGTCCAAAACGGCTCTGAAGGAAGGGGGGTGGGTGCTGGGCAGCCGACCGCGGAGGGCGGTCAGTCCGGCTCCATGTGGGGGTAGTGCCAGTCGGTGGCGGGGACGAAGGTCTCCTTGAGTGAGCGGGCCGATGCCCAGCGCAGCAGGTTGAGCGCCGAGCCGGCCTTGTCGTTGGTCCCGCTCTGGCGGGCTCCGCCAAAGGGCTGCTGGCCGACCACCGCCCCGGTCGGCTTGTCGTTGACGTAGAAGTTGCCGGCGGCGTGGCGGAGGGCGCGCATCCCCGTGTCGATCGCACGCCGTTCGGTCGCGAAGATCGCGCCCGTCAGCCCGTACGGGGAGGTCTCGTCGACCAGCCGGAGCACGCTCTCCCAGTCGCCGTCGTAGGGGTGGACGGTGAGGATGGGGCCGAACAGCTCCCGCGCCAGAAGCTCGTGGTGTGGGTCCCGGGTGGCGATGATCGTGGGCCGGACAAACCAGCCGGTGCTGGAGTCGCACGTACCGCCGGCGACGATCTCGAGGGCGGGATCCGCGGCCGCCGCCTTGAGCGCCGCCTCGTGCCTTCGGAAGGCGGGTTCGTCGATGACCGCCCCCATGAAGTTCGAGAAGTCGGACGGGTCACCCATCGGGATCGCCTCCGTCTCGCGGGCGAGCGGCCCCCGCAGCTCCTCCCAGAGGCGGCGGGGGATGTAGGCGCGGGAGGCCGCCGAGCACTTCTGGCCCTGGTACTCGAAGGCGCCGCGCAGGAGCCCGACCAGCAGAGCCTCCGGCGAGGCGCTCTCATGGGCGAGGACAAAGTCCTTGCCACCGGTCTCACCCACCAGTCGCGGGTAGGTGCGGTAGGTGCCGAGGTTGCCGGCGACCTGGCGCCAGAGCCCCCGAAAGGTTTCGGTCGAGCCGGTGAAATGGATTCCGGCCAGAGCGGGGTGGGAGATGGCGGCGTCGAGGGGGCCGGCGCCGTGGCCGGTCACCATGTTGATGACCCCAGGAGGCAGGCCCGCCTCCTCCAGCAGCTCGATGATGGCGCTCGCGGCCAGCATCGAGGTCACCGACGGCTTCCAGACCACCACGTTGCCCATCAGCGCGGGCGCCGTCGGCAGGTTGCCGGCGATCGACGTGAAGTTGAACGGGGTGATCGCGACCACGTACCCCTCGAGGGGGCGCAGCTCGGTCCGGTTCCAGACCCCGGTCGTGCTGATCGGCTGATCCTCCCGGAGCCGGAAGGCGTAGTGGACGTTGAACCGCCAGAAGTCGATCAGCTCGCAGGCGGCATCGATCTCGGCCTGCTGGACGGACTTGCTCTGGCCCAGGATGGTCGCCGCGTTGACCCGGTCGCGCCAGGGTCCGGAGAGCAGCTCGGCGGCACGCAGGAAGACCGCGGCCCGCTCCTCGAGGGTGGTGTGCGACCAATCTCGGCCGGCCCGGAGGGCGGCGTCGACGGCAGCCTCCACATCCGCCACCGTCGCCTGCTGGAGGTGTCCCAGCTCCTGGGCATGCCGGTGCGGGGCGCTCACCGTGAGGCCGGGGCCGGAACCCTCGACCGCCAGGCCCCCGATGTGCATCGGCAGGGCACGGGGTGAGGTCTGAAGCCCCGCGAGGGCTCTGCGAAGGTGAGCCCGCTCGGCCGAACCGGCCGAATAGGTCCGGACGGGCTCGTTGACGGGGACGCCGACGGTGGCCATCGCCCTGATTGTGCGCCTGGCGTTGGGCCGACCGAAAGGGGGGCAGCCACGCGACCTGCCGCGTGGGGTAACGTGACGGCAGGTGATGCAGCAGATCCCGCTCGTCCCCGTCGGCAGCGCCCCCGCCCCGGCCCGGAGCCCCGACCAACGACCGACCTGGCAGCGGCTCCTCCCCGAGGGCGTGGATCGGCGCCCGCCGTGGCTCACGGTCCGTGCCCCGGTGGGTGCCGGAGTCACCGAGGTCTCGTCGCTGATGCGCGAGAAGCAGCTGGTCACCGTCTGCGAGGAGGCCCGCTGCCCCAACCTCGGCGAATGCTGGAACTCCGGCACGGCCACCTTCATGATCCTGGGTGACACCTGCACCCGGGCCTGCGCCTTCTGCGCCGTGAAGAGCGGCCGCCGGGGCGGCGACGTCGACGCGGACGAGCCGCGCCGGGTCGGGGAGGCGGTCGCCCGGATGGGCCTCCGCCATGCGGTGGTGACCTCGGTCGATCGCGACGACCTGCCCGACGGGGGTGCCTCGATCTTCGCCGCCACCATCCGGGAGATCCGGAGGCAGGCACAGGGGACCAGCGTGGAGGTGCTCACCCCCGACTTCCAGGGCGACTTCGACGCGGTGCGCGCGGTGGCCGCCGAGGAACCGGAGATCTTCAACCACAACATGGAGACGGTGGCCCGCCTCTATCCCAGGGTGCGGCCCAAATCGGGGTACCGGCGCTCGCTCTCCGTGCTCCGCGCCGCCAAGGAGATGGCGCCCCGGTCGCGGACCAAGAGCGGGCTGATGGTCGGCCTGGGGGAGGACGTCAACGAGGTGCACCGGCTGCTCTGCGACCTCCGCGAGCACCAGGTCGAGATCGTGACCATCGGCCAGTACCTCCGCCCCTCGCTCAAGCACCACCCGCTGATCCGCTTCTGGCACCCGGACGAGTTCGCCGAGTTGAGGGCCTACGGCCTCGGTCTCGGCTTCGCCCACGTGGAGTCGGGGCCGCTGGTCCGCTCCAGCTATCACGCCGCCGGCCAGGTGGTGGCCGCCGCGGCGGTCTGAACCGGGATGGGCGTCTCGCCGGTCGCGCGGGGCAGCCTGGGTTCGGGCCGGCCGGAGCCGATCGCGGAGGCCTCCCGGCCCCTGCGGCGGCTCTGGCTGGGAACCGTCCCCTACCAGGAGGCCTGGCAGCTACAGCGGCGGCTGGCCGCGGCCCGGGCCGCGGGCGAGATCGACGATTGCGTCCTCCTCCTCGAGCACCCGCCTGTCTACACGGTGGGGCGCAACGCGGAGGACACCCACCTGGGAGCTGGTCCCTCGGCTCTCCGCGCGCTCGGAGCGGAGTGCGTCGAGGTCGACCGGGGTGGCTCGGTCACCTTCCACGGGCCGGGCCAGCTGGTTGCCTACCCGATCGTCCGGCTCGCCGGTGCCTTCCCCATTCCGGGCGCCCCGGGGCGGGGCGACGTCATCGCCTACGTCCGGGCGCTCGAGGGTGCGCTGATCGCCACCGCGCTGCTCCACGGCGTCACGGCCGTGCGCCGGCCCGGCTTCACCGGCGCCTGGGTGGGCCCGAGCAAGCTGGCCGCCATCGGGGTCAAGCTGGCGAGCGGGGTCACCCAACACGGGGTGGCCCTCAACGTTTGCAATGACCTTGCCTGGTTCGCGCAGGTGGTCCCTTGTGGGATCGCGGGCGCCGGGGTCACCTCGATGGAGCGGGAGGGCGCAACCGGTCTCACCCCAGAGCTGGTGGCGGACGACCTGGCGGTGGCGCTGGCGAAGGCACTGGGCGGATCGCTGTCAGAGGCTGATCCCAGCCTCCGGCGGATGGTCGCCGAGTTCTCGCCGATCCTGACGAGTTCCGAGCCAATCGGGCCAAACCACTAGCCAAGCACCGTCCGCTTGGATACCATCGCAACTTGGAACGCCCAACCACCCGGATGACTCCATCCCCACATCCCACCATCCACCGGGCAGGCGGCACTCCAGGGAGCAGTCATGGCCACCTTCGTCCGAAACCGTGTTCTCAACCAGCTGCAGTGGGCTCCCGAGACGGATACCTACCGTTCTCGCCGCCGTGAGGTCCTCTGCGAGCTCGACGGGCTCCTGATCGAGATCGAGGAGATGAACCTGCGCGGCCAGCCGCTGCCGCCGCGGGTGATGGCCCAGCTGCGCCGGCGTGGGGTGCCGGTCTCCCCGGAGGCCAACTCCGCCGACCTGGTGGAGGCGATCTTCGCCGCCCAGGAGCGCTTCATGCGCCAGCCGCTCGGCTGCCTGCCGGGTCGCGACGAGATGCGGCTGAAGGGCCGACTGGTCTCCTGAGGTAGGGTTCCGGAACCCCCGACGCACGGGTCATCGTCAGGGCACCTGTGCGTGCCGCCATCGGCACCCCGGACTGGTAGGCTCCTCGGCGACCATGAGTGCCGAACGTTCCAAGGAGGCGGCGGGGCGGGCCGCCGCCCGGCTGCTGAGCGATGGCATGCGCGTCGGCCTCGGCACCGGCTCCACCGCCCACTTCTTCATCGTGGCGGCCGGGGAGGCGGTGCGATCCGGGCTCCGCCTCCAGGCGGTCGCGACCTCCCAGGCGAGTGCCCACCTCGCGGAGGAGCTCGGCATCCAGCTGGTGGAGCTCGACCGCCGGGGGCTCGATCTCGCCGTGGACGGTGCGGACCAGATCGACCCCCAATCCCGCCTCATCAAGGGAGGCGGAGGAGCTCACGTTCGGGAGCGGCTGGTGGCCGTCGCCGCCCGGCGGTTCGTGGTGGTCGCCGACGCCGGCAAGATGGTGGACCAGCTCAGGGGGCCGGTCCCCGTCGAGATCCTCCAGTTCGGATCGGACGCCACCCTGGCGGCCCTGGAGGCGTGTGGCGCCCCCTTCAGCCTGCGCACGGACGCCCGAGGCAGACCCCAGGTGAGCGACTCGGGCAACCTCCTGGGCGACGGCCATTTCGATCTCATCTCCGACCCCGAGGGGCTGGCCCGCCGGCTGGACGCGGTGCCCGGTCTGGTCGGTCACGGCCTCTTCCTGGGCATCGCCGACGTCGTGCTGGTGGGCGATGAGACGGGCGGGGTTCGGGAGGTGGCCGCCGGCCGCAGCCGTTAGAGTCGGGCCCGGGGCGGATGGCGCAGCTGGTTAGCGCGTCTCGCTTACACCGAGAAGGCCGCAGGTTCGAGTCCTGCTCCGCCCACCGCCGCCCGCTGGGGGCCGGTCCGCCGCCGGTCCCGATCGGTCAGGCCGCCCGCCGCAACGAAGCCGCCACAAGACGCTCCGGGAGCCCCAAGTTCGTGTCATCATCGCCCGAAACGACGGAGGTTCTTCGGCGATGGCCAAGGCGCAGGCGTCCCTGGGGGTGACCGTGGCGGTATTCGGCTTTGACCCGAGCCCCGAGACGGCGGCCAACCGGGCTCTCCACGTCCTCACTCTCCGGCAGGGGCTTCCCAAGGCCGAGCTGGACGCCCGGGAGAGCTTCGAAACGGCCGGGGCGCGGGCTGTGGAGGAGGCCGGGATGCGGCTGGAAGCAGGCCGCAAGGGTCGGGGAGGCCGTCTCCACCTGGTCGGTATCGACGACGCCCCGGGTGGCCGCGCCCGAGCGGTGACGGTCTGGTACTACGCCACCGTCCCCTACGCAGAGGTTGTCCGGCCTGCCGTCTGGAGCCTGCCCGGCCGGGGACTGAGGCTCGATGCCCCCGATTCCGCCGCCCTCAAGGCGGCCCTGGGGCACCTGCGCTCCGAGTCCCGCCATGTGGCAGGAGCCGTCGGGCTGCTCGGCGAGGTCTTCACCGGCGACGACCTGCTCCGGCTCTATATCGCTCTCCACGGCGGCCCGGAAGGGAGCGAACGCACCTTCCGCCGCCGCGTCCAGGAGCTGCGCGACGGCGGTGTGCTCAAGCCGGTCCGCGACTCCGAGGTGGCCGCTCTCCGTCTCCGCGTGGCCCGCTTCCGGAGCCCCGCGGGCACCGGCGGACGGCCGCCGGAGCTCCTCCGCTACGCCGGGAGCGGAGGCGAGGAGGAGCAGCTCGCCGTGCTGAGGACGCGCCGCTCCGCCTGAGCGCCACCCGGCGTCCTAGCCTGCGTCGGCCGACCAGCCAGCCTCTCCGCTGGTGAGGACGAGCGTGACCGGGCCGTCATTGACCAGCTCGACCTGCATCATGGCGCCGAACTCGCCGTAGGCGACGGGTAGTCCCAGGCCCGCCAGGGTCGCGCCGAACCGCTCGTAGAGGCGCCGGGCCTGGTCGCGTGGAGCCGCTCCCAGGAAGCTCGGCCGGTGGCCGCCGGAGGCGTCCGCGTGCAGGGTGAACTGGCTGACCACCAGCACTTCGCCCCCGATCTGATGGAGGTCGAGGTTCATCCGGCCCGCCGGGTCAGCGCAGATGCGCAGCTGGGCGATCCGTTCGGCGAGGCGGTCCGCGGTTGCCTCGGTGTCACCGGGGCCGACCGAGAGCAGCACGCAGAAGCCCGGGCCGATCTCGCCGGTCACCCGGGTCTCCGGCACGGCGGCGGCCGGCGGGCGGGTCCCAGCGGCCGGGTCGACCTCCTGACCGCCCGATCCCACCAGGACGCGGGCGTGGCGCACACGCTGGACGACCGCCCTCACGCCGCTTGCTCCAGGCTGTCCAGCCCCCGGCGCCGGGGGTCCAGGCCGCGCACGCGGAGGTGGATCACCCGGCCCATGGCCCGGATTGTAGGGGTGGAGGTCGCCGCCCCTACCGCGGCTGCGCCGCGATGCCGTCCAGGACCAGGTCCACGCAGCGCACCAGCAGGGCGTCGTCGAGGGGCTCCCCGGTCATCAGCATGCGCACGTACATCGGGCCGACCAGCGTCTCCAGGGCGAGGACGGGGTCCACGTCCGCGCGCAGCTCGCCACGGGCCCTGGCCCGCTCGAACAGAGCGGCCCCGGCCCGGAACCGCTGGGCCCAGTATCCCCCCCGTGCGGCTTCGTACTCGGGGAGGTCGCGCCGCAGGGCGAGGCGCACCAGCAGCTCCCCCAGGGGGGTGCGGAGGAAGGGGAAGATCCCCCGGATGACGGCGAGCAGGTCGCCGCGAAGGGAGCCCGTGTCCGGGGGCGGGATCTCCGCCTCGGTCCCGCTCAGGACCGCGTCCAGCGCCAGGTTCGACCGGCCGCCCCACCGGCGGTAGATGGTGGTGGGATGCACCCCGGCCTGCTGGGCGATCTCGGTGATCGAGAGGTCGTCGAGGCCGCGGGTGAGGAGGGCGGCCAGGGTGGCGTCGATGACCGCGGCTCGGACCCGGGCACTCCTGCCCCCGGTCCTGCGCACCGGTTGGCGCGCTGCCTGGACCTCCATGGCGGGCATCTTATCGCTACTTGCCTTGCGTTATCTGTGCCTTATCGCTACTTGCCTTGCGTTAGTGGTGCTGCGCCGATATACTAACGCAAATCGCGATGCGTTAATGAGGGATGGAGCAGGTGAGCCTAGCGAACCGGGTGGCCGATGCCCCGGGCCGGGGGGATGAAGTCCAGGAGGTCGGGGATACAGTCCGCAGGCGGGGAGCCACGACCTCGCCGCTCCGGCCGAGGCGACGCTGGGTGGCCCTGGGTGTCCTCTGCCTGTCGCTCCTCATCGTCACCCTCGACAACACCGTCCTGAACGTCGCCCTCCCGACGCTGGTGCGCGACCTCGGCGCCACCTCGACCGACCTGCAATGGATCGTCGATGCCTACGTCCTGGTCTTCGCCGGTCTGCTCCTCGTGTCGGGGAGCGTGGCCGACCGCTTCGGCCGTAAGTGGACGTTCATCGCCGGGCTGGTGAGCTTCGCGGCCTGCTCGACGTGGGCCGCCTTCTCCGGCTCGGTGGGGATGTTGATCGCCGCCCGGGCGAGCATGGGCGTGGGGGGAGCGCTGATCATGCCCTCCACCCTGGCGCTCATCACCAGCATGTACACCGATCCCCGGGAACGGCAGCGGGCGTTTGGCCTCTGGGCGGCGACCACCGGTGCGGGGGTCGCTCTCGGTCCGATCATCGGGGGCCTGCTCCTGGCGCACTTCAGCTGGGGTTCGGTCTTCCTGATCAACGTGCCCATCGCGGCCGTGGCCCTTTTCCTGGCCTTCCCCTTCGTCCCCAACTCCAGGAACCCGGAGGCAGGCCGGCCCGACGTCCTCGGTGCGCTGCTCTCCATGTCCGGGCTGGGGTTGCTGCTCTGGGCGATCATCGACGCGCCGGTCCATGGCTGGTCCTCACCCACGGTCATCGGCGCCGGCATCGCGGGTGTTGCCGTCCTCGTCTGCTTCGCGGTGTGGGAGCGTTTCGCGTCCCAGCCCATGCTGCGGCTCAGCTTCTTCCGCAACCGGGAGTTCTCCGTCGCCGTCGTGTCGGTCAGCATGGTCATGTTCGGGCTCTTCGGAGCCCTTTTCGTCCTGACCCAGTTCCTCCAGTTCGATCTGGGCTACACGGCCCTCCAGACGGGGATCCGGCTGTTGCCCGCGGCGGGCTCGATCATCCTGGTGGCGCCCTTCACGAGCCTCCTGGACCGGGCTTTCGGCGCCAAGCTGGTGGTGGGAGCGGGCCTGCTGCTCATCGCCGCCGGACTCTGGGAGATCTCCGGAGCCACCGTGACCACCACCTACGTGGGCACCCTCGCCGGGATGATCATGCTCGGCGTCGGCGCGGCGCTCGTCATCCCGTCGGTCACGGCCTCGGTCATGGGCTCGCTGCCCGCCGACCACACCGGGATCGGCGCCGCCACCAACAGCGCCTTTCTGCAGATCGGGGGCGCGCTCGGCGTTGCCGTGATCGGCAGCCAGTTCGCGACCCGCTACCAGGGTCGGATGGTTGCCGCCCTGGCCCCGTACCACTTTCCGGCTGACGTCGAGAGCACGATCCTCGGGTCGGTCGGTGGTGCGCTCGACGTCGCCGCGCGCGAGGGGGGGATGGCCGGGGAGATGCTCGCCGGCTGGGCGCGAACCGCCTTCCTCAGCGGCATGGACCTGGCCCTCCTGACCGGCGCCCTGGTGGCCGCGGCGGCTGCGCTGCTGGCGGTGGTTGCCCTGCCCGGCCGGCTGCCTGCCCTCGCCCGCACCCGACCCCGCGTCGTCGCGCCCCCGTCGCCCCCGGAGGAGGGGGGGCAGCAGGGTTAGCCCTTCCTCTCAGGGCTTGGGGCGGGGTGGGCGGAGCCGCTCCGCCGGGCCGGCGGGCGGGGTCGCCCCTGCTCCGGGGATGGGCGGCCTGCGAGGGCGCATCCAGCCGGGCGGGCTGATCACCAGCCACATGGCGATGAGCGCGGCCGCCAGTCCGGCGAAGAGGGGGCTGCGGATGACGAGGAGTGAGTTGCCCAGGCCGGGGACGGCCAGTGCCTCCTTCCCGAGGACGTCGCTCCTCGGCACGATCCAGGGGTCGGGGGCGGGGTTGTTGTCACCCTTCAGGGTGAATCCGGTCGTCGGGTTGCCTGCCACGATCCGGTGGATGAGGTCGTCGCCGGCACCGATCTGACCCTTGGGCACGCGGTAGACGACGAGATCGCCGACTCGGTAGGTTGGCTGGGCCTCGGCCAGCACGAAATCGCCCGTTTTCAGAGTGGGCAGCATCGAGGTGCCCTTGACGGTGATGAAGGTGGCCGGGCCGCCCAGGAACGAGGTCGGCCTCAGGACCACCCACCACACCGACACCACCGCGACAAGTACCACCGCGAAGATGACGTTCACCGGTCTGCGCAGGGAGCCGAGCAGTTCCGTGATCCGCCGGGCTGATGGCGAGCCATCCACCGGGTGACGGCCTAACACGTTGTGGGCGGGCCCTGGGCGGTCGTGGCGCATGTTCGGAGGGTGAGGTAGTCGGAGACGAGCCTGAGCCCGTCGGCGCTCGAGGACGTCGTTCCCGTCGTGGCGGGTCGGGCGACGACCTCGAGAGAATAGCTGTCCGCCGCGCCGTAGGTCACGGTCATCGTGATCGAGCAGCCCGGCGGCGTCCCGGTGAGGGTGCACTTCCCGTCGCCGATGGAAGGGGTCGCCGAGCTCGTGTCGTCGAGCACCGCGTACAGGACGTCGCCGTCGAGGGCGCCTGCGCAGGACGTCAGGGTCAGGGTGAGCTGGGAGATGTTGCCCCCTGCATTGGTGGTGCCCACGGTCACCGACCCGCTGGGGCAGGTCGGCACCGCTGCTGACACGGCGCCGAGGGTGTGGCTGGAGGTCGGCAGGCTTGCGGCACGACCGACCACGGCCGAACCCGCCGCGAGCACCGCGGCGGCGGCGAGGAACCGAAGCAGGGTGCGGGTCCTAGGCATCTCTCATTTCGCCTGTGGGAATGCCAGCGGGCCCTGCGATCGGTGGACCGCAGGACCCGTCGGCGAGAGCAAAGGGGGGTATCAGCCGCCGATGACGACGGCGACGCCGGTCACGAGGGCGGCGCTCTCCGGTGCGAAGGCGGTGGTCGTGAACGAGGATCCCTTGGCGGCGCCGAGGGTCGGCACCGTGCCGGTGGTCTCGACCAGCTGGTTGTTGGTGGCCCCTTCCAGGGTCACCCTGTAGGCCAGACCGTCGCACTTTGCCCAGTTGGGGGCGGCGGTGTTGTCGGTGATGGTCACGGCGGTGAGCGTGTAGCCCGGCAGGGCTGCCGTGTAGGTCAGCGGGCTGTAGCTCACCGTGAGGGTGTCGGCCGTGCAGGAGGTGACCACCGACACCCCCGCACCCAGGGTGTTGCTGCTGACGCTGAGGCCCGCCGCCAGGGCGTAGACGCCGCTGAAGGCCAGGACGCCCGCCACCGCAGCTCCGATGATCCTTTTCATGTCGTTCCTAGCTCCTCGACCCTGCGTTCGCAGGTTGGTGAACCACAATCTGGCGCACCCGCCTGTCGGGGAGGGTGCCTCATCGGGGCATAGTGCATCTGCCCCATTTGGCGCTCACAAAGCGTTAGAGGCTCGCTTCGTCGCCGTCACCCGTCCACCATGCCGGTAACGGCGGTCACGCCTCCGTCAACCGGATCTCCGATCGCTCGGTTCGCGATGCGATGCTGGCGGTCGTGCGGGGCGGGGGGCGCCGGTCCGGGGCGGGTGGGCGTCGCGGCGGGGNNGGCGGGGGAGAAGCTGGTCGCCTGGCTCGGGACGGTGCCGGTCACCTCTCCGAGGGAGGTGCCGCCGGTCCCGAGCAGGGTCACCCGGTAGGGCTGGCCGGCGCACGCCGCGAGGTCGGGGGTCGGGGCGGTGTCGCTGACCGTCACGTCGGTGACCTCGTACCCGCCGCCGCTACCGGCGGACGCGAAGTACGCGGTGGTGTAGCTTACCAGCAGGGTGTCCGAGGTGCATGCGGACACCACCTGCTGCCCGCTGCCCAGGCTCTGCCCGGAGGCGTTGAGGCCCGCGGCCAGCGCCTGCCCGGCGCCGAGCGCCGCGACTCCGGCCACGATCGCTCCCAGCGCTCGAAAGGCTTTCATCACTCCCCTCATCCTGGCCCCCTCTCCGCCAATCCGTCAGATGCAGGTGGTCGAAGGCTGCCTAGTGCTGCTGCACCTTGGGCGGGCGGGGCCCAACTCGGAGCTCAGCTGTCCGGCTGGGCAATCGTCTTGATACAGTCACGCGCGGAGAGCCGGGAAGTCTGGTCGGCACCACGTTGTTCGGGGAGGGTCCCTGTGCCGGTCCTGGTGGGCGCTCCGCTCTTCCTGCTCGCGGCCTGCGTGAGCCTGGCCACCAGCTGGCTGCTGGTCTCCCGGCTGGAACGGGTCGGGGAGCGGCTTGGCCTTTCCGAGGCCCTCCTCGGGATGGTCGCGGCGCTTGCCGCCGACGCCCCGGAGATCACCTCCGCGGTCACCGCCCTGCTCACCCATCAGCAGCGGGTGGGCGCGGGCGTCGTGATCGGATCCAACGTGTTCAACCTCGCCGC
>PLAK01000159.1 GCA_003134115.1 Candidatus Changshengia sp.
CCCCTTGGCGAACTGGACGATGTCAGGCTCCACCCCCCAGTGCTCCAGCCCGAACCAGCGCCCAGTGCGTCCGAAGCCGGTGATCACGTCGTCGCTGATGAAGAGCACGTCGTGGCGGTCGCAGATCTCCCGGATCCGTTGGAAGTACCCCTCGGGCGGGACGATCACCCCTCCGCCCCCTCCCTGCACCGGCTCGGCGATGAAGGCGGCCACGGTCTCCGCGCCCTCTTCGTGGATGGCCTGCTCGAGCAGGTTCGCGGCTGCCTCGCCCGGGGGAACGCCGGCCGGCCCCTCGAACCGGTACGGATGGGGAGACGGGATGTGGAGGAAGCCGGGGAGCCGGGGGCCGAACACCGAGGAGAACTCGTCGCCTCCGGTGGCGCTGGAGGCGGCGACGGTGGAGCCGTGGTACGAGAGCCTGAGCGCGATCACCTTGGTCTTCTCCGGACGCCCGGTCGCCCGGAAGAAGTAGCGGGCGGTCCTGATCGAGGTGTCGGTGGCGTCACCACCCCCGCTGGTGAAGTAGAAGGCCTCGATGGACGGGTACACCACCTCGCGGAGCCGTTCGGCCAGCTCGATCGCGGGCACCGTGGCGGAGCCCGCGTAACCGGTGGCGAAGGCGAGCGTCGAGAGCTGCGCCGTGGCCGCCTCGACCAGCTCGCGCCGGCCGTGGCCGAGGTTGACGTTCCACATGCCGCTCAGGCCGTCGATGTAGGTCCGCCCCTCGATGTCGGTGATCGTGACCCCCTTGCCGGAGACCCAGATCTGGGGGTTGAGGTGGTCTGCGGGGTGATGCTGCGGATGCAGCAGATGGGCGTGGTCCAGCGCCACCAGCTCTGCCCTGGTGTGCGCGATCGGTCCCAGCACCTGCGACGTCGTCATCTTGGTCGCCTCCTCTCAGGCAGCAATCTCTTCCTCTCCTCTCAGGCCGCGATCTCTTCCTCGAGCGCCTCCAGCGTCGTCTCGTCACCCTGCCGGTGCGGGCCCTTGAACCACTTCCGCGCCGACAGCACCCACCAGCCGCCCGAGAAGAGCAGCACCGCACCGACCGCGATCGGCGCGTAGTTGAAGGTCGCCAGGGTGATCGGGGTCGTCTCCGGCAGGCAGAAGAGCACGGTGATGAAGGCGATCCAGATGACGGCGACCCACCCCACCGGGGCGCTCCACCGGCCCAGGTGCCAGGGCCCGCGCTCGAAGTTCTCGGGATGGATGCGCCGCAGCAGGATGGGCAGGCCGTAGGCGATGTAGAGGCCGATGGTGGCAAGGAGGTGATGGCGAAGAAGGCGGTCGCGTTCCAGAGGTAGGGGACGCCGAGGAGGAAGGCTCCGACCGCCGCCAGCCAGACCGCGTTGGTGGGCGTCCCGGTCCGGTGGTTGACCCGACTCCACCAGCGGGAGCCGGGCAGGGCTCCATCGCGCGAGAAGGCGAAGATCATCCGCGAGTTGGCGGTCACCGAGCACATCCCGCAGAAGAAGGCGGCCACGAAGGCGACGATGAAGAGCAGCTCGCCGCCGCGGGTGCCGAGGGCATCGATGAAGATCTGCAGCGGCGGGACGCCGGTGGACGAGGTGAGCGCTCCCGTGTAGTCCGTGGTCGCGAAGGTGACTGTGATGAAGAGGATGAGGCCGGCCACCAGCGAGATCACGATCGACGACACGATCCCCCGGGGCCCGGCGTTGGCGGCATCGTGGGTCTCCTCGGTCATGTGCGCCGAGGCGTCATAGCCGGTGAAGTTGTACTGGGCGAAGAGGAGCCCGAGAAAGAAGACGTAGATGCCCGACCGGAACCCGGTGTCGTTCTTGAACGTCAGGAAGACGTACTGGAAGCTGGCGTGGTGGGCCGGCGCGATACAGAGCACCGCGGTGATCAGGACCACCCCGGCGACGTGCCACCAGGCGCTGACGTCGGCGAGGATGGCGACGATCCTCACCCCGAAGGTGTTGAGCAGGGCGTGGACCAGGAGCGCTGCCCCGTAGATGATCAGCTGGGTTTCGGGGGTGATCTGCACCCCGGCGACGAGGCTCAGGAACGCCAGAAAGAAGGTGGCGAAGCCGAAGTCGATGCCCGCGGTCACCGCGATCTGGCCCAGCACGTTAAACCAGCCGGTGAACCAGCTCCAGACCGGCCCGCGGCGGCCTCCCAGCCGCCCCGACCAGTAGTAGAGGCCGCCGGAGGTGGGATAGGCGGAGCAGATCTCGGCCATGCCCAGGCCGACGACGATCACGAACAGACCCACCAGCAGGTAACCCCAGGTCAGGTCGACGGGGCCGCCGGTGCCCAGCCCGTAGCCGTAGATGGTGAAGGCGGTGAGGACCGAGATGATCGAGAAGGAGACCGCGAAGTTCGAGAACCCCGACATGCGCCGGTGCAGCAGCTGCGCGTAGCCGAGCTGATGCAGCCGGCGGGTGTCACTGCTGTCGATGTCGGTGTTCTCGCGCTCCTCGGGCTCCACAGCGGTCGCTGGGGGAGGTGGGGCTTCGGCGCTGCCCTGGGGGGTCATGGTCGGTCTCCTCGTGATGAATGTCTGCGCAGGCGTCGACTCGCTGGGGGGCGTTCAGAGCTCCATGAGGCGAGTCGGCACACGGCTCTCTGCCGGTCGGCCCGCGGCCACAGGAGCGCACCCACGCGCTCGCTCACGCGTCTATGACGCGCCGGCCAGAGTGCGTCGCGCTACTGCTCAGGCTGCCGCGGGGCGGCTAGATACAGGCGCAGGCGACGAGGCGAACGAAGTCCATCTCGCCCCAGCGGGAGTAGGAGAGGTTTGCGGAAGGACGCTCAGTTCGCATTTGAGCGCGGACTATAGCAGACGAGGGCGGCGCTTTGTCAACTGATTGAGTAGAGTATTTCGGGGCGTCCGATCGGCCCGCGTGGGAGCGGACGTCGCGATGGTCGTGTGCCCTGGGACCCGCGGTTCAAGGGCCGGTCAGCTCTAGCTGACCAACGTCGAGGGATGGGCCGCCGGGCATCCAAATCCGCTGGTACCCGGCGGCGTCCCGGACTCGGTCAAGGGGTTGGTCGCCACCGGCAGCCAGAGGTCGCTCTCGCGCGTGCGGGGCGCCCCGGCGACAAGGATTCCCCATAAATTGGGTACTGGACGCAGCGCACCCCGCCTCCCGACTCCATGAACTCGCCCATGGGCAGGCCCAGCGCGCGGTAGCCCGCCTCCCGAAGCTGGTCGCTCAGCCCCTCCACGGCTTCGGAGGAGACGACCACGTCGCCGACCGGCGTGGCGTTGCGCCCTGGCACCACCAGCCATGCCCGCAACCACCTCCGAATCCTTCATCACCCGCCTCCGACCGCTTCTACTGAAAGATCGAGGCTCTAGTCGGGACTTCTGGGCCAACCTGCGGCATCGAACACTGCCACCGGGTCAAGGTAGTCCCGCCACCATGTCACTTTGTTGTTCTTGATCGCGACGATGGAGACGAAGTGATTGCTGTACGGGCGACCCGTCTGAACGGATTCGCCGTGAACCTGATACTCAAGGACCACGACCGACGCCGCAAGGTCTCGATAGACACGGAGATTGTCAGCGCTGCGCACGGTCATGAAGCTGTCGTAGTCGCTGTACAGGTCGATGATGCTCTGTCGCCCCTCCACCCGTCTGGGATAACCGGGGACGGAGATGACGTACTCGAAGACGACATCATCAGCCAACATGTCGAAGTAGTCCTCGCCATCGGCGAAACCCTTGAGCCCTTCTCGAATGATGTGGAAGAAGGGGCCATCGGCTCCGAAATTTGAGCTGCCCTCGGTGTACTTCGTCACTTGCTCTCCTGTTCGGTTCAGATGGGGGCGCTGTGCAAATGATATATCCGTAGTCAGTGCCGCTGTC
>PLAK01000133.1 GCA_003134115.1 Candidatus Changshengia sp.
CGTGGTGGCCATCGACGCCGCCCTGGCCCTCGGCCGGCAGGCGATCTGCCTGGTCCCCGAGATCGCCCTGACCCCTCAGATGATCCGCCGCTTCGCGGCCCGCTTTCCCGGGCGGCTGGCGGTCAGCCACTCTGGTCTGACCGATGCCGAGCGCGCGGTCGAATGGCGCCGGGCCCGGCTCGGCGAGATCGATGTCGTGGTCGGGTCCCGGAGCGCCGTCTTTGCTCCCCTGCCCCGGCTCGGGGTGGTGGTCGTGGACGAGGAGGACGCCTCCGCCTACAAGCAGGACCGGGTGCCCCGCTACCACGCCGTCGACGTCGCCCTCGAGCTGGGCCGGCGGGCCGGAGTGCCGGTGGTGCTGGGCAGCGCCACGCCGCGGGTGGAGACGTACTACCGGGCCCACACCGGCTCCCTGGAGCTGGTCACCCTCCCGGAGCGCATCACCGGCCGGGCGCTCCCGCCCATCGAGGTGGTCGACCTCCGCGAGGAGCTGCGCGCCGGCAACCGGAGCCCGCTCTCGCTCTCCCTGGCCCGGGCCCTGGAGGCGAGCCGCACCGACGGCGGCCAGTCGATTCTCTACCTCAACCGCCGCGGCACCGCCACCGTCGTGCTCTGCCGCGGCTGCGGGGAGCCGCTCGGCTGCCCCAACTGCAGCGTCGCGCTCGTCTACCACGCCGGGCGCGGCCGCTGCGACTGCCACTACTGCGGCAGCTCCCGCCCGCTGCCGGATCGCTGCCCGGGCTGCGGCTCGACCGCCATCCGCGGCCTGGGGATGGGGACGGAGCGGCTGGAGGCGGAGGTGGCGGAGCGTTTCCCCGGGCTGCGCCTGCTCCGGATGGACCGCGACACCGTGCAGAAGCGCGACGCCTACTTCGAGATCTACGAGCGTTTCCGGGCCGGAGAGGCGGACTGCCTCATCGGCACCCAGATGGTCGCCAAGGGCTGGGACCTGGGGAGGGTCCGTCTGGTCGGGATCGTCAACGCCGACACCTCCCTCCACTTCCCCGACTATCGAAGTGGTGAGGTGACCTTCTCCCTGATCACCCAGGTAGCCGGCCGCGCGGGGAGGGGTGACGAGCCGGCTCGGGTGATCCTTCAGACCTACAGCCCGGACCACTACGCGGTCCGCCACGCCGTGACCCACGACTACCGCGGCTTCGCCCACGACGAGATCCGGGTGAGGCGGACCCACCGCTTCCCGCCATACACCCGGCTGGTCACCTGCACCATCAGCCACGCCGAGGACGGCACCGCCGAGGCCGCGGCTCAGCAGGCCGTCGAGCGGCTCTCTGCTATTCTCGGCGCGGGTGCCGGGCTCGACGTCCTCGGTCCGACCCCCGCCTTCCTGCAGCGCCTCCGCGGCCAGTATCGGTGGCAGTTCACGGTGCGGGGGGCCGAGATCGAGAGGGCGCTACCCCACCTGCCCCGGGGTCGGGGTTGGAGCATCGACGTCGACCCGGTCATGTGACCGAGCCGGAGACCCACACCAAATGTCCATCCTCAAGATCGTCACAGTCGCCGACGACAACCCCGTCCTCCGTCGCAGGGCGCCCAAGGTCGGCAAGGTCGACGATTCGATCCGCCGCCTCATGGACGACATGATGGAGACGATGGTCGCCGCACCCGGCGTCGGGCTGGCGGCTCCCCAGGTCGACGTCTCGATCCGGGTCATCACCATCAAGGTGGACAACCAGCTCCTCCACCTCGCCAACCCCGAGATCATCAAGGCGGACGGGGAGCAGATCGGCTACGAGGGTTGCCTCTCCATCCCCGGCATGGTGGGGGAGGTGGCACGAGCCGACAAGGTGGTCTGCAAGGCGCTCAACCGCCACGGCAAGGCGGTCCGGATCAAGGGCACCGGCCTGCTGGCCCGCGCCATCCAGCACGAGATCGACCACCTGGACGGCATCCTCTTCACCGACCGGCTCACCGACCCGAGCACGCTGCGCCGGGTCGAGGAGATGGGCGACGAGGAGATCGCCAACATCGAGGGCGAGGCCGTCACCGTCTGACGGGCCGGACACTGCCGCGCTGGGCCTCCCTGCCTCTCATGGGAGACATGCCCCGAACCGGATACGCTCTCCTCCCGTGCGCATCGTATTTGCCGGCACCGCCGAGTTCGCTGTCCCCAGCCTCCGCGCCTGCAATGCGCGCCATGCGGTGGTGGCCGCCGTCACCCAGCCGGCGCGCCCGGGGAGCCGGGGCCGCCCCGCGCCACGGCCGGTTGCCGACGCGGCGGGGCAGCTCGGCATCCCCCTTCTCCAGCCGGAGCGCATCCGGTCGAGGCCGGCGGTCGAGGAGGTCCTCGCTCTCGGCGCCGACGTTCTCGTGGTGGCCGCGTATGGCCAGATCCTGCCCCGGAACCTCCTCGACGGCCATCGCCTGGGCGGGGTCAACGTCCACGCCTCGTTGCTTCCCCGCTGGCGTGGGGCGGCACCGATCGCCCGGGCGATCCTGGCCGGCGACCCCTCCACCGGTGTCTGCATCATGCGGATGGAGGCGGGACTGGATACCGGCCCTGTCTACGCGCGCCGGGAGCTGCCCGTGGACGCTGACGTGACCGCGTCCGGCCTGACCGCGACCCTCGCCGTGGCCGGGGCCGAGGAGCTGGTGGCGGTGCTCGCCGACCTGGACCGCGGGATGGCCGTCGCCGCCCCGCAGCTCGACGACGGAGTGACATATGCGGCGCGGCTCACCCGCGAGGACGGTCTCCTCGACTGGTCAGCGCGCAGCGCGGAGGAGGTCGACCGGATGGTTCGAGCCCTCACCCCCTGGCCCGGTGTCACCGGCGCCCTGGCCGGGGTGGGAGTCCGCATCCTCGCCGGGCGGCCCGTCCTGGCCACCGAGGTCGCGATCCCCGGTTCGGGTGGGACGGTCTCCGATCCGGCCGGTGAGACCCTCGCATCGAGCGGTGCGACCCCTGGCTCCGTGGTTCGAATCGAGGGTGAATCTGCCCTCGTCGCCACCGCCGCCGGTCTCTACCGCGTGGACACCCTCCAGCCACCGGGCCGCCGCGCCATGAGCGCCGCCGCCTTTCTCAGGGGCCGGAGATGAGCGAACGCCCCTCGATCGCAGAGCCTGAAGCCGCCGATGACGTCGGCTCCCTCAGCCGGCGTGCGCGGTCGGGGGGAGCTGGTACTCGAGGCGCGACCAGGGGTTGATGACGATGATCACGTCCGGGTGAACGTGAGCAAGGAGGGCCTCGCCCTGAACCTGGAGCACCGTGAGACTCTGCCAGTCGGGATTGCGCGCCAGCGCCGCCCGCATGATCTCCGGTTGGGTGAAGACGGGCAGCATCACCCGCTCGCTGCCCTGGGCGTCATGGATGGTGAAATGGAGCAGATCCGACTCGCTGCCCTGCTGAGCCGTCGCCATCTGTCCGGCCGGCTGGCCGAGGCAGAAGACGTCCGCGCGGCTCAGCTCGCCGCGGATCGTTTCGAAGGCGTCGGGGCTATCGCCCTTGAGGGCGATGGCTACTTCCAGCGGCTCCATTCATGCCTCCTCGGCCCCCGTTCGGGATCGGGACCCGGTCGACGCGTCAGCATATAGCCTCAACCATGTCCCCGAACCCTCGACCGGGAGATCCGGTCCTTGCCCGCAACCGCCAGGCCAGCCATGAGTACCACCTCCTGGAGTTCCTCGAGGCCGGCATCCAGCTCACCGGGACCGAGGTCAAGGCGCTCCGCGCCGGTCTCGCCCATCTCCGTGAGGGCTACGTCCGGGTGGAGAACGGCGAGGCCTGGCTCATCCAGGTCCACATCGGCCAGTACGAGATGGGCAACCGGCAGAACCACGAGCCCGAGCGTCGCCGCCGCCTCCTCCTGCACCGCCGCGAGATCGAGTACCTGGACGGCCGGGTCCGGCTGGGCGGGCTGACCCTCATCCCCCTGCGCCTCTACCTGAAGAACAACCGGATCAAGGTGGAGATCGCCATCGCGCGCGGCAAGAAGCTCTGGGACAAGCGCCAGGCGATCGCGGAGCGCGACGCCCGCCGCGACGTCGAGCGGGCCACCGCCCACGCCCTGAGGGGCTGACTCTCGACACGAGGGCGGCGGCGGGGCACGTCGTCGCAGTGGGGGCATGCGCAGGCGCGAGATGTAATCGCGCCGAGCACGAGGCGCGGACAGCAGAGCTGTCCGACGCCGGTCCCCCCGAAGACGATGTGCCCCGCCAGCACCACCGCCTCAGCTGGCGACCCAGCCCTCTTCGTCGTCGGCATTGGCGGCCGGTGTCGGTACCGGCACGTTGGTCCGGGTCTCGCGGACGGCGCGACCGGCGAGGGCGTCCAGGGCGGTGCGGAGGTCGCGCAGGCCGGTCCCGGTCTTGGCCGAGACCCGGAGCGCCCGGCACTTGGCCGTGGTCTCCAGGCGGTCGACGGCCTCCTCCAGCGCCTCCGGCGCCAGGCGGTCGATCTTGTTGGCGACCAGCAGGGTGGGCTGGTCGCACCCCATCTCGGCGAGGGTGTCGAGCACCGTCTGGAGCTGGGCGTCGCACTCGGGGTGGCAGACGTCGACCACCAGGACCAGCAGGTGGGCCTGGCGGACCTCCTCCAGGGTGGCGGCGAAGGCCTCCACCAGCTCGGTGGGCAGGGCCTGGATGAATCCGACCGTGTCGGTGAGGATCACCCGACGGCCCGAGGTGAGGTTGAGCAGGCGCGAGGTCGGATCGAGGGTCGCGAAGAGGAGGTTGTCGGCGAGCACCTCGGAGTTGGTGAGCCGGTTGAGCAGCGTGGACTTGCCGGCGTTGGTGTAGCCGACCAGGGCACAGGCGGCGAGCGGCACGTCGCTGCGCGCTTGCCGGCGCGTGCGCCGCTGGCGTTCCAGCAGCTCCAGCCGCTTGCGCAGCTTGGCGATCCGCTGCCGGATCAGGCGGCGGTCGACCTCGATCTGGGTCTCACCGGCCCCGCCCCTCAGCCCCACGCCGCCGCGCTGCCGTTCCAGGTGGGTCCAGCCGCCGGCGAGACGGGGGAGGAGATGCCCCAATTGAGCCATCTCCACCTGGATCTTCCCCTCCGCGGTGACCGCCCGCCGGGCGAAGATGGCCAGGATCACCTCGGTCCGGTCCAGCACCGGGACCTCCCACGCCTCCTGCAGGTTCCGCTGCTGCCGCGGGCTCAGCTGGTCGTTGACCAGCACCGCCGGACTGCCGAGCTCGGCGAGGCGCGCCTTGACGGCCTCGACGGCCCCGCTGCGGTAAAAGGTGGCGGGGTGGGGCTCACGCACCGGGATCGAGCTGCGCTCCACGACGTGGGTGCCGAGGGTGCGCGCCAGCTCCTCCAGCTCGTCGAGCTGGACCTCGGCCCGATCCCGACCGCCCTGGCCGGCGAAGGAGCCGACCACGACCACGTCGTGCAGCTTCTGGCCGATGCCCGGATCGGCGCCGGATCCAAGTGTCGTGCCGCCCCCCACCGGGTGCGCGGGGGTTGCGGAGCCGGTGTGGCGATTTGCCTTGCGTCGCGCATCCAGGGTTGGCATTCGATCCAGCCTACCCTAGAACCGGGGGTGGGCCACGGAGATGCCCCGGCGGCGCGGTGGGTCAATGCCGGATAGTGGCTGCGGCAGTGGCCGAAATACGAGAAGGCGGTGGAGACCATGGCACGTGCAGCGAAGAGCAGTGATACCAAGGCGGAGACCAGCGCCGCCGCGGCGGTGGGGCGGGAGCCGAAACGCAAGCCTCGGCTCGCCCTGATCGCGCACGACGGCAAGAAGGCGGACATGATCGCCTTCGCGACCTTCAACCGGGGCACGCTCCAGCGGTGCCGGCTGGTCGCCACCTCCACCACCGGACGTCTTCTCCGCGAGAAGGTGGGGCTCAACGTGGAGGTCCTGCAGTCCGGCCCGGTCGGCGGCGACGTCCAGATCGCCGCCCGCGTCGTGGACGGCAAGATTGACGGGGTCATCTTCATGGTCGACCCCCTCGACAAGCACCCCCACGACCCCGACATTCAAACCCTGCTCCGGATCTGCAACGTCCACGACGTGCCCCTCGCGACCAACATTTCGACCGCCGACATGGTGATCAGCTCCAGGCTGCTGTGGGTGGTCCCCCAGATCACGCGCGGGGTTGAGGTCCATCCCGGCTGAGCGTCCCGGCGGGGGAGCAGAGGGTCTGAAGAGAGCTGTCAGGGACAGCCCGGGCGCTCCGGGGGGAGGCCGTTTGGCGGCTCAGGGCGCGGCGGTTGGCTCCGGCTCGGGGGCGGCGAGGACCGCGTCCAGCAATCCCGGGTAGCGGCGCTCCATCCCCTCGCGGTCCAGGCTGAGCATCCGCCGCGTCCCCTCCTCCCGCTTGATCACGATCCCTGCGGCGTGAAGGACGTGGAGGTGGTGGGTGAGCGTCGACTTGCTGATGGGCAGTCCGAGCCAGCCGCAAGGACACTCGATTCCCGAGGCGAGGCGCCGCACGATGGCCATCCGCATCGGGTCGGCGAGAGCCTCGAGGACCCCGACGACCCCCGGGTGGAGGTGCTGGCGCAGGTGAGGCTCGGCCTCGGGTCCGGCGTATACGTTCTCGGCGGCCGGGGCGTTCTCGGGGGCCGTTAGTTTGACAGTCATCGAATCTCCATGGTACGATCCGCATCGAACTTTAGCACCAACGAGGGTGAAGAGCGAATGAGCGGGCAGGCGGCGGGGGAGAGGGTGACGGCTGAGATTCGGCGGGTGGGAGCACGGTTCACCGCCGCACCCGGATTGGTGTTGCTTCTCGTCTGCCTCGGCCAGTTCATGGTCGTGCTGGACGTCTCAGTGGTCAACGTGGCCCTGCCGTCCATCCGGCACGACCTCGGCTTCTCGGCGAGCGGGCTGCAGTGGGTGGTCAACGCCTACGCGCTCGCCTTTGCCGGTTTCCTGCTCCTCTTCGGGCGCGCGGCCGATCTTTTCGGACGCCGCCGGCTGCTGCTGGCCGGCCTCGCCCTCTTCTCCTTGGCGAGCCTCCTCGATGGGCTGGCCACGTCCCAGGGAGAGCTGGTCGCCGCCCGTGCCCTCCAGGGGCTGGGCGGAGCCGTCCTGACGCCGGCGACCCTCACCATCCTCATCGCGACGTATTCCGAGGGGCGGGCTCGGGCCCGGGCGCTCGGCGTCTGGAGCGCCGTGGCCGCCGCGGGCGGCGCCTCGGGCGCGCTGCTCGGCGGGGTCATCACCCAGTTCCTGACCTGGCGCTGGATCTTCTTCATCAACCTGCCGATCGGGATCGCCGTCCTGATCGCCTCCAGCCTGTTCGTGGCTGAGGGCGTGGGTGATCGCGAGGGTCGCCGGCACCTCGACCTCGCTGGTGCCTTCACCGTCACCGGCGGGCTGGTGGCCGTCACCTGGGGGATCGTCCGCAGCCAGGCGGCGGGATGGGGGTCGCCCGAGGTGCTCGCGGCGTTCGCCGCCGGGATCGGACTCCTCATCGCCTTCGCGATCATCGAGGGGCGGTGGGCGCGGGCTCCGCTCGTGCCGCTCCGGCTCTTCGCCTCGCGCTCGATCACCGGCTCCAACCTGGTCGCCTTCGGGGTGGGCGCGGCGCTCTTCTCGGTCTGGTACTTCCAGTCGCTGTATCTCCAGGGCGTGCGCGGGATGACGCCCCTCGCCACCGGCCTCACCTTCCTGCCCCAGACGCTCGCCATCGTGGTGGGGGCTCAGATCAGCTCCCGGCTCATGCCCCGACTGGGGGCGCGCCCCTTCCTCGTCGGTGGGCCCCTGCTGATCTCGCTCGGTCTGCTCTGGATGGCCCAGGTCGCGGTGGGCCCCGCCATCTGGTCGTCGGTGCTCCTTCCCGGGGCACTGGTCACCCTCGGAGCCGGGCTGGCGTTTCCCGCCATCACCGTGGCGGCGACGGCGGGGGTGCCACGGTCCGAGTCGGGGCTTGCCAGCGGCGTGGTCAACACCAGCCGCCAGGTCGGAGGCTCGCTGGGCCTGGCCGCCCTGGCCACGCTGGCCGCCGACCACGCGGCCGCCCTGACCCAGGCCGGGCATGCCGTCCCGGTCGCCCTCACCGGCGGCTTCGGGCTCGGCTTCGCCGGCGGCGCCGTGATCGCCCTGGCTGCCGGCCTCTCCGGGCTGCTGGTCCCCGGCGTCACGCGCCGGGCCGAGCCGCAGCGGAGGGTGACGCAGTCGAAGGGGGAGGAGGCCGCCGCCTGAGGGTCGGCGACGTGGAGGCGGCGGGGATCGAACCCGCGTTCGAAGCCAGGTTCCGTGTGACCTCTACGAGCGTAGTCCCGGTATTGATCTCGTCCCCGTCGCGCCCTGGGACCAGGCTCGCCGGCGACCAGTCACGGTCTATCGTCCCGACCGGCGCCGTGACGCCGCCGGCCGGCGAGACCGCTCACATTAGCGTCGGATTCCGCTCCCGCAGCCGAGGAGATGATCGACGTCAGGCCGTAGCCTGAGCTTTTAGCTGTCTCTACCGCTTAGGCGGCGAGGGCAAGCTGTGGTGCGTTGTTCGCACGTATATGTTTCCCGGTTTTACGAGCCCGGGGCTCGGCCCGCCATCACACGACCCATGACCCCGTCGAAACCATACGCCCCCATGTGAGATCGATCAGCCCTCCGTGCGCGGGCTGCTCTCTCCATGATGACAGCCTCACGGCGGCAGGGCATCCGGTCGTCGCCGTCGGTGCCCTCAGCCGTCCAGCGCGGCGAGCCGTGCGTGCGTGATCCGGATCGCCTCCGGGTTGCTGTCCACGATGAGGTGCCGGCGCCCCAGGCGCGTCGCCGCCACCGCCGCCGTCCCCGAGCCGCCGAAGAAGTCGGCGACCAGGTCGCCGGGATTGCTCGAGGCCCGGACGATCCGCTCCAGCAGTCGCAGTGGCTTCTGGGTGGGATACCCGGTGCGCTCATGGCCGCTCGTGGGCACGATGGTCATCCACCAGACGTCGGTGGGGAGCTTGCCGCGCGCCGCCTTCTCGGGACCGACCAGACCCGGCGCCATGTAGGGGATGCGGTCCACGGCGTCGCGGTTGAAGACCCAGTTCGCCGATCGTGCGTACCAGAGGATGTTGTCGTGCTTGCGGGGCCAGCGGTCCCGGGCACGGCCGCCGTAGTCGTAGGCCCAGATGATCTCGTTGAGGAAGCGCTCCGGCCCGAAGATCTCGTCGAGCAGGATCCGGACGTGGTGGACCGCGTGGTGGTCGAGATGCACGTAGAGCGAGCCGCCCGGCGTCAGCACGCGGTGCATCTCGGCGAGCCGCACGGCGAGGAAGTCGAGGTACTCGTCGAGGTCCATCCCGTCCTCGTACTCATGGCTGCCAACCGTCTCCCACCGGTAGGTCCGGCCGCCGAAGCCGACCCGGGTACGGGTGCCCGCGCCGGTGCGGATGGCGGAGAGGCGGCGGGTCTGGCCGGTGCCAAAGGGCGGGTCGATGTAGATGAGGTCAACGCAGCCGTCCGGAAGCGCCCGGAGGACGTCCAGGTTGTCGCCCTGGACGACCCCCTCCCGCACGCTGCCGGGCGCGGGGGTGTCCGGGGGCTCGTCCGCCATCACGCGCTGAGTATCACATCCGGTGCGGAGGACCCATCGCGGCGGTGACGGACCGCTCCGAGGCCCTGAGTGCTCGCCCCCGGCTCGGCAATGGTTGACGCATCAACCATTCGGGTATACGGTTGCTGTACCGCCCGACGCCCACACCGGGAGAGCCCCCATGCCCGCCGTCACCGTTCCCGACCTCCTCGTCCTGCCGCGGATCCCGCGGCCGGACCGCAGCCGGGACGCGTCGCGCCCGGTCGTCTCCGTCACCTCCGCTCCCCGGGGGCTGGAGGGCGAGGGATTCCCGGTGCGGCGCGCCTTCGCCGGAGTCGATCTCACCGCCCTCGATCCATTTGTCCACATGGATCAGATGGGAGAGGTCGAATACGCCCCGGGAGAGCCCAAGGGCACTCCCTGGCATCCCCACCGGGGATTCGAGACGGTCACCTACATGATCGACGGGACGTTCCAGCACCAGGACTCGACGGGCGGGGGAGGGCTGATCACCAACGGCGCCACCCAGTGGATGACCGCGGGCGCGGGCATCCTCCACATCGAGCGCCCGCCCGAGGAGATGATCGCGAGCGGTGGTCTCTTCCACGGCATCCAGCTCTGGGTCAATCTCCCCGCCGCCAAGAAGTGGGTCCAGCCGCGGTACCAGGACATCGGCGCGCAGCGCGTGACCCTGCTCACCTCGGCCGACGGCACCAGCCTCGTCCGCGTCATCGCCGGCGACGTGGCCGGTGAGAGCGGGCCCGGAGTGACCCACACGGCCATGGCGATGGTGCATGCGACGCTCACCCCCGGGGCGGTCCTGGAGCTGCCCTGGCCGGCCGGCTTCAACGCGCTGGTCTACGTCCTCTCGGGGAGTGGCGCGGTGGGGGAGGGGAAGGCCGAGGTCCGTGCCGGACAGCTGGCCGTGCTGGGGAGGGGTGACTTCGTCACCCTCGCCGCCGCGCAGCGCCAGGAGAGCCGCGCCCCCGCCCTGGACGCCCTCATCCTCGGCGGGCAGCCCATCCGCGAGCCGGTCGCCGCTTACGGCCCATTCGTGATGAACCGTCAGGACGAGCTGGCCCAGGCCTTCGAGGACTACCGCGCGGGCAAGCTGGGGACGGTCCCGGCGGACCACATCGGCAATGCCTGATCAGCGGACCAGGGGGATCCCGGAAGCGATCAGCACCCACTGACCGGCCCACACGCCGCCATGGTGGGAGTTGGTCGTGTACCAGGTCGCGAAGTCGGACCAGGACATGGTCTGGGCGCCGTCGGACTCCGCCGGAGGAGTGGCGCTGACCCCGAAGGCGAGCGGGTTGGCGAAGGTGACCGCCACCGGCGGGGCTGCGGCGCCCCCGGAACCGAGCTGCACGCCGGTGATGAGCACGTAGTGGAGGGCGCCGTAGATCATCACGATCACCGGCTGGTGGAGGGTGGCGATGCTGTGGGAGATGACACTGCCGGCCGCGGCCAGGGTCGGCTGGGGGGCGTCGCCGATGCCGTTCAGGTGTCCGTAGTGGGCGACGGTCACCGCCACCGCGTAGGGGGAGGCGTTCCACTGAGCGATCGTGAAGCCGTCGTTGTGCGAGGTCTCATAGCTCCAGAACGTCTGCTGGACGGCGTGGTCGTCTCCCGACGGGAGCGCGATCCCGTCCGCCTGGAGCCACATCTCGATGTCCGCGGGGTCGCACCAATCACCGGTCTGCTGGGAGTGGTAGCTGTAGGCGAGCTCGATCGCGCCGGGGGGGCTGACCACGGCGGACGCGATGGCCACGGAGTTCGAGGGGATCAGCACCGACGCGCAGCCCGAGAGCAGCCCAATGCTCAGCGCGAGCGCGATCGTGATCGGTCTGGAATGCCTCATGACCCGGTCTCAGCTTAGAACGCGGATCTTGCGGTCGCGTGAGACGACGCTGAGACGATCCAGCGCGCGGCGGCGCCGGGTCAGATCGCCGGGCGGCTGAAGTGGTCGGCCTGGTCGACGAGCCGGCGGCTGGACTCCTCCAGCTCGCCGAGCATCTCGCCCCGGGTGGCGGCGTCCCACGCGGGCCACGCGATCCCGATCAACTCGAGCTGGGCGAGCACCGCCTGGGCGGCGGCACGGACGTCATGACGGGCCACCAGCTGGGGGTCCGGGGCGCCGGCAGCCGGCCGGAACCACGTCGGCCGGGCCTCGCAGGCCGCCAGGGCCTCGATGGCGGCCGTGCCGGCTCGCGCCAGCCGGTCGGCGACCTGCCGGTCGGCGGGCGTGCCCTGGTTCGCGGCCACCACCGCGGCCTGCAGGTTGACCGTGGAATATCCCGAGGCATAGACCGTGATGGGGTACGTGCCCGGGCTGAGATTGGCGATGCGGAATAGTCCGTCGGAACTTCCAGTGGTTGGATCGATAGCCGTGATGAAGGATTGGCCCCCGGCGGTTACCAGCGCGCCGTTAATTGGCTGGTTGATACTGTCGAGCACCTGGCCTCCCAGGCTGCCCTGCGTTGCCGGCCGCAAAATGCCGCCCAACGCGGCGGCGGCATTAATCACGCCATATCCGATGTACTGGTCCCACCCGGTATATGGCGTTTGCGCGGTTTGCTGGATTCGCTGCGCCACGGCCGCCACCGAGAGGCCCGGGTTGGCCATAAATAACAGGCCGGCAAGAGCGGCTACGTGCGGCGTAGCCATGGACGTGCCATTCAGGGAACCGTAATTGACACCGAAGGTATTGGAGTAAGTCGGCAAGGTGGAGAGCACATTGACGCCCGGCGCGGCAATCTTCACCCAGTTGCCATAGGTGGAGAAACTGGCGCGCGTGTTGGTGCTGTCTGTGGCGGCCACGGTGAGCGCATGGTTCGCTGCGCCGGGATACTCCAGATTGGTGTTGCTGGTGTTCCCCGCGGCCGTGATCGCCAGCACATTATGTTCCCAGGCGTAGTCTATGGCAGACTGGACGGCCTGCGAGTAGCCGTCGCCGTCAAAGCTCATGGAGATGGCCTGCGCGCCCGCGGCGACCGCGTCGTCAATGGCCGAACTGACGTTGGATTCGCTGCCGTTGCCGGTCCCGTCCAGAACCTTATAGACCACGAGTTGCAGCGGAAAACCGAGCGAAGCCACTCCGGCGCCGTTATTGGTGGCGGCCACGATGGTCCCGGCGGTGTGTGTGCCATGCCCGTTGTCGTCCTGCCAGGGGCACGCCGGCGAGGATATGGTGGTGGCCACCAGCGCCCGGCTGTCGCTCCAGTCCAATTGGCCGCCCTGCGCCGAATCTGTGGAACTTCCGCCGGCATTCATGAAGTCCGGGTGGGTGCAATCGACGCCCGTATCGAGAATGGCAACTTTCACGCGATTGGCGCCGGGGTTGGCCGCGGTGAGGTAACGGTCGGGAAAATAGCTCCATGCCGCGGCCGCCTGGACGGTGGTCAAGGCCCACTCCTCGTTGAGCATGCGGTCGTTCGGCGGTAGCACGGTGGCGTGGAGGATGCGGTTGGGCTCCACAAATTGCACCAGCGGTTGGGCCGCCAGAAGTGTCGAGACAGCCGCCTGAATACCCGGCGGAAGGCTTAGCAAGTAGGTGTTCCGGACGCTGCTGACGAGGCTGACCACGGCATGGGGCGCCACGGCCGCCACGATCTGCTGGATGCTTGCGCCTGTTTCGAGCCCGACCACCAGTTGATTGGGCGCCACCGGTTCTCCGGCCTTGGCCAGATACTCCTTTCCGGCGAACGAACACGGGCCGGCGGCCGAGACCATCAGGAACGCGATCAGGGACCTGCTATGGCGACCGAAAACCGAACCCATATTTCGTTGGCGGAAAGCTCTTCTCCCGGCGCGTACCGATGGGGACTATTGTAGTTCACCGCGATGCCTTGCCAACCGGACCGGGCACCCGAACGAGTGAATGCCCCATGTCGGCCCGGCCACCTACGCGGGAGATGCCGGGCCATCCTAACCCGCATATCTACCACTTGATCGTCCGACGAGGGGCAGGCAGTTGCGCCCGCCGTGTCGAGACTCTGACCCCCTGATCGCATGGAGTGAGCGTGAGCTCGCCTTCGAGCCGAGCCAAAAACATGAATGGCCACGAATGAACACGAATAAACACGACAATGAAGATGCCTTGTTCTAAAAGCCAATACAATGGTCCGGGGACACGGTGGCAAATTACGTCGTCCTGAGGCCAGATTCTGAATACTATTTCCACGCCCTTTTCAAGAAATATCCAAGTTTTGAGATGCCCATGTCTGATTCACCCGCGGCTTATATCGCGGCCATGAACGAAGACCCCGGGGGCAGTCCAAGCGACGCCGTTGGCACGAATTGGTGGGAGTGCGTCATTGTGCCTCCTTCGCTACGGTGGTTTATCCACACGCTCCGCTCAAGTGAGAGTGACAGCGGTCACTTGTGGGTTCCTCCAGAATGGGAAAAGCAGATCGGAGAGGCTTACCCGTCCGCTCATCCGCCGCAGCAATGTCGATGAACGCATCTGCCGACAAAGCGTGGCCACGTCCTCCGTGGGGCCACGAACCCCGTGGACAGACGGAACGTAGCCCTGCACTTTCAACGACAGGCTTCGCGTCGATGCTTGACCCGCAGCATGCGAATCGTCTCGTCATCCAGGTGAAAGCGGACCCGGTAGTCTCCCACGCGGAGGCGGTACTCGGGAGGGTCGATGCCCTGGAGCTTCTTTACGTTGCCCGCGCCGGTATCGGCGAAACGCTCGACAGCCTGCTTGACGCGGCGGGCAATTCCCTTATCGATCGCCGCCATGTGCTCCAGCGCCGTCTCGGTCCACTCGACCTCTCTCACTCCAGGCCGAGCCTCCGCATGGCCTCTTCATGCGGGATCCCTTTCCCGCCGCGGCGGGCGAGCCAGTCGCGCGTCTCGGCGACGGACCGCTTCTCCTCTTCGGTCTCCGGTTCGTCGTCGATAGGCGCGTTGCGCAGAGCGGCAGCCACCGGGTCGACGATGGTCTCCAGAAGGCCGACTAGCGCCGAAAGCTGAGTTTCCGGTAAGCGGTCAATCAACTGGTGAGCCTGTTCGCGTGCGTCAGTCATCGTGAACCTCCAGTATCGGACGCGGCGAAGCGGCGTGCCGCTTCCTTTATGGGGTTGCGCAGTTTGATGCTTTCGATCGCTGAACGGATAACTTTCTTCTCTTCCTCGTCCAAGCGGGACATCGCTTCAAACGCAGCATATCCGCGCTCACGCTGAGCGCAACCGCAAGCTTGCGGATGGCATCCAGGGTCGGCTGCGATTGGCCACTCTCGTAACGCCGGATCTGCGAGATGTGCATGCTGACAGGCCGCGCTCTTTGCGCAAC
>PLAK01000161.1 GCA_003134115.1 Candidatus Changshengia sp.
GCCGCCGCGGTCGTCGTCGTCGTCGGCGGCGGCGGCGGCGGCGATGGCGTCAGAGGCGGGATCGGCGCCCCAGTACGGCCTGCCGTCGATCACCTCGGATGCCAGGCTGCCACCCGCCGCGGCGACACCCCTCCGAGCACCGTCCAGGGTGGTGCCGGCCCACCAGGCGAAGTCCTGGAGCTGTGCCGGCCCCCGGCTGCGGAAGTACCTCTCGGCGAGCCGTCCCAGCGCCTCCTCGGGGCTGAGCGGAGCGGCTGCGGGCACGCGGTCGTCCATGAGCATGTGGGTGAAGTCGTGGCCCCGGCGCGGGCCGCTGACGACCAGCGCGTCCAGCTCTGCCGCCAGGATCAGGTGGGGCAGCCGCTGGCCGTCGGGGGCGATGCCCGCCGCCTGCAGCACGGCACCGAGCTCGGTGCGGGTGAGCTGGCGGCCGCCGGCGAGCGCGTCGGCGAAGGCGTCCTGGGCACTTCTCATGACACCGGGATCGATCCCCAGCTCGCGCCAGCGACCCGCGAGGGCGGTCCGGAGCCGCGGCGCCGTCAGGGCGAGCAGCCACCGGACGTCGGCGGCGAGCGCGAAGTGCAAGGTCGGGCGCAGCACGTGGGTGCGCACGATCGTGCCCGCGTCGAAGAGCCGGTGCACGTCGGCGGCGGTGGCATCGCGGGTGCGCTGCCCGAGGGCCCAGACGGCCGCCGGGTAGTCCTGGGCCTGCACCGCACCCAGCCAGCCCACCACCTCGTCCGCGGTCTCGAGCGGATTGCCGGCGAGACGCTGACTCCGAAGGCGCCGGGTGGCGATGTCCATCACGGGAACACTAGGCAGACGACACCGGGGGACGGCGAGGCGGCATGCTTCGCAGGTGGCCGACCAGCCTGACCCCCTACCTCCCAGTCCAGAAGCCGATGCCGAGCGTCGCCTCCGGCGCAATGTGCGCCTGGTCGGCACCCTGCTGGGAGAGACGCTCGCGGAGCAGGAGGGAGAGCCGCTCCTCGTGCTCGAGGAGGAGGTGCGGGCAAAGACCAAGCAGCTCCGCGATCGCCACGACGAGACGGTCAGCCAGGCGCTCGACCACCAGCTGGGGGCGATCGACGTCGGCACCGCCACCCGGCTGATCCGGGCTTTCTCGCTCTACTTCCAGCTCGTCAATGTGGCCGAGCTGGAGCATCGGGTCCAGGTGATCCGGAGCATCCAGGCCGTCCCGGCGGGTGGGCCGGCGTCCCCGGGGACCTTCCACGATCTCTTCACGCGCGCCGCCCACGTCGAGGGCGGCCGAGAGCGGCTGCTCGCCGCGCTCGCCGAGCTGGACGTGGTGCCGGTGGTCACCGCTCACCCCACCGAGGCGGTCCGCCGCTCGGTCCTCGACCACGTCAACGGAGTGGCCATGGCCCTGGACGACCTCGACGGCCCTCCACCCGGATCCCCCCGCCACGCCGCCCTGGTCGCCTCGATGCGCCGCGACATGGAGCTGCTCTGGCAGACCGAGGAACTGCGCACGGTGCGCCCGACGGTCCTCGACGAGGCCCGCGACATCCGCTTCCACCTCGATCTCCTGATGGACGCCATCCCCGCCGTCCACGCCGAGCTGGACCGCCGCTGGGTCGAGGTCTTCGGGGGGGCGCCGCCGCCCTTTCACCCCTTCCTTCGCCTCGGCTCCTGGGTTGGCGGCGACCAGGACGGCAACCCGCACGCCCGGGCGCGGACGCTCCGCGACGCGCTGCGGGCTCAGAAGCAGATGGTGCTGGCCCGCTACCGCGACTCGGTGCACGCGATCTCCGTCCAGTACAGCCAGTCCACGCGATGGACGGGCGCCGACCCGGTGCTGGCGGCGTCCATCGCCGACGACGAGGCGCGGATGCCCGAGGCGGCCCACGACCTCGGCGACCGCAACCAGACCGAGCCGTACCGGCGCAAGCTGACCCTGATTCGCCACCGGCTGGAGGCGTCGATGGCTCAGCTCCAGGGGGTCAGGGCAGCCGAGCGCCCCTACTCCACCGCCGAGGAGCTGCTCGACGACCTCGACCTCGTCGACGGCGCCCTCCGGCGCCAGCGCGGAGCGCTCTTCGCCAACGGCAAGCTGCTGGAGCTCCGACGCCAGGTCGCCGCCTTCGACTTCTACGGCTACGCGATCGATGTGCGTCTGCACGCCGCGCGGCTGCGCGAGGTCGCCTCCGGGATCCTGCGCCAGTGCGGTCAGCTGGACGGCAGCCTGGACGACCTCGACGAGGACGCGGCGGTCGGGCTGCTGGCGCGGGCGATGCAGCAGCGCGGGCCGCACATCGGCACATTGACCCTCAGCGCGGACGACCGCGACCTCCTGGACACCCTCGTGGAGATGGGCCGCGCCCAGCGCTCGATCTCCCCGCACGCGACCGAGAACGTGGTGATCTCGATGACCCATTCCCCCGTCGAGGTGATGGCAGGGCTGTGGCTCGCCTCCCTGGTCGGGCTGGTCTCATGGTCCTTCGGCGGCGTGCACACCAGCCGATTCGACCTGGTGCCGCTGATGGAGACGATCTCCGGCCTCCGCTCCGCACCCGGGGTGCTGCGCCGCCTGCTCGCCCAGCCCGAGTACGCCCAGCAGGTGCGGGCCCGCGGCAACATGCAGGAGGTGATGCTCGGCTACAGCGACAGCAGCAAGGACGGCGGCTATCTGGCCGCCCAGTGGTCGCTGTATGTCGCCCATCGTCAGCTCGCCCGCGTCTGCGACGAGGCGGGCGTGCGCCTGCGTCTCTTCCACGGCCGGGGCGGCACGGTGTCGCGCGGCGGCGGCCCCACTCACGAGGCGCTCCTCTCCCAACCCCCGGGAGCGGTGCGCGGCCGGGTCCGGCTGACCGAGCAGGGGGAGATCCTCCATTACCGCTACTCGCGCGAGGAGGTGGCCCAGAACCACCTGGAGCTGGTCGCCGCCGCGGTGTGGGAGGCGAGCTCGCTGCAGACGCCCCTCCCCCCCGACCAGGAGGCGGTCTGGGAGACGGCGATGGCGGGCATCGCGGTCGACAGCTACCGGCGCTACCGGGCCTTCGTGTACACGGATGAATTCGAGCGCTTCTTCACCCAGGTGACCCCGATCGGCGAGCTGGGTCAGCTCAATATCGGCTCCCGCCCGGTCAGCCGCGGGGAGTCCACGCGGATCGCCGATCTGCGCGCCATCCCGTGGGTCTTCGCGTGGAACCAGACCCGACTGATGCTGCCCACCTGGTACGGGGTGGGTGGGTCGCTGGTGGCGTTTGCCGAGGGTCTCCCCGTTGACGCCGCAGATGACCGCGACGCGCCACCGCCCTGCGAGGTCGACGCCCCGCTGCCCGAGGCGGGGACGGCGCGCTGGAAGCTGCTCCACCGGATGTACCGGCGCTGGCCGTTCTTTCGCGCGCTGATCGGCAACCTGGAGATGACCCTGGCCAAGACCGACATGGGGGTGGCGAGCCGCTACTTTGAGCTGGTCCGTGACCCCGGGCTGCGCGAGCGGATGTGGGTGGACCTGACCGCGGAGCACGCGCGGACGCTGCAGGCGGTGCTCCACATCACCGGCAAGCGCACCCTGCTCGCCGACCAGCCGCTCCTCCAGGAGACGCTCCGGCTGCGCGACCCCTACATCGACCCCCTGTCGGTCCTCCAGGCGCAGATGCTGGCTCGCTACCGGGCCCTGGACGAGGCCGACCCGCAGCGGGCGGCGCTCCTGGAGGCGATCCTGCGCAGCGTCAACGGGATCGCGGCCGGGTTGCAGAACACCGGCTGACGAGTACGCTTTCCTGGCGATGGAGAGAAGAGAAGAGAGCATCTGGGGCCACGACGGGCACCGGTTCTCGGGCTCGCTGTCCCTTCCCGAGAGCGGAACGGGGCCGGGACTGGTGGTGGTGCAGGAGATATTCGGCCTCACCCCATATGTGAAGGGCGTGTGCGACCGGCTGGCCGGCCTCGGCTACGTCGCGCTGGCGCCCGATCTCTACTCGCGGCTGGAGCCCGACCTGGTGCTCGACGAGCACCTCCCCGACAGCCTGCCGCGCGCCTTCCAGGCCATGCAGCGACTGGATCTGCCCCAGGCGGTCGACGACGCGACGGTGACGCTGGACCATCTGCGCTCCATCCCGGAGGTGCAGGGTCATCGGGCCGGAATCATCGGATTCTGCCTGGGGGGCGGCATCGCCTACATGGTGGCGGCGGCGTCGGACCCGGCGGTGGCGGTCTGCTACTACGGGTCGGCCATCCCCGGCGCCCTCGACCTCGCCCCGCTGGTGACCTGCCCGATCCTCTTCCACTTCGGCGAGGACGACGCCTACATCAGCGCCGCGCAGCGCCGGGCGGTGGCCCACGAGTTTGCCGGCCGCCGACACGTGGAGCTGCACCTCCATCCCCACGCCGGCCACGCCTTTGACAACCACGACTCGGCGATGTTCTCCCGGCCCCAGGCGGCGGCCCAGGCCTGGGAGCAGACCAAGGCCTTCCTGGAGTACCAGCTGCCTCCCAAGGGGTGAGTCTCGACCCTTTGTCCCACGTCATCCGTCGCCAGGAGAGAGCCGGCGTGCTCGACCCGGCGGACGGCAGCCGAGTGATCGACTCCTGGCGCCGGCTCGGGGTGCGCCGTCACTCCGCCCAGGGCCAGGTCGAACGGATCTGGGCGCTGCGCCACAACCTCACGGGAAACGACGCGACGTACGTCGCCCTCGCCGAAGCCTTGGGATGCGCACTCGTCACCGCGGATCGAAGGCTGACGGCGACGCCCAAGCTCGCCTGTCCGATGATTCTGGTGAGGTCGTAGGGTGGGTGACGGTGCCCTGAGCCGCGGGTGACTGCGGTCGGAGGTGGGCGGCTGGCCCCACGAATGTCCGACTGCTGTCCGTCTGCTCTCCATAAGCTCCTCCCGTCGGCGAGCAGCCCGTGAGTTGTCCTCCGGAAGGAGGCCATGGGACGGGCCGTCACGCGCAGTGGAGGGCGAGTGCACTGCAATGGCCGTCGGCAGGACCAGAGGTGACCTGAGTACACTGCCGATCGCATCACCCGCGTCTTGGGAAGGAAGGACTGTGGGCATTCGTCTCCCCTCCCTGCCTGGAACTTCGGCGCCATCCCGTTTGGCTCGTTCGCGCCGATGCCTGGCCACGCTGACCTTGCTCGCCAGCCTGGCAGCCGGCTGTGGCGGGGGCCAGGCAACGGGCCGTCCGGCGGCCACGCCGCTGACGACCTTCAGCACCGCCCACGCGCCCGGGACGACCCCGAGTCCCAGCGCCGGCGCCACCCCCACCTCCTACTGCGACGCGCAGGACACCACGATCCCGGGCGCCGCGGCGTTCCTTGCAGGTACCGGAGCACACCCGACCGACCTGACGACCGTCCAGGAGGCCTGGCTCGATATGGATGCCACGATGGTGCCGGCCTGCTCGGAGATCGTGCCTGATCCTCCGCCGGTGACCACGCAGAACCTCACCAACGGCGAGTTGAGCTCCGCCGCGTTCCAGACCTGGGTGACCGAGGATGAGATGTGGTGGACCCTCGCCGAGTGGGCCGGCCAACACGACCAGGGAGGGTTCATCGCCTATCTTCAGGGAGGCGCCGGAAACTCGCTGACAAGCTTTGTTCGCGCCGGTGGCAAGGTGGTCGACAGCCAGGTGTGCGAATACCCAGAGAAGGCCGATGCCGTCAGTGTTACCGCGAGGCAGATGGCAGCTCTCACTGACGATGTCTTGCAGAACGCCGGCGTCGTGTACGTCATCGCATCGGTCGGACCCTGCACAAGCGTCTGGACGACAGATGATGGGGCCGTCTCCAACAAAGGATTGAGCGCGAGCCAAGAGGCTATTGAAGTCGACGTGACCACGGTCGATTCCAATGCGGCTCTGGGCCAATTCGAGATCAAGACGGCCGGCTGGGACCACGGCGACAGCCCAACTGCCGACGCCATCATGGAGCAGGTCGGCATATGAGCCGAAGGCGCTGGCGTAACATCACAGTGCTCACGTCGGTTGCCGTTCTAGCCTCAACCGGGGCGTTACCTAACGTGCTGGCAGGCGTGGGAACGGTGGGGGTCGACGCGCCTTGCCAACCCGCCGCGGAACTCAGCCTTGCGGTTGGCGAACCACCACAGACGGGCCCTGCAGGAAGCGTCGCCG
>PLAK01000152.1:0-765 GCA_003134115.1 Candidatus Changshengia sp.
GCGGTGGCGATGCTGATCGGCATGGAGCGTCTCCGCAAGGCGCAGCCCGAGCTGGCCCCGCTCCCGGTGCCATCAGCGGAGGCGTCGTCAGCCGGCGGCCCATGATCGGCCGGCCACCCCGGCAGGGCTCGTACCGTCCCTGAACACCGAGCGAGCTGAGTCTGGGGCGTTCAGCGATCCGGCGGGGGCAACTCCTTCCGGCCCACCATCTCGAATAGGATGCCCGCCGTGCACCGGTCCGCCCGCCTCACCTCGACCGCCTCCCGAATCTGGGCGAGCAGTGGCCGGCTGACCCTGTGCGGCCTGGCGGTCGGCACCATGGGCCTCGGGGTGATGTGGAGCTTCGGCCTCCTCTCCCATCTCGGCCTGCTGCTGGTGCTGATCTCCTCAGGGCTGGCGCTGCTGGCGCTGCGCGGGGGTCGCTGGCGCCAGGGGCGGGGCTGGTGGCTGGTGATCACCATCGGCTGCGGCCTCACCAACGTGCTCTACATCCGGCACTTCCATCACCAGTCGGATCTCCAGGTGCTGCTCACCATCCTGCTCACCGCCTTCACGGCGGCGGCGGCGTGGCTGCCCCGGGGGCGGCTGAGCCGAGTGCTGCTCGGGCTGGCCGGCGTCTCCCTGGTGGGACTGACCGCCGCCGGTATGTTCTGGGGGTCCGCCGACATCGACGTCTTCACCGCCCTCCAGGGCGCCGCCGAGGCCCTCATCCACGGCCACAACCCCTATGGCCCGGTGTTCCGCTACTTCGTGGAGGTCAAGCCC
>PLAK01000152.1:779-11573 GCA_003134115.1 Candidatus Changshengia sp.
GCTCTGGGTCGGGATGGTCCACGAGGGCTGGGTGGACGTCTACATGATGGCCGGCATCGTCTGGTGGCTGGCGTTGCGACGCGACCACCGGGGCTGGGCAACGGTGGCGCTCACCGCCGGGGTGATGGTGAAGTTCACCTCGCTGGTCCTGCTGCTGCCCGCCTTCCTGTGGTCGAGGCGGGGCCGTCGCGAGATCGTGCTGGCGGTGCTCTGCTCGCTGGTGGTGATGGTTCCCTTCGCCCTCATCACCGGGGTTGGGACCTTCGTCTACAGCCTCGTCGGCTACCAGCTCAACCTGCCTTTCCGGACCGACGCCCTGAGCCTCGCCGCGCTCCTCTACCACCGGACCAGCATCAAGCTGCCGACGGTGTTCCCGTTCCTTCCCCTGGCGGTGGGAGCGGCCTGGATCGCCTGGCGCGGCCGTCCGCGCTCCGAGGGTGACCTGGCTCTGCAGGCTGCGCTGCTCAACGTCGCCGCCTTCATCCTCGCCAAGCAGGCGTTTTTCAACTACTACTTCGTGTCGGAGGTGCTGCTGCTCGCCGCCATGGCCGGTGCCGGTCGGGCGCTGCCGGAGGACGACCTCGGTCTCCCGGACGTCGCCGGACTGCTGCGGCGCTTCGGCATCCGGATGCCCCCGCGCCGGACCCCGGCAGCCGTCGACACCGCCGCCAGGCTGACCCCACCGCCGACCAGGAAAGCCAGCTGGGTGCCGCCGACCGAGCTCAACCAGCCGGCGAGGAGGCCGCCGATCGGGGCCGGCACCCCGGTGAAGATGTAGCCGTAGAAGGCCATCGCCCGGCCGCGGAGCCGGTCGGGAGCGGCCAGCTGCACCGTGGCGTTGCTCATCGACGTGTAGGTGGTGAAGGCGACGCCGGTGACCACCAGCATCGCACCGCAGGCGAAGACCCAGTGGAGCGGTGCCAGGACCATCAGGAGCGCGGAGAAGGCGGCGCCTCCCCCGAGCAGGATGGGCCAGCTCGGCCTGCCCACCGCGGCGGTGAAGAGGGCTCCGATCAGCGCTCCGAAGCCGAAGCAGGCGCTCATGATCCCGAACACGACCGGTCCCGACCGGAGGGTCACGGTCGCGAGCACCGGGAGCAGGACGCTGAAGTTGATGCCGAAGGTGGAGACCACGAGCATCAGCCCGCAGGTCAGCCAGGCGGCGCGGGTGTGCACCACCCAGACCATCCCCTCGCCGAGGCTGTGCAGCACCCGGTGCTCCTCGTCGCGCTCGCCGCGGTAGAGCTCGGACGTNNCCCTGCCACCGCCGGCCCCGCCGCCCGTGCAAGGTTAAAGAGCGAGGCGTTCAGCGACACCGCGTTGGGCAGCTCCTTCCGACCCACCATCTCGAAGACGAACGCCTGTCGAGCCGGCATGTCGACCACCTGCACCGCACCGCCGACCGCGGCCAGGAGAAAGACCTCCCATACCGTCGCCCGCCCGGTCAGGGCCAGAAGGGCGAGGATGGCGGCGGTCAGCATCAGGGTGGTCTGGGTGGCGATGATCGTGGCGCGCTTGTCGAAGCGGTCCACGAGCGGTCCGCCCAGCAGCCCAAAGACGGTGTAGGGCAGGAACTGGAAGGCCGCGAGCGCCCCCAGGGCGAGCGGAGACCCGGTCGGGGAGTGGGTCAGCTCGACGATCATCCATGCCTGAGCGATGTTCTGCACCCAGGTTCCGGAGACCGAGATCGTCTGCCCGGCGAAGAAGAGCCGGTAGTTGCGGTGCCGCTGGAGGCTGCGGAAGGTGCGAGCTGAGGCGCTGGTCACGCTCATCGAGGGACGCTGCCCTCCACGAGCGCGGTGAGCGGGTCGACGGCAGCCTCCAGCGCGGCCATCTGGTCGGGGGTCAGCCGCTGGAGCTGCTCCGCCAGCCAGGCGGTGCGGCTGCTGCGCGCGGCCCGCAGGAGCCGGGCCCCCTCCGGGGTGACGGCGATGTCCACCCGCCGGCGATCACCCGCGATGCCTCGGGCCCGGACCACCAGCCCGGCGGTCTCCAGCTTGTCCACCGCGTTCGACATCGAAGGGGCGGAGATGCCCTCCCGGCCGGCCAGCTCGTTGATCCCCACGCCCGGCTTCCGGCTGATCAGGGAGAGGATCTCCACCTGTCCCCCGGTCAGGGCGGTGCCCTCGACCAGGCGGCGGAGGTGGCGGGCGAGATGGAGGAGGAGGGGGCGCAGCTGGTTGGCGAGCGCCAGGTCCGTGGCGGTCGTCGCCTTGGCGGGCTGAGGTGTGAGCAGTGAGGGCATCCTCGATAATTATATAGACTAACTATTTGCTTGGCAAGCCGGCGTTGTTGCACACTTGACGCCCGGCCTGCCCGCCCGGCCTCAGGTCCGCCCCACCGGCGGCGTCGCGAGGCGGCGGGGCGCGGGAGGCGGCGGCCGAGCAAGGAGAGACGCGTTGGTCGAGACCACCCGGGGGGCGCCGGACGGGGACGGGCCGTCGGGGGATGCTCCCCTGCGGCGTCCGGCGGCCAACCTCTTCACGGGGATGCCGCCGCTCCTGATGCTGGGGCTCGGTGTCGTGATGGGCGCCGCCATCAGCTTTGCCGTCGGTGTCGTCTTCTGGTCGGTGTTCGCGTAGGCGATGGCACCGCTGCGCCAGACCGCACACCGGCTCGCGCCGATCCTCTGCCTCGCCGCGGGATTCATCCTGGGATCGGGCATCGGCCTCCCGACCGCCCACTGGGTGGCGGGCTTTCTCACCCCCGCGCCCGGCGCCGCGGTACCCTCGAGCCCCGCGGCGCAGCCTTCGCCGACCGCGCGGCCCCAACCGTCGAGCGCCGTCTCGCCGGCTCCGGCCACGCCGGTCCCCACCGCCACCGTCTCCCCGACGGCCTGCGCGCCGCTGGCGATTGGCCAGCAGTCACTGGCGCCCCTTCACTCGCCTCCCTCCGGCTACACCACACTCGTGGCCCTCGATTGGATTGGATGCGGCGCCGAGCTCCTGCCCTCGGCCGGCGCCTTCACGGTTGGCGGCCCGTGGCTGGTGGCGCTCTCGTACACCTGTCCGACCGGGACTGCGGCCGCGAGCACCGGGGCGACGCTGACCGTCAGCGAGGCCGGCGCGCTGACGGGGTCCGGCCCGCAGCTGATCGCCGAGGGTCGGACCGACAGCGCCGACCTCACCGGCGTCGGGCCGGCCGGGTCCGCGATCGGTCCCGGCAGTTACCACCTGAGCGTGAAGGGGCCCGCAACCTGCCTCTGGCACCTGGCGGTGTACCGGAGCTGACGGACCGGGGCCGGGTCCGGAGGGTTTGCCGACACTCGCATCTCGCGCCTTCGCCAACTCGTTGCTATGCTCTGTCGTGAGCTGCGGACGCCGCGTCACAGGCGCGGATCAAGAGCCCCCCGCGGCCAGCAAGAGCCCATGAGCGCCAACCCGCAGTCCTCACCGGACCAAGCACCCGTCATGCGCCGCCAGTGGACGCTGCTGTCCAACCACGGCCACGTCCTCGTCTGCCTCGCTCGCGATCCCCACATGCGGATGCGTGACATCGCTCAGAGCGTCGGCATCACCGAGCGCGCCTGCTACCGGATCGTGGGGGACCTCGAGGAGGGGGGATTGGTCCGCCGCAACCGGGTCGGGCGCAACAACCACTATGAGATCGATCTGGCGGCGAGCATGCGCCACCCGGCGTGGCGCGGGGTGCGCGCCGTTGACCTCCTGACCAACGCCTGAGGCAGGCCGCGCCGGGATCAGCCGGTGCCGACCCGGTAGAAGCCCTCTGCCGACGCGCCCTCGCCGAAACCGGCACCCTCGGCCCCGCTGCGGAGCCAGGTTCGCACCCGCTCCTCCAGCGGCGCCCACTCCTGGTACTGGGATCGGTGGCAGCGCAGCGCCTCGAGCTTGCGGTCGGCGGTGGCGGTGACGTCCGTCCACACGTTGACCCGCTCGGGGCTGCCCATGATCCAGAGCTCTCGGACGGTGTGCGGCTCCAGCCCCTCGTGCTCGAGCAGCTCCAGGTGGGCGAAGGGATTGCGGGAATCGGGGTAGACGGCGCAGATGGCCGCCTCGGCCGCGGCCAGGTGGTCGGGGTGCGAGGCGAACAGCCGGGTCCAGTTGCGCTCCGGGGACTGGGCCACCACGCGGTCGGGGCGCTTCTGGCGGATGACCCGGCTGATGTCGCGCCGCAGCTCGTGGGTCACGGTCAGCTCACCGTCCTGATACCCGAGGAAGGTGATGTCGGTGACGCCGACCACCTTGGCCGCTGCCGTCTGCTCGGCACGCCGGATCTGGCCCATGCGCTGGCGCCCGATGGAGCGGTCCGAACCGCCCGCCTGGCCGTCGGTCACGATGCAGTAGCTCACCTCGACGCCCGCATCCGTCCAGCGGGCCGTGGTGGCGGCGCAGCCGAAGTCGCAGTCGTCGGGATGGGCCACCACGATCAGGACCCGCTCGATGCCCTCGGTGTCAAGGAGGCTCTCCGCCATGACTGGGATGGTACGGGGCGAGCCGCTCCGGGCGCGGGCGGGGCGCTCGCCGCCCACGTCCGGTGGGGCTGCGGGCGCGGTCGGCCTGGTCTGACCGCCTGCGACGGCAGGAAACGTCTCGGGAACGGTCCGCTGAATTCCCTCAGACGGTGGCTCCCGCCCCGGGACACAGCCTGTAGCGTGTGCGTCGAGCGCAGACAACGCTCCAGACCAGTCATGACCATGCTTGATCTCTCGCAGGTGGCCGGCCTCAGGCTGGTCGATCCCGGCCGGGTCCATCCCGCCGGACTTCCGCAGGCCCCATCGGCACCGGAGCGGCTGCCCGCACGGGCTCTGTCCGAGCTTCCGGAGAGGGTTGCGTCCGCTTCCATCTCCGCCTTGGAGGCGGGCGCCCTTCCCGCGGCAGCCGCGCCGCCCACCCCGGTCGCTCCGGCGGTGCTGATCGTGGACGACAACGTGCGGCTGGCCAGCACCGTCGCCGCCTACATGGAGATGCAGGGATTCCGGGCACACCCCGCCCACAGCGCGGAGGAGGCGCTGTTCGCGGCCCAGNNCGCGCCGCCGCCGTGGGCGCGCGCGGGCTGCTCACCAAGCCGATCTCGCTCGCCACCCTGCGGGACGAGATCCTCCGGGCCCTGGCCAGCTGAGCCGTCCCGCCCACCCCCGGTGGGGGCGAGGACTAGAGTCCGCGGGTGCGCGAGGTCGAGCGCCACTCCGAGGGAGGTGGCGGCACTGGTCTCTTCTGGCGGCTCTGGTCATCCGATGACGGGATGTCCGCGGCCCGAGTCGTCATCTCACACGGCTACGCGGAGCACGGCGGACGGTATCGCCACGTTGCCGAGCGCCTGACCGGGGCCGGGCTGGCGGTGGTCGTCCCCGACCACCGGGGCCACGGGCGTTCCGATGGGCGGCCGGTGAGCGTTGCCCGGTTCGACACCTATGTCGACGACCTCCACCAGGTCCTCCGGGACGCCGCCGCCGAGTGGGGGGAAGCTCCCACCATCCTCCTCGGCCACAGCATGGGAGGGCTGATCGCCGCGGTCTATGCGCTCCACCACCCCGAGGAGCTGCGCGGTCTGGTGCTCTCCGCCCCGGCCGTGGTCTCCGCCGGGATCTCGGCACCGGCCATCGCGATCGGCCGGCTGCTGGCCCGGGTTGCCCCGGAGCTGGGCGTCATCAAGCTTCCCCTGGACAGGATCTCCCGCGACCCGGCGGTGGTGGCCGCCTACATGGCCGACCCCCTGGTCCACCCGCGACGCTTGCGGGCTCGGCTCGGAGCCGAGATGCTGCGCGCCATCGGTGAGGTGGCCGCGGGCCTGCCCCAGCTGACGATGCCCGTGCTGGTGATGCAGGGGAGCGACGACGCCCTGGTCGATCCCACCGCCGCCGCCTACGTGCATGAACGGGTGGGAAGCCGGGACCGGAGCATCCGCATCTACCCAGGTCTCTATCACGAGATCTTCAACGAGCCCGAGCGAGACCAGGTGCTCGACGACCTGGTCGAATGGGTGCTGGCGAGAACCTCCACCCCCGGGTGAGGAGGCGGGCGGCGAGCCGCCCCCTGCCGCTGCCGGCTTGGCGACCCCGATCGGATTTGAACCGACGATCTCCACCTTGACAGGGTGGCGTGTTAGGCCAGGCTACACCACGGGGCCGCGGAGTACCGGAGTGTACCAGCGGGAACGGAGCGAGGCGGGAAGAGCCGCAGGCTCTTCACCCCGAGCGGAGGCCCCAGCCGGTACGGGGAGCGAATACCAGCGGGAACGGAGCGAGGCGGGAAGAGCCCGCCGGCTTGCATCCGCCGGCAGCTGGCGGAGGCGCGGCGATCGGCGGCTATGCTGCTTCCGTGATCCGCCTCTTCGACACTGCCAGCCGGACGCTCCAGCCCCTCGACGCGGGCGGCCGGGCGGTTCGCCTCTACGTCTGCGGCATCACCCCCTATGACGGGGGCCACCTCGGTCACGCCTTCACCTACCACACCTTCGACGTGCTGACCCGGCGGCTTCGCAGCCTCGGTCAGCCGGTGCGCAGCGTCCGCAACGTCACCGACGTGGATGACGACATGATGCGGGTGTCGGCGGCCCGCGGCATCGGCTGGCGGGAGCTGGCCGACCAGGTGGTCCGCGACTTCGACCGGGACATGGGCGCCATCGACATCCTGGCGGTGGATGCGGCGCCCTATGCCAGCCAGCACGTTCCCGCCATGGTTGACTGGATCTCGCGGATCGCGGATGCCGGCATGGCCTACGCGGTGGACGGCTGGGTCTATTTCGAGGTCGCCAAGCTGCCCGGGTACGGGCACCTCTCCGGGCTCGGCGCGGAGGAGATGCTGCGCCTCTCGCGAGAGCGCGGCGCCGACCCTGACGACCCGCGCAAGCGGGCTCCGCTCGACTTCGTCCTCTGGCAGCCATCGCGGAGCGGCGAGCCGAGCTGGGCGTCGCCCTGGGGGGCGGGGCGTCCCGGTTGGCACATCGAGTGCTCGGTGCTCTCGACCGCCGAGCTGGGCACGCCTCTGGATGTCCACGGAGGGGGTGACGACCTCATCTTCCCCCACCACGAGTCCGAGATCGCCCAGGCGGCTGGGGTGGGCATCTCCCCCTACGCGCGCCTCTGGGTCCACGTGGCGATGGTCGGGTATCAGGGCGAGAAGATGAGCAAGTCGATCGGCAACCTCGTCTTTGTGCGCCAGCTGCTGGAGAGGGTCCCGGCGGCGACGGTCCGGCTGCTCCTGGCCGGCCACCACCATCGCGTCGCCTGGGAGTACACCGAGGCGGATCTGGACGGGGCGGAAGCCCGGCGGCGGCGCTACGCCACCGCTGCTCGCGCAGGTGCCGGCATGGACGGCGCCGAGGCGGCCGAGTGGCGGGCCCGCTTCCTGGAGCGCATCGACGACGACCTGGATGCCCCCGGGGCGCTGCAGGTTACCGACCTGTTGGCCGATCGGCTCGTCACCACCGGGACGGCGGGACCCGCGGACGGCGCGGCGCTGCTCGCCCGGCTGCTGGATCTGGTCGGCGCGGCATCGGCGGTCCAGCCAGCCCCCTGACGGTGGCGTCCGGGCTGGACCCCGCCGGGCCGCCGTCAGCGCTGCTGAAGGGTCTGGTCGACGGCCCGGTTGGCTCGGACGGCGGCCACGATGTGCTTCTGGAGAAAGGCGTAGAAGAGGGCGCGCTGACCCCGGTCGGTCTCCTCCGTCACCTCGATCCCGCGGCGGTGGCGTTCGATCCATGGCGGCACGCCCTCGGCCACCACTCCCGAGCCGACCCGCACCCGGATGGTGGTCTCATCGCCCTCGACGACGAATACCGCGACCACGAGGCGCAGCCCGGTGTGGTCGACGAGCTTCCAGCAGCGCTCGTAACGCCGGCCCCCAGAGCGGTCCGCGTGGGTGGAGACCACCGGCTCCCGGACGAAGGTCTCCCCCTGCGTGGCGCTCTGCACCAGCGTCGCGGCCACGAAGGCGTCGAGATCGCGTCCCACCCAGTTGACCAGCGAGGGGGCGCGATTGTCGACATCGGGCATCCCCGAGGGGTGGTCGAAATAGCCGATGGCGGCGATCGTCCCGGCGTGCCGGCGGCAGTAGACGATCCCGCCCACGGTGGCCCAGTGATTGGGGCACCAGGCGGTGTCGCAGCGCCGGCCCCTCCGGTCGACGTAGTGGCAGAGCACCCCGTTGTGATTGGCGCAGCCCTGTGCGCGGCAGGGGAGGTCTCCCTCGGTGGCCGGGAAACGGGCGATCGCCGGCGAGAGGGATGGCGTCATCGGGGGCGTCTCCATCCCGGCCGCAGCCGGCACCTGGCCCGGTGGCGGGCCGCTGGACGGCGGTTGCCCCGTCTCCGAGGGAGCCGCCCGGGCGGTCGGGCCGGTCCCGTGGCCACCGCGACGGAACAGCGGCATCACCGCGTTCCGTGGCGCGATCGCATGCTGCCTATCCTACGCCGGCTCCGCCATCCTGTTGAGAGCGGCGCCGAGGTGGCGCACATCCTCCATCAGGGAGGAGAACTGGGCCAGGGTGAGGGACTGGGGTCCGTCCGAGAGGGCGTCGTCCGGATTGGGGTGGACCTCCACCAGCAGGCCGTCGGCGCCGGCGGCAAGGGCGGCGAGCGCCATGGGCCGGACCAGGTCCCGATGCCCGGTGGCATGGGAGGGGTCGACCACGATGGGGAGGTGGGAGAGGGAGCGGATCAGAGGTACCGCGCTCAGGTCGAGGGTGTTCCTCGTCGCCGTCTCGAAGGTCCGGATGCCCCGCTCGCACAGCACCACGTCGGGGTTGCCATGGCTCACCACGTGCTCGGCGCTCAGCAGCCATTCCTCGATCGTGTTGGAGAGCCCGCGTTTCAGGAGGATCGGCTTGCCGGCGCTGCCGACCGCCTCCAGGAGGGCAAAGTTCTGGGCGTTGCGCGTGCCCACCTGGAGCATGTCGGCGACGGCCGCCACCCGCTCCACGTCTCCGGGGCTCATCACCTCGGTGACGACCGGGAGGCCGGTCTCCGCCCTCGCCTCGGCGAGGTACTCCAGGCCCGCCGCCCCGAGGCCACTGAAGGAATACGGCGAGGTGCGCGGCTTGTAGGCGCCGCCTCGGAGCAATGAGGCTCCCGCCGCTTTGACGGCGCGGGCCGTCTCCAGCAGCTGGTCCCGGGACTCCACCGCACACGGGCCGGCGGCCACAGCAAACGGCGCGCCCTCACCGATGCGCACTCCGCCCACGTCCACCACCGTCGGCTCAGGGTGCCATTCCCGCCCGACCTGCTTGTACGGCTTGCTCACCGGGACAGCGGCCAGGACCCCCGGAAGGGCCACCACCGCGTCCCGGATCTGTCCGGGGTTGCTCCCCAGGACGCCGATCGCCAGCCGATCCGTGCCGGGCAGCTCGATGGGGCGGTAACCTCGCTCCCGAACGTGGCGGATGACGTTCTCCACCTCGTCGCGGGTAGCTTGGTGGCTCATCAGGATCAGCATGCGGGGATTCTGGCCCATGAGGCTCACAATTCGGGGCAGGAAGCAGATCCCCGCCCCACCGCCGGCCGGCCCCTACCGGCTCGGGACCGACCTGCGCATCCCGCTCGCGACCCTGCTCGACCAGGAGCCGGTGGCGAATGTCTTCCTGAGGAGCGAGCTGAGGCTGGGAGCGTCCCTCGACGGCTGGTGGGGGCTCGGCGAGAGGGGCCAGCTCCGGGCCGTGATGATGACCGGCTCCCTGGTGGTCCCCTGGATTCCCGATCCCGGCGACATCCCGGCGTTCGCCGGAGTGCTCCGTCAGCACCTCCCCCGCCTCATCATCGGCCCGGCCCCGGCCGTCCGGGCCCTGACCGCGTCGATCGCTCCCCGGCTGCGCCCCGTCGAGGTCCGGGATCCCCAGCCCGTCATGGTCCTCGACGGCTCGATACCGCGCCGGAGCGTGCCCATCCGCCGCGGCCGCCGGGACGATCTCGATCAGCTCACCGTGGCGGCCGCCGCGATGCATCGGGAGGAGATGGGGGTCGACCCGCTGGCGCTCGACCCGGTCGGATGGCGGTACCGGATGGCCAGCCTGATCGATCGAGGCTGGTCCTTCCTGCTCATCGAGGGTGGCGAGATCGCCTTCAAGGTCGAGCTCTCCGCCTGGACCCCGGAGGTGATCCAGCTCCAGGGTGTCTGGACCAGGCCTGAGCTCCGCCACCGCGGGATCGCCACCGCCGCTCTGACGGCGGTCTGTGCCGAGCTGCTCGCCGAGGTGCCGGTCTGCTCGCTCTACCTGAACTCTTACAGNNCCTGCTCGCTCTACCTGAACTCCTACAACGAGCCGGCCATGAGGCTCTACCGGCGCATCGGCTTCCGCCAGGTCGGGGAGTTCGCGACCGTCATCTTCTGACCGGGTGCTCTCGAACCCCCGACGGCCCTGAACCGTCAGCACCTCGTCATACGGCTGTCTGACACCCCCAGGTAGGATGGCGTCGCCGCCGGGGCGGGAGGCCCCGAACCCCGGCCGCGGGGATGATTCCGGATTCAGGACTGGTAGTCCATGCCACGGCCCGCGGGGGGAGAAGGACGCTACATGGCGGGCCTCGACGGCCTGCGTGCCGTCGCCGTGCTCGCCGTCGTGCTCTATCACCTGAACGTCGGCTGGGCGNNTCGCTTCTGGCTGCGCCGGGCGCGACGCCTGCTCCCGGCACTCTGGGTGATGCTGGTGGTGGTCACCCTCTGGATCGCCTTCCTCGTCCCCTCGCAGGTGGCGGGCGTCCGCGGCGACCTGGTCGCGGCCCTCCTCTACTTCAGCAATTGGTGGTACGCGTTCCAGCACGTCTCGTATTTCGCGAGCTTCGGGGCGCCCTCGCCACTCGGCCATCTCTGGTCGCTGGCGGTCGAGGAGCAGTTCTACCTGG
>PLAK01000107.1 GCA_003134115.1 Candidatus Changshengia sp.
GTCGCACTTGCTGCACTGGACGAGACCCTCACGCGAGCGCACCTGGTTGGCCTCCCGGATGCCGAGTGGGAGGTGGCAGCCGCCGCAGCTGTCCCCCTGCAGGTGCACGACGGCAGGCCTCCAATGAGCCGCGACCCGCTCGTAGATGCGCACGTCGCCGGGCAGGGCGGCGGCGGCGGATGCCGCGCGCACCGCGCGCATCTCACCGAGCTCAGTCCTCGCGAGGGCGAGACGCTCCCGGCGGGGCGCCTCCTGGGACCCCCGCTCCGCATCGCGCGCCGCGAACGCGGAGCGGGCGCCGGCCGCGCCGCTCTCGGCGCTCTCGCTCGCCTCCATGCACTCCAGAAGGCTCGCCTCGAGCTCATCGAGCCGCGGCTTGAGCGCCACCAGGTCGCGCTGCATGCCGAGGAGATCCTGCGGATTGCGCACCGAGCCGTCGTAGAGGCGCCGCTCCAGGCTGCGGGCCCGCTGGCGAACGCCGCTCAGGTCACGCTCGACTCCCCGGCACCGCTCCTCAGCCTCCTGGCGCTCGGCCTCGGCCGCTCGCTCGGCCGCGCGCAGGCGGTCCAGCTCGATGTCCCCGGCCAGAGCCGCCTCGAGTACCGCGATCTCGGTCTCCAGCTGGGCGATCTCCTCGTCCGTCTCCTGCAGGGTGAGCAGCTGCTGCCCGCGGGAGATGGCCCGCTCGCCGACCTCTCCCCCACCGGTCATGCCGCCGCCTCGGTGGAGACCCGGACGAGCGTTTCCAGCCGGAGCTGGGCGGCGCCCGCATCGAGCGCCCGCTCCGCCTCCTCCATCCCCGCCTCGATGCTGGGCACCCGCTCCGCCGCGAAGAGGGCGGCCCCGGCATTGAGGATCACGCAGTCACGCACGGGACCGCGCTCGCCGCCCAGCACCGACCGCATCCGCGCCGCGTTGGCCTCGGCGTCCCCGCCCGCGAGCGCCTCGGGAGGAGCGGCGGCGATCCCCAGGCGGGCGGGGTCGATGTCTGTCTCCTCGATCACGTCCCCGTTGACGACGTAGGCGTGGGAGGGGGCGTGGAGCATCAGCTCGTCGGTCCCACCCGGCCCGGAGAAGACGATCGCGCGGCGGAGACCGAGGCGGCTCATCACTCCCGCCATCTTGACGGCCAGCCCGTCGGACGGCGTGCCGATCAGCTGGTGGCGCACGCCGGCAGGGTTGGCCATCGGGCCCATGATGTTGAAGGCGGTGCGGATTCCCAGCTCGCGGCGCACCGGCCCGACGTGGCGCATGCCCGGGTGGTAGACGGGGGCGAGCATGAAGCCGATCCCGGCCGCCTCGATGCAGCGGAGGACGCCCTCGGGGGGGAGGGAGATGGCCACGCCGAGGGCCTCGAGCACGTCGGCGCTGCCGCAGCGCGAGGACTGGGCGCGGTTGCCGTGCTTGGCAACGGGACACCCGGCTCCGGCCACCACCAGGGCCGCCGCCGTCGAGATGTTGAAGGTGCCGGCGCGGTCGCCGCCGGTGCCGCAGGTGTCGACCGCCGGAGCCCGGAGGACCACCCGGAGCGCGTGGTGGCGCATCGACTCCACCATCCCGGTCAGCTCCTCGACCGTCTCGCCCTTGACCCGCAGCGCGGCCAGGAAAGCTCCCATCTGGGCAGGGGTGGCCACCCCTTCCATGATCTCGTCCATCACCGCCCGTGCGGTCGCGGCGTCGAGATCCTTCCCGTCGGCGACGCGGTTGAGAGCACCCACCAGAGACCAGGTCATGGCAGGCGCACGGTACCATCACGACTGGAGTCGGCACCATGACGGCACGCAGCGACGCGCTCTTTGACCCTGAGGTGGTCAGCCCGTGGCGAATCGGCGAAGGCCGCCGGGGCGTGCTGCTCCTGCACGGCTTCGCGGGGACGCCGCCGGAGCTCCGCCGCCTGGGAGAGGCGCTGGCCCGCTGCGGATGGCGGTGCTACGGGCCGCTCCTCGCGGGGCACGGGACGACCCCGGAGGAGCTGGACCGGACCCGGTGGCAGGACTGGGCCGAGTCCGCGCAGGCGGCGCTCGCCGAGCTGCGCGCCGAGTGCGACGAGGTGATGGTCGCCGGCCAGTCCGGCGGGGGCAGCCTCGCCCTCCATCTCGCCGCCAACGACCCCGGGATCGCGGCCGTCGCATGCCTGGCGACCCCCGTCTGGCTCGGCGGTTGGAAGCCCCGCGCGCTGCCCGCCGCCAAGCACCTGATCCGCTGGGATCGGCCCCAGGACGACGTCGACCTCTACCGCCTCGAGGGGGCGTCGGAGCTCTGGTCCTACGATCGCCGGTCGCTCAATTCGATCCACGAGTTCGCCCGGCTGCTGGCCCGGGTTCGCGACGAGCTGGCCTCGATCCGCGCCCCGGTGCTCCTCCTCCACGGGGAGCGCGACCGGGTCATCGACCCGGCCAACTCCGCGGAGATCGAGCGTCGGCTCCTCTGCAGCGCCGCGGTGGAGCGACGCACGTTTCCGCGCAGCGGTCACGGGCTCTCCGTCGACATCGACCGCGACCTCGCCAACCGGCTTGTTGCGGCCTGGTTTGGCAGATTCTCGCGCGGCGCGGCCACGGCCGCACCCTCTCAGGCCTCGGGACTGGCGGCCTCGCCCTCCAGCATCTGACGCAGACGCTCGGCGGTGGCGTCGTCAAGAACGAAGTTGTCCGGCTGCCCGCCCTCGGGGAGGGGCCGGCGGCGTGGCGGCGGCTGAGCCCGCGGCCGCGCATCGTCGTCCTGCGGCTCTCCGCGAACCTGGTTGCCGCAGCCCACACAGCGAAGGACGCGCACCGACCGCCGACCGCCCAGGTACTCGCGGTGAGAGAGGCGGAGCTCGGCGCCGCAGAGGGGACACTTCCGCTGTGGGCGCATCGTCACCGCTCGTGGCATCCGCGTACCCGATGATGCTTCCCGGGTCCCATCACCCACACCTCGTCTCGGTCCGTCACACCGCGTGGCACCGTCTTGGCGGCGCTTCACCGACCTTCACCAAGCCTCGCATCGCACGTGACCCCGCGCCAGCCGCAGCCCGCGTACGTTGCTCACGTGGCCGGTGGCCACCCTTCGGAAGCATACGAGGAGACCAGGTTGATGGACGCGAGGAGGCCCGAGCAGGTTGCAGCGGACGCCGCCGAGGCCCAGGCCACCGTGCGCTACCTCCGGCAGCGGAAGTTCGTCGGCCTGCTCGACGAGGCCATCGCCCACGCCGAGGCAATCTGGCGCCTCGAGACGGCACTTCAGCAGAAGGGTGGCGAGGGCTGAGGTCTGAGGTCAGGCCCGGGCGCGGCCGCCGCGCCCCTCGCCGCATAGTGGGATGGTGAACGTGCAGTTGATCGATCGGCTGCGCCACGCCTTCGCTGCGCCCGCGCCGGAGGCACCGCCGCCGGCCGGAAAGCGCGAGGCGGCGGTCCTGATGCTCTTTGACCCGGCCCGCGACGGTCTCCCGCTCCTCTTCGTCCAGCGGTCCGAGCACCTCCGGCACCACGCGGGCCAGATCGGCCTTCCCGGCGGCTCGCGGGAGCCGGAGGACGGCGATCTGGTGGCCACCGCGCTCCGGGAGGCGGGCGAGGAGGTCGGCCTCGATCCCACCTGCGTCGAGGTCCTGGGGGCCCTCCCACCCCGTCTCACGTACCGCTCCGATCTCTGGCTGACCCCGATCGCGGGGCTGCAGACGCGGCCCTTCAGCGTGCGTGGCGACGGCAACGAGGTGGCGGAGTGGTTCTGGCTCCGGCTCGGCGATCTGCTGATCGCGCCCCACCGCGCCGAGGAGTGGACGGCAGAGGGAGACGAGCGCCGTCTGGTCCACTACTACGAGGCGGGCGGACGGACGATCTGGGGGGTGACGGGCCGGATCGTCCACGACCTGTTGGAGCGTCTCGGCACCGACTGACCCGGCCCGGCCCGACCCGCGCGGTCAGCGGACCGCCTCCTGCCGCGAGGCGCGTGCGTCCTTCCTCAGCGAAAGATCGGGGGGCGGACGAAGGGGTTGCCCCGCATCTCCTCGCCGATGGTGGTCGCCGGCCCGTGGCCCGGGTGGACCACGGTCTCCGGAGGGAGGGCGTAGAGGCGATCCTGGATCGAGAAGAGCAGGCTCTCCCAGGAGCCACCGGGAAGGTCGGTCCGCCCCACGCTGCGGCGGAAGAGGGTGTCGCCCGCCAGCAGGTCGATCCCGACCAGGAAGCAGACCGAGCCCGGCGTGTGCCCGGGGGTGTGGAGCACGCCGACCTCGAGCCCCTCCCAGACGATCACCTGCCCGGCGCTCAGGTCGTCCTCGCAGACCACCTGGGGGAGTCCCGCGGGGATGCCGGGGAAGGCTCCCGCCTCGGCGAGCAGCCAGCGGTCGGCCGGATGGATGGCGGCGGTGCAGCCGAGGGCCGCCTTCATCGCGGGCACCCCGGCCAGGTGGTCGGGGTGGCCGTGGGTGAGCAGGATGCGGTCGGAAGCCAGCCCTCCCCCCTCCAGGAAGCGAAGCGCGGCGTCAGCCTGCAGCCCCGGGTCAATGACCAGGCAGCGCTCCGTGTCGCGGCGCCGCAGGATGTAGCAGTTCTGGTCGAAGAGGGGATCGGTGAAGACGTGGAGCTGGACGAGGTCGCGCAGCACCTCCATCAGGCGCGCCTCGTCACAGGGAGCGTTTCGATGGCGACGACGATACCGGGTCAACCGGCCCGGGCAGACCGAGGGTGGCCGGCGGCCGGGAGCGGCGGATTGACCAGGCGGGCTGGCGGGAGACGAATTCGTAGAGGGCCGCCGGGCGACCGGGGGCGCCCTTGGCGACCAGGCCGGTGGCCTGCACCAGGCCGCTCCGCTCCAGCTCACGACGGAAGTTGCTCGGTTCGTATCGGACGCCGCTGATCGCCTCGAACACGCCGCGCGCCTGGGGCATNNCGCGCCTGGCTCTCGTCGGCTCGGAGCACGGCCGCGTCGATCAGGGCGAGATAGGCGACGGTCGGGATCCATCCCCGGGGATCGCGATGCGGCTCCCCGTAGGACTGGAGCTGCTCCAGGTAGACGGCACCCACCCCCGTCTTCTCGGTGAGCTTGCGCTGGGCGGTCTCGGCGGGACGCTCGTCGCGGCTCATGAAACCGCCCGGGAGGGCCCAGGCGCCGGGGTCGGGGGGGTCGTCGCGGCGAACCAGCAGGACGTGGAGGCGTCCGCCCAGGGGAGCAAGCACCACGGGCACGGCTGTCATACCCGCCGGCGCCTCGAAGCCTGCCGAGTTGCGAGCGGTCAGGGACATCACGGCGACGCTATCAGGTCCGGCTCCCCACCGCCTCCACGGCGCGACGAGCACACCGCCGAGCCACCGCGAGCAGGCTGTTCGGCTCGCTCAGCCCCGGGGGCGCGGGGAGCCCGCCGGCCAGCCGGACGTGGCGTTCACCGACCTGGTCGGGAGGTGGTAGTCGTTCCGCCTGACGGCCGGTGGTGGGACGGACGGGGGAGCCTGCGGCTTCCCGCCGTCGTACCGCCGCACCTGGTAACCGACGTGCTGGGGCGTCCTCGGGCAGTCCAGCGACGGCGCCGCGTAGCCGGCGAAGGTGCCCCCCTGCCGGTGTCCGGTCAGGATTCGCTGCCTGGGTTGGAGGCGGAAAGCCCAGCGGACCTGGTTGAGCAGGAGAACGCAGGTGGCTCCGGCGGCGGTGACCAGGGGGAGGGCGGCAAGGCTGGCACCGTAGGCGAGGGCGATGGTGGTCAGCACGATGGCCCACGTCTCGATGAGGAGGACCCCGAAGCGAGCGACACGCCGGCGGTCGGCGAGGCGGTAGACCAGGTCCAACTCGACCACGGAGACTGCGGCGACCACGACCAGGACGGTTCCGCGATCCAGACCACCCAGGGGTAGCTGCACGGCATGGGTGGAATCCAGCGTCAGGACCACGGAGGGGAGCCGCGCCGGGAGCAGGCTGACGAAGAGCAGCACGCTCAGGATGCGCACCACCAGAAACGTCTGGCAGGCGGCGATGGCCGTGCCCACCCGGCGCTCGATGCCGGCGGCCTGACGGTGCCCTCCCTCCAGGGTCACCACGTTGCCGCACTCGGAACCAGGCGCATAGCTCATGCGCGATTGACGTTAGCGAGGGGATCGTCACCCCCTGTTGCGGGGGCGTAACAGGCGGGACACAGCGCACCGAACGGCCGGCCCCGCGCGCAGGGAGACGACCACGCCGGCGCCGTCCAGGCCGTGAGGCTCCCCGAATGCCTCTCGTGCCAGACCGCTGCCCGGACTGGCATGATCGCTACCGCGGAATGCCACCCAGGGGATGACGTGGATTCTTCCGAACCCACCTTGAGCCCGGAACAGGCCGAGGCGCACCGGCACCTCATCCTGTTCCTGCGCGGGCTGAGCAAACTCGACGCTGCCCTCGGACGCTGGCGACCTGACTACGGGCGACTCCGGGCGTCCGCGGCGGCCGCCGGCCCACCGCCGAGCGAAGCCGACATCACCGAGGCCCACCGCCTCTACGCGGAGGGCCTCCGCTACTTCGCTGATCGCCCGGGAATCGCCCGGACGCTCAGGATGGCCGCCGCCAGCGACATCGCCGCCGCCATCGAGGACTCGATCATCAGGTTCGGCGCGCCGATCGCCCCCGTCGAGTGGCTGGTCTCGCCCGCGGCGCGCGCCGATGTCCAAGCTCCGGGCGAGCGGCCCCCGGCGGTTCCGATCTCCGAGGCGGACATCCTGGCGGCCGGCGGCCGCGTCGCCCTCAGCCCCTGGGACGCCGAGCGTTCCACCCCGACCCCGCCGGCGGGTAGAGGGGCACCGGTCCGGCGGGCCCCTCCGCCACCACCCCGAGGATCCGAACCTCCGCCGGCTCGCCCGCCCGCGAAGCCCCCGGCCCGGCGGGGCTCCGGCACCGACGGGCCCCCGGGTCAGCAGCGCGGCAGGAGGGCATTCCTGGTCGGCATGGGCCTGGCAGCTCTGCTGGTGCTGATCCTTCTCGTCGTCCTCGCCGTCTTCAGCGCCAAGTACCTTCTCGGCGAGGGCCCGACGGCGCCCGGCGCGGTGGCGTCGCCGGCCCAGGCGACCCTGCCCCCCTCCGACCTGCCGAGCGGCTCACCGGCGAACGTCCTCGCCCCCGTCTCCGCCTGCAAGACCCTCCCGTCCGGGCAAGTGCCCACCGGGATCGCCCTCGCCTCCACGACGAGCGGCATCGGCACCGACCCCGCGGTCGGATACTCCAACCCCTTCATCACCATCCAGATGAAGGGCGCCGTCCAGTCCTCCACCCCGGCCTTCAGCCTGATCGCAGGGGTCCTCCCCTTCAATTCGACGGCACCCTCCAGCGCGACGGCGTCCGCGACCAGCGGACCGGTCGACCGCGTGGGTACCCTCCAGCTGATCGCCTACTGGAATGGGAGTCAGTGGCACGGAGCGCTCCGGAACTGGTCAGGGTCGGCCTGGTCCCTCTCGGTCGACGCCGCCTCCGGGGTCGATATCGTCCAGAACGGGCCCGCGATCACCCTCTACTGGGAGGGGCTCGCCGCAGGGGACAAATACGGAGTGATCGTGGCCAGCTCGACGGGCTGCGCCGACCTGGAGCTCAGCTCCACGCTGGTCCCCGAACAGAACTACGGCGCGACGCCGACGCCCTGAGGCGCCGGGGCCTCAGCCGGCGGGGGTGGACCGCGCCTGCGGCGTCCAGACCCAGGCGCCCTCGGCGCCGCGGAACATGGACAGCTCCTCGGCGGGACGCGCCCCGCTGAAGAGGAACCCCTGCCCGCCATGGCACCCGAGATCGCGGAGGATGGCGGCCTGGGCCGCCGTCTCGACGCCCTTGCCGACGCAGAGCCAGCCCGCGGCGCGGACCTGGGCGGCGATCCCCGCCACCCGCGCCCTCCGCTCAGCGTCGGTCTCGATGCCGTCGAGCAGCCCCATCCGGAGCTTGACCATGCGGATCGGAAGGGTGCGCAGCTCGTCGGTCATCTGACCGTCGTAGTCGTCGGCGACCAGGGTGATCCCGAGGGCGGCAAGGTCCCGGAGGATGCTTCGCGCCGAGAGGGGGTCGCGAGCGAGCAGCTTGAGGGGGATCTCGAGGATCAGGCGGCCCGGCGCCAGCCCGACCTCCGCAAGGATGTGCCCGACACTCGCCACCAGGTTGGGGAGGAAGTACTCCTGGGGAGAGAGGTTGACCGAGAGGGCCGGCGCCGAGGCGCCGTTGACGGCCCACCTGACCGCCTCCGCGGCGGCCTCGTGGAGGATGGTCTGGCCGATCCGTGTCATCAGACCGCTGCGCTGGGCGGCCTCGACGAAGCTGGCCGCGTCGAAGAGACCGACCTGAGCCCGCTGCCATCTCATCAGGGCCTCGAACGAGGTGAGGCCCCGGGTCTGCAGCTCGACCACCGGCTGGTAGAAGACCCGGAACTCGTGATCGTCGACGGCGTGGCGGAGAGCGATCTCAGTCTGGCGCTGAGCGGTGACGCGGGCCTGCAGGGCGGTGTCCGCCAGCTCGTAGGCGGCACGACCCCGGTTGCTGAGGCGGGCCAGCGCTCCCCGGGCCTCGTCGAGAAGCGAGGCGACCGTGGCACCGGTCCCGGCCGCCCGCTCGCCGCGCGCGGCGATGCCGATGGCGATCGTGACGGGCACGCTCTCCTCGGTCACGACGAGCGGCTCGCGGCAGGCGCGCAGCAGGCGGTCTGCGAGCGCCGCGATGGCCAGCTCGTCGCCGTCCCGGCGGGCGATCACGAGGCTGCGGTCAGCGGTCCGGGCCATGGTGTCGCTCGGCCGGAGCACGGGCCGGAGCCGGATGGCGAGCGCGAGCATCAGCGCGTCCACGTCACCGTGGGCATAGCGGCCGGCGAGCGTCTCCAGGTTGTTGATGGCGAGCACGAGGACCGACAGCGGCCACGCCTCTTCGAGCAGGCCGCGAAGGTCTGCCTCGCTCCGGACGGCGATGGCGTCGCCCACCGCCCGCGCCCGGGCCCGCTGATCGGCGGCGGCGAGCACGGCCTCACCGGCCGACTTCCAGTCCTGGGCGAGGTTGATGATGCCATCGGCACCGGCGTGGGCAGCCACCTCCGCGCGCGCCTCCCCCACCTGGTCATCGAGAACGAGCAGGGCGGCGTCCGGACAGGCGAGCCGCACGACGGCGACGGCGTCGTGCAGAGCCAGCAGCGAGAGCCCGCTCCGGCACAGGACGACCGCACGGGTCCTGCCCGACCCGGTCAGAGCGGCCAGGTCCTCGGCCCGGGCGACCTCCCGGACGCGGAGGAGGGTGCCAGCGGTCAGCCGCTGGCGGACCGACGCGGAGGCGGCGTCATCGTCCCTGACCACGACCACCTCGTCATCGACGGGCGCCACCTCGTCGATGTTGGCCTGAGCCAGCTTGCCGATCAAACCGCTCCCGCTTCCGCGGGACGTGGCCTTCCAGGTCATGGTTCCTCGATCCACCCCTGAGATCTCGGCGAGGTGCTAGGGCGCCGGCGGGCACGTGCAACCGCGTGCGGAGGCGCCGCCAGCCAATGGTGGACACTGGGGGACGGTGGGAGGGGCGCCGTCGACAGGGAGTGACACCGCCGATTGGCCCCGTCACATTCGCGTTGCAACGGGTTCAAGGCGGCGGGGCCGGCAGGTGTGATCGCCAGGCGTCGCCCGCGCCTCGCCGGGGTACTGTGTGGGGGCGAGCCCACGATCCGAGGAACTGGAAATGGCCGAGAGCAACCCCTCCATGGAACNNNTTCGACTCGGGGTCCGGGTGGCCCAGCTTCACGGAGCCCGCCGACCTGGAGGCGGTCGACTTCCATGTCGACAAGAGTCACGGGATGACCCGCACCGAGGTGGTCTGCCGGAGCTGCGGCGGGCACCTGGGCCACGTCTTTGACGACGGACCAGGGCCGACCGGGAAGCGCTACTGCATCAACTCCGCCTCGCTCGAGATGATCGCCGAGAAGTGACGGGATCGTCGGCCCGGCCACCGGCCGGCATGGGGGCAGGGGCGTCCGGAGAAGTCGTTCGCGGGCGCGGCGGGATCGCCGTCCGGCCCGTCCGCCCCGACGAGTGCGCCGAGGCCGGCCGCCAGACCCGTGCCGGCTTCGCGGCACTGTTCGGCGAGGCTGACGCCGAATACCTCGACGTGGTCGCCGACGTCGCCGGGCGCATCGACCGCACAACCGTCCTGGTGGCCATCGACGGCGACCAGATCGTGGGCTCGATAACGGTCGAGCTCACCACCAAGCTCGATCCTGAGCAGCAGCAGCTGGCGCCGGGCGAAGCCCACCTGCGCATGCTCGGCGTCGCCCCGGCGGCCCAGGGGCGCGGCGCTGGACGTGCCCTGCTGGAGGGGGCGGCCGCGGTGGCCCGGGCGGCCGGGAAGAGCCGGCTCACGCTCCGCACCCTGCCGGAGATGGCGGCGGCCCGGCGGCTGTACGAGGCGATGGGCTTCGAGGGCGGCGCGCCAGAGGAGCACGCGCCCGGGCGCATCCACTACCGCTACGAGCTCGGGCTGAGGCCGGACGAGCCCACCATCTGAGCTCCGGCTCCGGGCCGCCTGCTCCCCCATCGGGCGGCCAGAGCGACGAGCAGGGAGCTTCGAGAGCTGCGGGCCTCCCACCCCGGGTCCGGCGGCCCTCCTGGTTCGGCCAGCCTGGCCGGGTGCGGCGACCCCAGGCGCCGGTGGAAAGGCCGCCGAGCGGCGCACCGCCGCGCCCGGAGAGCGGGACTCGGTCTCACACCCCCTTAAGGACAGCTTTGTCCTTAAGGGGNNCATCGCCGAAACTTGACAGATTGTTGTAGTAGGACAACAATACATTCGATGGCCGGTAAGCTTGACCGCGAGAGCCCACCGGGTGGGGGCGGACCGCCGCGCCTGCACAACCGGATCGCGGTGCTCCGCCTCGAGCGGGGCTTGTCGCGCCAGGCCCTCGCCGACCTGGTCGGGGTGAACCACCAGACCATCGGCTACCTGGAGCGAGGCGACTACAACCCCAGCCTGGAGCTCGCCTTCCGGCTCAGCGAGGTCTTCGGCCTGCCGATCGAGGCGATCTTCTCGCGCATGCCGCTCCGACCCATGAGCGAGGAGCTGTACGGGCGCCAGCGCCAGGCGAACGCCCTCCCGCCGGCTCCGGCCTCCATGTCGGACGAAACGGCGGAAGGAGGCCGCCCGTGAACGAAGATCCCAGAGGCCGGCGCCGCAACGGCCTGCGGCTGTTCTCCAACCGGGTCACGCCCGTGGTCGCGGTCATGGCCTTTCTTTGGCTGATCCTCAGCCTACTGGTCCTCGTCAGCGCAAACGACCTTCTGGCGACCGTGCCGCTGGCCGCCTACCTCTTGCTGGTCCTGGTCACGTGGGCGGTGGTCGCCGGGATCCGCCGGGAGCCGGGAAGCTGGCTGGGCCGGCGCGCCGTGCGCCGCGCCCTGGTCGTCGCCATCGCAGCCGACTGCGTCGGCCTCATTGCCAGTTCGCCCTCAGGTTCCCAGCTCGGCTCCGCCACCCCGCTACTACTGATCTTCCTCGTCCTTCTCAACATCGCCCTGGGAAATGCGACCGAGCGAATCGCCTCGGCGTCGGAGAGCTCTATCGACGAGCGCCAGGAGGAGCTTCGCAACCGCGCTCACCGGCTCGCCTACCCGGTCTTCGCCGGGGTGGTCGGAGCAGTCCTGCTCGCCGATGTCGCCTCCACGCCGAGCCGTGAGTGGGCCGAGCACGTCTTGGGGAGCGGCGGGTTCTTCGTCTTCCTCGAGCTGCTCTTCGTCCTTCCCGGGATGGTCCTGGCCTTCATCGAACCCGCGCCTCCCCCGCCGGAGAGCGACGTGCCGGCGCGTTCTCGGCGCGTGAACGTGCAGGCGCGTGTCGCGGTCGGGCTCGTGCTCGCGGTTCTCGCCCTCCCGCTGATGGGGTCGGTGGCTGTCGTGGGGCTTCCCCTGCGCACCTCCTCGCACGTGTCGACGCCGCAGCCCGAGGCGGTGCTGAGTGGTACGCCGGCATCCCCCTCCTCTCCCACGCCGCAGGTCATCCCGCTTACCTGCCACTCCTTCAATGCCGAGGTGGAGGCCGGATGGGGCGTGTACGCCGAGCTGCCGGTCAGCGCCCAGGCCTGCTGGGACGGCCACCGCGCCAACGAGGAGTACGGGATGAACCAGGACGACTGCATGATGGGCGGCGGACTCCTGGTGGCAATCACGATGGATCAGTGCACGCGCACGACCGCCGCCGACGGGACCCTCACCTTCACCTGGCGGGTCAAGTTCTCGCCGGACCTGCTCCCGTTCCTCAGCCGTCACGTGACCGTTAAGGTCATCATCGACAAGAACGGCAATGTGGAGCGCTTCCCGTGAACGGCTCGACGACGCCCATGAGCGGCGCTGAGCCCGGACAGTCGGTGCGTCGCGCTCTGGTGATCGCCACCGCGGCCCTGACCACACTGCTCGCCTCGGCGCTGCCCCTTCACGGCTTCGGCATCCTGTTGGTGGCGATCCTCGCTGGGCTCGACATCCTCCTCTGCCGGGCTACCGGGGCGCTCGCATTCCGGAGGGCTTCAGGGCTCGACGAGCGGCAGCGCCGGCTGCGGGACTTTGCCTATCGCCGAGGCTTCCGCTGGATCGGACTTGCCATCGTGCTGCTATATGTCGTGTGGATCGGCTCGGACATAGCGGTCACGGTCGTCAGCGCTACCACCTCGCAGTTCTCGATTCCAGCCGTCTCCGACGTGGACACCGGCATCTCCGGACGGATCGTGCTTGCCATGGCCGAGCTGCTGCTCATGCTGCCAACCTCCGTGATCGCCTGGCGTAGAGACGGCGGTGGAGGCAAGGAGGGAGTCGACGACGAGCGAGGGCGGAACAGGCACCAGAGATGGATGTCGTGGCTCGCGGTCCCCGGCATCATTGCCGTATGGCTCGCCGCCGTCGTCTGGCTTCCCTCGCAGTCAGCGCCACGCGGCTCCTTCTCAGCGTCGGGAGGCGGGCCATCCGGCACCACCTGCCAGGACTTCGCCGGTGGCACGATGGTCGGGTCCGAGTTCGGAGCCACAGTGGGCCTGCGCGCCGACGTCTGCTGGGACGACACCGTCGCGTACGTCTGGGGCAACCCGGGCCTTCCGCTCCCGGCCAGCGCCACAAGTGACTACGGCGTTCCCGGGTTCACGCCTCCGGCCAGCTGGGTCAACCCCGCCCAGCCGATGTTGAGCGGCTGTGGGCTGGACAACACGGGCGACTTCGCCGCNNCGGCACCATGCACTACACGGTGAGTGCGCGCGTGTCGCCGCTGCCCTTCGGCATCGCGTCGCGCGAGGTGAGCATCGAGCTGGTGGTCACCCGCGCCGGGAAGATCCTCGAGCAACCCTGAGCCGCCGGTCGCGCCGACCTTCCCGCGGCAACCGGTTCGGTGGGTCCCGGACGCGTGGTCGTCGATCCCGTGGGTGCAGCCGGCTCCGAGGAGACTCTGAGCAAATTCCCAGGTTCGGGTGTCACCATCGGGAGCATGGACGGTTCCGAGGCCACGCCAACCCGGGTGCTGGTGGTCGACGACGAGCGCAACATCACCGACCTGGTCACCATGGCCCTCCGCTACGAGGGCTTCTCGGTGGAGAGCGCCGCGACCGCCCGCCAGGCCCGGGACGCGGTGCTCGACCACCATCCGGACCTGATCGTCCTCGACGTCGGGCTCCCCGACGAGGACGGTTTCAGCCTCACTCAGCGCCTCGTCGCGGAGGGTCACCGGGTACCGGTGATCTTCCTGACCGCCCGCGACGCCACCGAAGAGAAGGTGCGCGGGCTCACCGTCGGTGGCGACGACTACGTGACCAAGCCCTTCAGCATCGAGGAGCTGGTGGCCCGCATCAGGGCCGTGCTCCGCCGCTACCAGGGCAGTCCGGCCGCGACGTCCACGCGGCTCACCGTCGCCGACCTCGAGCTGGACGAGGAGAGCCACGAGGTATGGCGCGCCGGCAGACCGATCGAGCTGACCCGCACCGAGTTCCGGCTGCTCCGCTACCTCCTCGCCAACGCCCGCCGGGTGCTCTCCCGATCCCAGATCCTCGACCATGTCTGGGATTACGACTTCGGGGGCGATGCGGGGGTGCTGGAGACGTACATCAGCTACCTCCGGCGCAAGGTGGACTTCACCGATCCCCCGCTGATCCACACCGTGCGCGGGGTCGGCTACGTGCTCCGGCCTCCCCGCCCGGTGTGAGATGACACTGAGGGCGCGACTGCTGCTCGCCCTGGTCCCGCTCTTTGTCCTCTGCCTGGTGGCGGCGGACGCGGCAACCTACGCCGAGCAGCAGTCGTTCCTCTACGGCCAGCTCCAGCAACAGGCGCAGAGCGGCGCCAGCCTGGTGGCAGGCCCCGTCAGCGGTGGCGGCGGGCAGGCGGGCCCCAACGGTGGCGGCCCCGGAGGGCCCGGATCGCCCCCGGGAGTGGTCTGGGGCGAGGTGCTCTCGGCGACGGGTGGCGTGGTGGACAGCCCGGAGTTCCTGGGCGTCCCGACGCAGGATCAGTTGAGCGCCACCGCCAACCACCCTCAGCTGCCCGGACAGGTCGCCTCCGAGCCCGGCCAGTACATCACCGTGAGCGGAGTGGGCAGCTACAGCCAGTACCTGGTCTACACCGAGCCGGCCGGCGGCGGCAATGGCGACATCGTGGTGGCCGCCGTCCCCATGGACAATTACGACGCCACCCTTGGCCACCTCCTCCTGCTGGAGCTCTTGGTGGGCGCCGGTGTCGTGGTGCTCCTCGTCCTCGCGACGTGGTTGATCATCCGGCGCGGGTTGCGGCCGCTGGCACGGATGGGCGACACAGCCCGGGCCATCGCCGGTGGCGAGCTGGGCCGCCGGGTCACGCCGGCCGACTCCACCACCGAGGTGGGCCGGCTGGGGCTCGCCCTCAACAGCATGCTGGATCAGCTGCAGGCCGCCTTCGGACAGCGCGCGGCCGTCGAACAGCGGTTGCGCCAGTTCCTCTCGGACGCCTCCCACGAGCTGCGCACCCCATTGACGTCCATGCGCGGCTACGCCGAGCTGGTGCGCCGAAATCGCGGCATGAAGGCCGAGGAGCTGGAGCTCGCCCTGCGCCGCATCGAGGAGGAGGCGCGACGGATGGGCGTCCTCGTCGACGACCTCATGCTCCTGTCCCGCCTGGACCAGGGGCGTCCACTGGAGCGGGTGCCCGTCGACCTGGAGGCGGTGGTGGCGGACGCCTGTGCCGACGCTCGGGTCGGCGACGCCGCACGCGCGATCACCACCCATTTCGCGGCACCCCTGGTCGTCGCCGGCGACGAGCCTCGGCTGCGCCAGGTGATGGCCAACCTGCTCCGCAACGCCCTGGTCCACACCCCTGCCGGGTCCCCGATCGAAGTCGCGCTCCGCGAGGAGGGGGGTCGGGCGGTGATCGAGGTCGCCGACCACGGCCCGGGCATCCCCGCCGCGGCGAGAGGACGGATCTTCGAGCGCTTCCACCGCGCCGACCCCGAGCGGAGCCGGGATCAGGGGGGTAGCGGACTCGGGCTCAGCATCGTCGCCGGGGTGGTGGCTGCCCACGGCGGGAAGGTGGGAGTCGCCGACACCCCGGGCGGGGGTGCCACCTTCCGCGTCGAGCTGCCCCTGGCCGCTCCCGCGCCCGCGGGCGGTGGCCACACCTCCCCCTAGAATCCCGGGGTGGGTCATGTGCAAGTTGCGCGCCTCCGCTACCTTCTTCCTGACGCGCGCGTTCTCCTCGACGACGTCACCTTTCGGGTCGGCGAAGGTGCCAAGACTGCCCTGATCGGCGCGAACGGCGCCGGCAAGACAACGCTGCTCCGTCTCATCGCCGGGGACATCGATCCCGATGAGGGATCCATCACCACGTCGGGTGGTGTCGCGGTCATGCGGCAGTTCATCGGGTCTCTCCGCGACGCCACGACCGTGCGCAGCCTGCTCCTCGGCCTGGCCCCGGCTCCACTCCGTGCGACCGGTCAACGGTTGCTGGCGGCCGAGGCCGCACTCGCTCTCCACGAGCACGACGCGAGCACCGCCGGCGATTACGCCCAGGCAGTCGCCGATTGGTCGGGCGTCGGCGGCTACGACCTGGAGACCCTCTGGAACACGGCAACCACCGCGACCCTCGGAGAGCCCTTCGACACCGTGGCCGCCCGGCCGGTTGCCCATCTGAGTGGAGGCGAGCAGAAGCGGCTCTGCCTGGAGGTGGTGCTCCGCGGGCACGAGGAGGTGCTGCTGCTCGATGAGCCGGACAACTTCCTCGACGTCCCCGGCAAGCGATGGTTGGAAGCCCAGCTGCGAGCGACCACCAAGACGGTCCTCTTCGTCACCCACGACCGGGAGATGCTCGCCAACACCGCCGAGCGGTGCGTCACCGTCGAAGCGCGAGGTGCGTGGGTGCATGGGGGCGGGTTCGCCGGATACCGGGAGGCCCGCCAGGCGAGGATCGAGCGCCTCGACGAGCTGCACCGGCGCTGGGACGAGGAGCGCCAGCATCTCGNNGAGGCGGGGCCGCCGCAGGCGCGGCCGCGGCCTCAGAACGTGCGCTTCCGGCTCACCGGTGGGCGTACCGGCGACAAGGTCCTGTCCTGCGCGCGGCTGGAGATTCCGGGACTGGTGGAAGCGTTTGATCTCGAGGTGCGGTTCGGCGAGAGGATCGCCGCGGTGGGGCGCAACGGCTCGGGGAAATCCCATTTCCTCCGGTTGCTCTCCGGGGAACCGATCGACCATGGCGGCGTCTGGAACACCGGGGCACGCGTCGTGGCCGGCCTGTTTGCCCAGAAGCACGATCGCCCGGACCTCTTCGGTCAGACCATCATCGACCTCCTTCTGGACGGCCGTGTGGACCGTGGCCGCGCGATGGGGGCGCTCCGCCGTTACGAGCTGGACGAGCGGGCCGACCAGCGCTTCGACACCCTGAGCGGTGGAGAGCAGGCCCGGTTCCAGATACTTCTCCTGGAGCTGAGCGGCGCCACGCTGCTGCTCCTGGACGAGCCCACCGACAACCTCGACGTCGCCAGCGCCGAGGCACTGGAGGCGGGGCTGTCCACCTACACGGGCACGGTCATCGCGGCCACCCACGACCGCTGGTTTGCCCGCTCGTTCGACCGTTTCCTGGTATTCGATGGTGATGGTGGGGTGCGGGTGTCAGCGGACGCCGGCTGGGCCGCGGAGTAAGCCACTCGTCGCGCGCCGCACCCCTATCTGTGCACCCGACCGTGACGCTCCGAGCCGGCGAGCCGTGCCGGTGCAAGTCCCGGGAGAGCGACCACGGACGAGGATGCGGCACCCGCGGGTGTGGCAGCCCGCTGCAGGGCCGTCGGTCACCGCCGGCGGTTCGCGCGGCGGCCCCCGCCCGGCGCAGCCGCCACACTCCGCGCAGGTCCTCGAGGGCGGTGGCCGGGATGTCGACCCGCGAGTCGGGATCGTCGATCCAATCGACCGGGACCTCATGGATCCGAAGTCCCTCGCGCTCTGCGAGCACGAGCAGCTCGGTGTCGAAGAACCAGGAACGGTCCTGCACGAGCGGCACCAGGCGCCGGGCGACGTCGCCGCGGACCGCCTTGAATCCGCACTGCGCGTCGCGGAAACGGACCCCGAGCACGAGCCGCAACAGCAGGTTGTACCCGCGCGAGATCACCTCGCGGCGGGGGCCGCGCCGGACGTGCGCGCCGGCGGCCAGGCGGCTGCCGATGGCCAGGTCGCTGTGGCCGCTGATCAGCGGGGCGACCAGGGGCAGGAGCGCCTCCAGCCCGGTCGAGAGGTCGACGTCCATGTAGGCGACCACATCGGCGTCGCTCACCGACCAGGCGGCGGCGAGCGCACGGCCGCGCCCCTTCTCATCGAGCCGGAGGTAGCGGACCCCGGGCAGCTCGGCGGCCAGCCGCGCACCGATCCCCGGGGTGGCGTCGGTGCTGGCGTTGTCTGCGATGGTGACGAGAGCCGGGAAGGGGAAGAAGCCCTCCAGGTAAGCGTGCAGGCGACGCACGCTGGGCTCCAGGTCACGCTCCTCGTTGTGCACGGGGACGACGATCTCCACCGAGGGCTCGTGCGCCAGGGCGGTCGCGGCGTGGTTCATGACGGCCACGATCCACGCCCGGGCTTGGCCCCATCTGCGAGGCACCTGGGAACTTCATGAGAATCGGCACGCGCCACGGCCGGCGAGCGGTGGGCAGACAGCTCACAGGAATCTCCCAGCACCCTCCCAGCCCGCTCTGCGCCCCCTCCGTCACGGTGATGGCATGACAGATCACGCCGCCGCCTCCCCGAGCATCGCCCACTCCGGCGTCGCGGCTCCGGACCGTCACCGCACCACCCTCCTCGCGGCGGTGCGCCGCCCCAGCTGGACGACCCTCTCCCTGGTCGGTCTGCTCGCGGCCACCGCCGCCCTCTACCTCTGGGGCCTGAGCGCCTCGGGCTGGGCCAACGGCTTCTACTCGGCCGCGGTCCAGGCCGCCAGCAAGAGCTGGAAGTCGTTCCTCTTCGGCTCCTTCGACTCCTCCAACTTCATCACCGTCGACAAGCCGCCCGCATCCCTCTGGGTGATGGACATCTCCGCCCGCCTCTTCGGGGTCAACGCCGGGAGCATCCTCGTCCCCCAGGCCCTGGAGGGGGTCGCATCCGTGGGTTTGCTCTACGCCACCGTCCGCCGGCACTTCGGGCACGCCGCCGGGCTGATCGCCGGGGCCGTCCTGGCCCTGACCCCGGTCGCGGTGCTGATGTTCCGCTACAACAACCCGGACTCCCTGCTCGTGCTCCTGCTGGTGGGCAGCGCCTACGCGCTGACCCGCGCCCTCGAGGCCGGGCGAACCCGCTGGCTGATCCTGGCTGGAGTGCTGATCGGCTTCGGGTTCCTCGCCAAGATGATGGGGGCCTTCCTGGTGCTCCCGGGGTTCGCCGCCGTCTACCTGCTGGCGGCGCCGGTTTCGATGTGGCGGCGCATCTGGCAGCTGCTGGCTGCCGGCGCCGCGGTGCTGGTCTCGGCCGGCTGGTGGGTGGCCGTGGTCACGCTCTGGCCGGCTGCCGACCGCCCCTACATCGGCGGTTCGACCAACAACAGCGAACTCAACCTGATCTTTGGATACAACGGTCTCGGACGTCTCACCGGCAGCGAGACGGGCAGCGTCGGGGGTGGCGGGGGTGGCGGCACGAGTGCCTGGGGACCCACCGGCCTGCTCCGGATGTTCAACAGCACCTTCGGCAACCAGGCGAGCTGGCTGATACCGGCGGCGCTCCTCCTCATCGGAGCCCTCCTCTGGCTGCGCTGGCGAGCCCCGCGCACCGACGGCAGGCGCGCCGCAGCGCTGCTCTGGGGCAGCTGGCTGGTGGTCACGGCTCTGGTCTTCAGCCTCGCCCAGGGCATCATCCACCCGTACTACACGGTCGCCCTGGCGCCCGCCATCGGCGCGCTGGTGGGCATGGGCGGCGTCGAGCTCTGGCGCAGGCGCGATCACCTGCTCGCCCGTGCCCTGCTGGCCGTCGCCCTGGCCGGAACCGTCGTCTGGGCGTACGCCCTGCTCGCGCAGAGCCCGGATTGGCTGCCCTGGCTGCGCACCGCCGTGCTGATCGCCGGGCTCGCCACCTCCCTGGTGCTTCTGGTGCCCCCGCTGAGGTGGCGAATCGCCGCCGTGGTCCTCGCCGGGTGTGTCCTGGCCACGGCTCTCGCCGGCCCCACCGCCTACGCCATCGACACCGCGGCGACCCCCCACAGCGGCTCGATCCCCTCCGCCGGACCGGCCGTGGCAGGGGCGAACGGCGCCCCGGGGGGCGGCGGCACCGGCTAACCAGTCGCCGGTCTACCCGGCGCGGGCGGCACCGCAACCGGCACACCGCTCCGGGACGGTGCCAGCGGCACGGTGGGCTCCGCCTCGGGCGGCATCAGCGGCTCGGCAACGGGCGCATCCAGCGGCGGCGGCGCGGGCGCCGCGCCGGGCGGATTCGGCCCCGGCGGCACCCCTCCGCAGGGGACGATCCCCAACGGTGAAGGGTTCGCCCCACCCGGCGGCACCATCCCGAGCGGCGTCGGTGGCTCGGCAACTCGCGGCACCCTGCCGATCGGTGCGGGCGGGTCGGGGACCGTCCCAGGGGGCACCGATGGCGCGTTCTCCCTGGGCGGCACTCGCGGCGGTGGCACCGGCGGTGGCCTGCTCGACGCCAGCACGCCGTCCGCGGCGCTCACCGCCGCCCTGGAGAAGGACGCCAGGCACTACACCTGGATCGCCGCCACTGTGGGAGCCAACAGCGCGGCCGGGTACCAGCTCGCGACCGGGGACGCCGTGATGGCCATCGGAGGCTTCAACGGCACCGATCCGTGGCCGACCCTCTCCGGCTTCGAGAAGCTGGTCGGAGAGCACGAGATCCACTACTTCATCGCCGCCGGCAGCGGCGGCGGCGCCGGGGTCGGAGGTTCGGCCGAGTCCAGTGAGATCACCTCGTGGGTGGAGAGCCACTTCTCGACCACCACGGTCGGCGGCACCACGCTGTACGACCTGACCGAGCCGCTGGCCTCGACCGTCTCCTGAACCCCGGCGGAGCCGGAGGCTCTCTTGTATGGTTTGGTGAGCCGGCGGGCCATCCCGAAGGCCCACTCGCCACTCTTCCGGTCGCCTGAGGGAGGCCCAAACCATGACCACCGTGCCCGCGCACCCGCTCAGCTTCGGGATCAAGACGACCCAGGCCGGTGCGACCTATGAGGAGATCCTCCGCACCTGGCGGGACGCCGACCGCATCCCCCTCTTCGAGCACGCCTGGCTCTGGGACCACATGGTGACCCGGCGCGGCGACGCGCGCACGCCGAACCTCGAGGCGTGGACGCTGCTCGCCGCCCTGGCGGCGCAGACCTCGCGACTGCGGCTCGGAGTGATCGTCACCGACAACCGGCTGCGCTACCCGACCCTGCTCGCCAAGATGGCCGCCACCGTCGACATCGTGTCGGGAGGCAGGCTGATCTTCGGCATTGGCGTCGGGGCCAGCCTCAGCCGCACGCCCGAACCCGTCGAGCTCGACATGGCCCGGCGCGAGTTCGACGCCTACGGGGTGCCGCTGGTGCCCACGCCGCAAGCCATCGGGGCCCTCGGAGAGGCGCTCACCATCACCCGCCGGCTCTGGACCGAGGCCGAGCCCTTCGACTTCGACGGTCGCTACTACCAGCTGAAGGGCGCCATCGGCGAGCCCAAGCCCTTCCAGCGTCCGGGGCCGCCCATCCTCGTCGGCGCGGCCGGCGAGCGCCTGTCCCTGCGCGTGGTCGCTGAGCACGCCGACATCTGGAACTGCCCGGCCACCACCCCCGAGGAGCTCACCCGGAAGAGCGGCATCCTCGACGAGCACTGCGCCGCGGTGGGTCGCAACCCCGCCGAGATCGTCCGGTCCCAGCAGATCCTGGTCGCGCGTGACGACGCCGCCCGCGCCCGCGACCAGATCCTCGCCTTCATCGCGGCCGGCGCCACCCACGTGGTGCTGGCGGTGCTGCCGCCTCCCTCGGGGGCCCCCGCTGCCCCGGCTGCGCCTTGGCTGGCCGAGGAGATCGTCGAACCGGTGCTGGGCCAGGTCACGTAGCCCGGAGGCGCCCCCGCCGGGACTACGCCGCGCCGGCACCCCGATCGCTGCGGGACTCCGCGAGCACCGCCGCAAGGCCCAGCAGCGCGAGCATCCCCCCCACCAGCGGCGTGCAGCGCAGACCGAGGGTGGAGAGCACCAGCCCGCCGATGACCGGCCCCCCGGCGATGCCCACGTTGAACGAGGCCGAATACCAGGCCGACGCGATGTCGGTGCGTCGCGGTGCCACCACCAGGACGTGGCTCTGCAGGGAGATGGCCACGCCCGACAGACCGATGCCGGCGCAGGCCTGCAGCACGATGGTCGCGACGCCGGAGGTGCCGAAGGCGAAGAGCGCGAGCAGAGCGGTTGCGAGCACCGCCACCGGACCGACCCGCGCCAGCGTGGGGCGCCGGTCGAGCAGCAGCCCGGTGACCACGATCCCGGCCGCGTCGGCGATCCCGGTGAGGAGCAACACCGGGGCGACGGCTCGCAGCGGCAGACCGCTCACCCGGGTGAGGAAGGCGGTGATGTAGGTGTAGGCGGTGAAGGAACCCCCGACGCAGAGGATGGTGGTGAGCACCGTGAGCCGGTAGCGGCGCGCGTCGGGGTGGGTGCCGACGGCGGCGTGCCCCTCGCCCGAGCGCATCGAAGGCAGGAGCACGGCCAGCGCGGCGAGATCGAGCAGCCCGAGCCCGCTCAGACCGACGAAGGCGAGCCTCCACCCCACGAGCTGGCCGACCAAGGGTCCGGCGGGAACCCCCAGGATCAGGGCGATCGAGCTGCCGGCGAAGGTGCCGGCGACCGCCCGCCCTCGAAATCGCGGGGGGAAGAGACCGACCGCGACGACTGCGACGATGGACCAGAAGAGAGCCTGTGCAAGCGCGATAACCACCCGCGCCGCGATCAGCCAGCCGTAGCTCGGCGCCGCGGACGCCGCCAGCGTCCCGAGCACAAAGATGGCCAGCAGGCCGCTCATCACCTGGCGGCGGGGGAACCGCCCGCTCAGATGGGTGAGCGGCGCCGACACGGCCACGACCACCACCGCATAGATGGTCACCAGCAGGCCGACGGCGGAGAGGGAGACGCGCAGACCTGCGGAGAGCTGGGGCAGCAGCCCCACGGGCAGGCTCTCCCCGGTGACGAAGCAGAATGCGGCGCCGCCAAGAGCAGCCAGGGCGCCCACGGCGCCGACCGGGTGGTGCGAGAAGAAGGTGTCGTCGGCCACGGCCGGCGCAGCCGGGCCAGAACCGGTCGAATCCACGCTCCCTCCTCGCTATCGCCCCGCGGTCTCGAGCGCCCCACGCCGCTCCGCGGCGTCCGAGCGGATGGCGTCCTCAGCCGGGAGCGTAGGTGTGCGTCGCCTCGTCGATGGTCGCCAGGTAACTGGATCGCCCGTAGGCGGCCGCGTCGGCACCTCTCCCCGGGGAGAGCCGTCCGCGCACCTGTTCGAGGCTCACGAAGCCCTTGCGGGCCATCCAGGCCTGGAGCCCGTCGAGGAGCGCCACCGCGTGCTCTGGCCCGTGGCGGAGCAGCGAGGAGGTGCTCATGACCACGTCGGCGCCGGCCAGCAGGTAGGCGGCCACGTCGTGGGCGCTCTCCACGCCGGTGCTCGCCGCGAGTGACAGCGGGACGACGGTCCCGCGCAGCCGCGCGATCCAGGAGCGCGGCAACACCCCCTCGACGGGATTGGACAGGGTGAGCCCGGACGTGACGGTGAGGGTGTCGGGATCGATGTCGGATTGCATGAAGCGGTTGAAGAGGACCAGACCATTTGCGCCCGCCCTCTGGAGACGGGTCGCCATCTCCCCCATCGAGCTCAGATAGGGGGCCAGCTTGACCGCGATCGGGATGGTGACCGCGGCCCTCACCGCCGAGAGGATCTCGATGTACCGCTCCTCGACGTCGCGCGCGGGCGTCAGTGGATCCCCGTGCAGGTAGTAGATGTTGAGCTCGAGAGCGGCGGCGCCCGCGCTCTGCATCGACGAGGCGTAGGCGGTCCAGCCCCCGGTGGTGGCGCCGTTCAGGCTCGCGATCACCGGGACCTTCACGGCCGTGCTCGCCCGCTCGATCAGGCTCAGGTACTGGAGCGGCTCCCCGTCACCGGTCGCCGCCGGGAGGTAGGAGAGAGCCTCGCCGAAGCTCTCCGAGCCCGCCTCGGCCAGGGCGGCGTCCCGCTCCGCCTCGCGCCGGATCTGCTCCTCGAAGAGGGATGGCAGGACGACCGCTCCCACCCCGGCGGCGGCGAGACGGCGGATCCCGGTCACGGAGCGCGTGAGCGGACCGGCCGACGCCACCAGCGGGCTGGGCAGGACCAGACCCAGGTACGTGGTCTCCAGGTTCAATTCGGCCGCTCCTCGGGTCCCGCCGCCGGGGGGTCACCGGTCTCCCTCATCGGGAACCGGTCGGCGCCGTGGGAGGCCATCTCCTCGTAGGTCGCCCAGCGCCGGTCGACCTCCTCCTGGGCGAGCTGGACCAGCTTCTCCGCCTCGGCCGGGTGGGTGCGGGCAAGGCTCCGGTAGCGGAGCTCCCGGCCTGTGTACTCGCTGAGCGCCATGCGCGGCCGGGGTGAGTCGAGGAGGAAGGGGTTGCCCCCATCGCCGCGCACCATCGGGTCGTAGCGGACGAGCGGCCAGTGCCCGCTGGCGACGGCCCGGTACTGCTGGTCCATGCCGTTGCGCAGCAGCACGCCGTCCTTCTCGATCCCGTGGGCGATGCAATGGCTGTAGGCGATGACCAGCGACGGGCCGTGGTAGGCCTCCGCCTCGCGCAGCGCCCGGAGGGTCTGCTCGGGGTCCGCGCCCATCGCCACCCGGGCGACGTAGACGTTGCCGTAGGCGATCGCCTGGAGGGCGAGGTCCTTCTTGCCGACCCGCTTGCCCGCCGAGGCGAACTTGGCGACGGCGCCGAGCGGTGTGGACTTCGACGCCTGGCCGCCGGTGTTGGAGTAGACCTCGGTGTCGAGCACGAGCACGTTGACGTCGCGACCGCTTGCCAGCACGTGATCCAGACCGCCGGAGCCGATGTCGTAGGCCCAGCCGTCACCGCCGACGATCCAGACGCTGCGGCGCACCAGCTGGTCCATGACGCTGCGCAGGTCGGTGGCCGCGGGGCCGCCTCCATCTCCCAGGGCGTCCAGGCGCCGGCGCAGCTCGTCGACCCGTTCACGCTGGGCCGCGTACTCGGACTCCCGGCGCTGGGGGGCGCCGAGGATCGCGTCGACGAGCTCCCCCCCCACCGCCTCGCGCAGCTCACCGAGCCGCTCGCGGGCCACCCGCAGCTGCTGGTCGGCGGCGAGCCGGAATCCGAGTCCGAATTCGGCGTTGTCCTCGAACAGCGAGTTGGACCAGGCGGGCCCGCGCCCAACGGCATCCCGCGTCCACGGTGTGGTCGGCAGGTTGCCACCGTAGATCGAGGAGCAACCGGTGGCGTTGGCGATCATCAGGCGGTCACCGAAGAGCTGCGACAGCAGCTTCAGGTACGGGGTCTCGCCGCAGCCGGCGCAGGCCCCGGAGAACTCGAAGAGCGGCTGCAGATACTGGGTGCCCCGCACCGTGCCGAAGTCCACGCGCGAGCGGTCGGCGATGGGGAGGCTCTCGAAGAAGGCGATGTTGCGCCGCTCGGCGGCCACCCGTGGCTCGCGCTCCGCGAGGTTGATCGCCTTGTGCTTCGGGTCCGCCGGGGAGGCGACCGGGCAGGCCTCGACGCAGAGCCCGCAGCCGGTGCAGTCCTCCAGGTAGACCATGAGGGTGAAGCGGCTGTCGGGCAGGCCGCGCGAGTTGAGCGGCATCGACACGTACTCGTCTGGTGCCCCGGCCAGCTGCGCGGAGTCATAGAGCTTGGAACGGATGACGCTGTGCGGGCAGACGAAGCTGCAGTTGCCACACTGGATGCAGAGGTTCGGGTCCCAGACCGCCACCTCGTCGGAGATGTTGCGTTTCTCGTAGGCCGCGGTACCGCTCGGGTAGGTGCCATCGGCCGGGAGGGCGCTCACCGGGAGGTCCTCTCCGTGCCCGGCCATCATCGCGCCGGTCACATTGCGGACGAACTCGGGCGCGTCGGCGGGCACCACGGGCCGGATCCCCCGCGTGGCGGTGACGGTGGCGGGGAGCTCGACACGGTGCAGCGCGGCCACCGAGGCATCCACCGCCGCCTCGTTCTGGGCGATGACCTGCGGCCCACGGCGCGCGTAGCTCTTGGTGATGGCGTGCTTGATCTCCGCGATCGCCTGGTCCTGAGGGAGCACTCCCGAGATGGCGAAGAAGCAGGTCTGGAGCACCGTGTTGACCCGTCCGGCGAGCCCGGCCTCGCGAGCCACCCGCCCCGCGTCGATGGTGTAGAGGGTGATCCGCTTGGCGAGGAGCTGCTCCTGCGCCTCGCGGGGCAGCGAGTCCCACACCCCCGCCGGCGGGACCGAGGTGTTGAGCAGGAAGGTCGCACCGGGTGCGGCCCGTTCCAGCACCTCGGGACGCTCGATCAGACGGGGGTGATGGCAGCCGACGAAGCCGGCCTGGTCGATGAGGTAGGGCGCCCGGATCGGGTCCGGACCGAAGCGCAGGTGCGAGACCGTCTCCGAGCCGGACTTCTTGGAGTCGTAGACGAAGTACCCCTGGGCATGACGCCCCGGGTCCTCGCCGAGGATCTTGATGGTGTTCTTGTTGGCCCCGACGGTCCCGTCCGAACCCATCCCGAAGAAGACGGCGCGGAGCGTCCGCGGCGACTCGATGTCGAGGGTGCGATCCCAGGGCAGGCTGATGCCGCTCACGTCGTCGTTGATGCCGATCGTGAATCGGGAGCGCGGCCGCTCCGCGCTCAGCTCGGTGAAGATGCCGGCGACCATCGCCGGGGTCAGCTCCTTGGAGGAGAGCCCGTAGCGGCCGCCGATGACGAGCGGCATGGTCTCGCGGGTGCCGGCGGAGAGCGCCTCCGCGAGCCCGGCGATGACGTCGAGGAAGAGCGGTTCACCGAGCGCTCCCGGTTCCTTGGTGCGGTCCAGCACGGCGACGCGGCGGGCGCTCGCCGGGATCACCGCGAGCAGCTCGGCGGTCGGGAAGGGGCGGTAGAGGCGGAGCTGCACCACGCCGACCTTCTCCCCCTGCGCGACGAGGTGGACCGCGGTCTCCGCAGCGGTCTGCGCGCCCGATCCCATCGCGACGATGACGCGCTCGGCGTCGGGGGCACCGTGGTACTCGGCGAGGCTGTAGCGGCGCCCGGTCCGCTCGGCCAGCGCATCCATCGCATCCTGGACGGCGGAGGGCACCCGGGCGTAGAACGGGTTGACCGTCTCGCGCGCCTGGAAGTAGACGTCGGGGTTCTGCGCCGTGCCGCGGATGACCGGTCGTTCCGGCGAGAGCGCCCGGCCCCGGTGGTCTCGGATGAGCTCGCTGGGGACCAGCGCCAGCAGGTCATCGTCGGAGAGCAGCTCGACCGTGTTCAGCTCGTGGGAGGTGCGGAAGCCGTCGAAGAAGTGGACGAAGGGGATCCGGGTGCGGAGCGTGGCGGCCTGGGCCACCACCGCCAGGTCGTGGGCCTCCTGCACGGATGCCGAGGCGAGCAGCGCGAATCCGGTCTGGCGGATCGCCATCACATCGGAGTGATCGCCGAAGATCGAGAGCGCCTGCGCAGCCAGGGAGCGCGCCGCGACGTGGAAGACGGCCGGGGTCAGCTCGCCGGCGATCTTGTACATGTTGGGGATCATCAGGAGCAGGCCCTGCGAGGCCGTGAAGGTGGTGGTCAGCGCTCCACCCTGGAGCGCGCCGTGGAGCGCCCCGGCGGCACCGCCCTCGCTCTGCATCTCCACCACCGAGGGCACGCTCCCCCAGACGTTCTTGCGGCCCTGGCTGGCCCACTCGTCGGCCAGCTCGGCCATCGGGGACGAGGGGGTGATGGGGTAGATGCAGCAGACCTCGTTGAGCCGGTAGGCGGCCGAGGCCGCCGCCTCGTTGCCATCGACGGTGGTGCGCATCAGCCGGGCTCCCCGATCATCTCGATGGCGTGCACCGGGCACTGCTCGAAGCAGGTCCCACACCCCGTGCAGCGGTCGTAGTCGAAGCGGTAGCGGTGTCCGACGCCGAGCTTGACCACCGCATCCTCGGGGCAGGAGCCGAGACAGCCGTCACACTCGAAGCAGTTGCCGCAGGAGAGGCAGCGCTGCGCCTCGAAGACGGCCTCCGCCTGGCTGAGACCGCCGACGATCTCGGCGAAGTCGGTCACCCGCTCCACCGGCTCGCGCTCCGGTTGCCGGCGCGAGCCGGCATCGGCGAAATACCAGGGATGCAGGCGGTCGAAGCTCGCCAGGGCGTGCTTGGCGGCGGACGGCGCCGCGGTCTCGCGCAGGTATGCGTCGATGAAGCGGGCCGCCTTCTTGCCGTGGCCGACACCCACGGTGACCGTCCGCTCCGAGGGCACCATGTCGCCTCCGGCGAAGACCCCGGGGCACCCGGTCATCATCGAGCTGGAGACCACGACCGTCCCGTCAGCCTTGAACTCCACACCCGGCACGTGGCGGAGGAACCCGGTGTCGGCGTCCTGGCCGACGGCGAGGATCAGGGTGTCGGCGGCGAGCCGCTCCATCCGGCCGGTGGGCTGGGGGAACCCCTTCTCGTCCAGCTCCATGACCTCCACGGTCAGCTCGGGACCGTCGAAGGCGGTGATGGTGTGCAGCCAATTGATCCGCACCCCCTCGCGCTCCGCCGCCTCGGCCTCCTCCTCATGGGCCGGCATCCGCTCCCGGTCACGGCGGTAAACGATGAGCGCCTCGCTGGCCCCGAGCCGCTTGGCCACCCGGGCAGCGTCCATGGCGGTGTTGCCGCCGCCGTAGACCGCGACCCGCCGACCGAGGACCGGACGCCCGCCCGCCGCCACCTCGCGCAGGAAGGGCACCGCGTCGATGATCCGGCCGGCGTCCTGGGCGGGGATGTCGACGTGCTTGGAGAGGTGGGCGCCGACCGCCACGAAGATGGCATCGAATCCGCCCTGCGCCCGCTCGGTGGCGAGGTCGGTGACCCGGTGGCCGAGCACGAAGCGCACCCCCAGCGCCTCGATGCGGGCCAGCTCACCGGCCACCACGTCGCGCGGGAGCCGGTATTCGGGGATGCCGTAGCGCATCATCCCGCCCGGCTCGGGACTCAGGTCGCGGATCTCCACCTGGTGACCCTGGCGCGCCAGCTGGTAGGCGGCGGAGAGTCCGCTCGGGCCCGCCCCCACGACCAGCACCCGCTTGCCGCTCGGGGAGGCGGCCGCGGGCAGCGGCCAGCCGGAGCTGAGGGCCAGATCGCCGAGGAAACGCTCAACCGAGTGGATCGAGACCGAGCTGTCCAGCTCGGCACGGTTGCAGACGTCCTCGCAGGGGTGGTAGCAGACCCGCCCGTGGATGGCCGGAAGCGGATTGTCGGCGACCAGCTGGCGCCAGGCCTCCTGGTGGTGGCCGTCGCGGACGAGGCCGAGCCACGCCTGGATGTTCTCCCCAGCCGGGCAGCCGGCGTTGCAGGGGGGCAGGAGATCGACGTAGGTGGGACGGCGACTGCGAACGGGGCCCGCTCGCTGGGTGCCGTGGGCGAGGTCGGGAAGCTGCGTCAACTCAAGACGGCGAAGGCTCATCTCTCAACTCCGGCCCATCGGTTCGGCCGCCGCCGCTCGATTCCGGCTCGTCAACTCGGTCACCCCATCAGCCCTGCGAGGACATCCTGGGATGGGCCCGCCCGGGGCGCGGGAGGGGGTTCGATGAGCGCACGGCGGCGCACATGCTAGCGGCCTCGGCCAATAGCAGGGTGCGGAAGAAGCGTCATCACCCTGCCGGGAAGCGGCGGCGCCGCTACGACGAGGTGCCGATGCCCCTACCGCGCACCCTCACACGCACCCGTTTCGGGCCGTGAAGGTGCCAGGCCCGGCCCGCGAGATCGCGCCTGAACTGATCCACGCCGGCGGCGCGGCACAGATCGTCGATCCGCGCCCTCGCCAGCTGCTCGGTTGTCCATGGGTTCATAGTCATATCGGTATCTTTGCATGAGAATGGCGCGATGTCAAGTCTCATCGTGATATAGTTGCTTGGCTATGCCGTTCTACCACGACCAGGAGGCCGCCGCCGAGCGCCGGCACGACGTGGCGGTGGCGGGGTCCATCGCCGTCGAGCTCGACTGGGTCCTGCACGCGGCGTCGCAACCCTCCTTCCGCCGGGATCACGCCACCCTGGGCAGGATCTACGACGAAACGCCCCGGCTGGGCGAGCGGGTGCGCGCCCTGTGGGGTGCGCTGGAGACGACGACGAACCGCGGTGACTCGATGGAGCTGGCGGTCCTCGCCCACCACGGAGGGCTGCTCTTCACGCTCGATGCCGAGGAGCTGCTGGGACGGTTGGAGGATCTCTGCGTCTCGGCACCGCTTGACCTGCGACTTGCCTCGGAGACCGAGGAGGATCGGACGGCCCTGCGCAACCGCCTGGCCCGGCTCCGCTCATCGGCGGAAGCCCGGCGCGCCTACGCCGAGGTCGTGCGCGACGTCTGGTCCGCGATCAGGCCGGATTGGATACGGAACGGGCTCCGGTCGGTCGAGGCCGCGGTCGCCGCCCGGCGCGAGATCCAGCACCGCGGCGCCTCCTGGCAGGAGCTCGCCCATAGCGCCCACACGCCGGGCGGCCACCTCCTCGAGGACCTGGTCGCCTCCCTCCCCGAGGAGGGCATCATCGCGGTGGTCCCCGCCTATTTCGCCCACCTGGGGTCCCTGGTGGATCTGCCCGGGATGGTGCTCATCGGGGTGCGAGCGGAGGGCAGCGGTGCGGAGGCGCGGGCACGCACCGAGATCCTGGCACGACGTTTGAAGACCATCTCGGACCCGACCCGGCTCGCCATGGTCGAGGTTCTGCGCTCAGCTCCGAGCACCGTCACCGAGCTCGCCGCCCTCTTCGGGCTGGCTCAGCCGACGGTGAGCAACCACGTGAAGATCCTGCGCGACGCGGGCCTCGTCGCCAACTCGACGGAGGGCGGGCACCGCGTGCTGGTCCTCCAGAGGGACGCCCTCGACACGCTCCTCGACGGTCTCCAGGGGCTGGTCGCTCCGTCACGTCAAGCCGACCCGACCGGCCGCACCGCGTCGCCTGACCCGGAGCGGCCGCCACGCAACGGCATCGGCTGAGCCGCCTCACCCATCCGGAGGGCGCGCCGGCGCCCTGTGCGGGAACAGTGCCATGATCGGCCCGTGAACAGTTCGCCGAACAGTTCGCCGGCCGGGGTCAGGCCCCACCACGCCATCACCGTCATCCTGGTGGCCATCGTCGCTGTGATCCTCGCCTACGTCGTCCTGGGCTGGGTGGTCGGAGTGGTCCTCTTCCTGGTCAGGACGGTCGTGGTCCTCGGGGTGATCGCGCTGACCGTCTACCTCGTGCTGCGTTGGGCGGGACGCGGCGCCAGCTGACCACCGCGGACTGGGGGACAGGAGGGAACCGACCATGCCGGGACACATCACCGTCCGCTCCATACCCGGCCGCCTCGCGACCGGCGCCTTCATCCTGCATTCCGGGATCGGGAAGTGGAATCTGCCGGCGGAACGCGCCACGGCCGTCCACAGGACGGCCGCCGGGGCCTTCCCCTTCCTGAGCAAGATCCCCGCGCCGGCGTTCGTCAAGCTGCTCTCCGCTTCCGAGGTCGCCACCGGGGCCGTGCTGCTCTCCCCTTTCGTGCGCGACCGCCGGGCCGGCGCGGCGCTGACCGCGTTCTCCGCTGGGCTGCTCACCATGTACTGGCGCACCCCGGCATTGCGCAAGGCGGGCAGCATCTGGCCCACCCCCGCCGGTCTCCCCGTCAGCAAGGACGTCTGGATGCTCGGCATCGGCCTCGGGCTGATCGCCGGCGACTGCGGCTGCGGGGGATCCCGCTGACGCCGCCACCGGTGGAGGGAGCCGCTTCGGAGGGCTGACTCGCCGCGTCCTCATACCTGGATCGGTCAGGCGCGGCAGTGCGTCTCGACGAGCGCGGCGGCGGCCTCCTTGGCCGCCCGGGCGGCGGACGGGTCTCCGTCGAGCACACCCTCCGCGAGGGCGCCGTCGAGCAGCAGGGTGAGCGCTCGCGCGAGTGCCGCCGGGTCACGCGCTCCGCCCTGCGCCGCGGTGTCGCGCACCCATGCGCGCACTGCCGCCTTGTGCTCCACGCTGCGCGCATGGAGAAGGCTGTCTGGCGCCGACTCGGCCGCCGTGTTGATGAAGGCGCAGCCGTGGAAGTCGTCCTGCTGGCAGACCGTGAGCAGGGCGTCGAACATGCCGACGAGCCGGGCCCGTGGATCAGGACCGGCCGCCGCGGCGGCGGCCTGGAGCTGCCCGCGCCACCGGTCGTCGACGCGGTCGAGGTAGGCGACGGCGAGGTCGTCCTTGCTCGGAAAGTGCCTGTAGAAGGTGGCCTTGGCGACTCCGGACGCGGCGATGATCGTGTCGACCCCGACACCGCGCACGCCGTGGGCGTAGAAGAGGCGAAAGGCGGTATCGAGAATGCGCTCCCTCGCCTCACCCCGGGGCGTGGGTGAGGCGCGCTGCCCGCCGGCCGGGGACACCATGAAGCCGGCCTCCGCCTCAGGCCCTGGCGACGGCGAAGTTGAACTCTCCGCCGCCCAGCTTCCGCATGATCGAGAGCCAGAGCGGCAGGATCATCTCGACGCCGCGAGCCGTGGAGAGGCTGCCGAGATCCCAGATTGCGCTGGGCGGCCAGCCGAGCTCACTCAGCAGCTCCGCCACCGTCGCCTTGGCGGCGGGGTCGTCACCGGAGACGAACACGACGTGCTCGCCGGGCACGAGGGCGGGATCGACCATCACCTGGCAGTTCATGGTGTTGAGGGACTTGACCACCCTGGAGGCGGGATGGGCCCGCTGGATCTGCTCCGCAAGGCTGTCGGTGTTGACCACGGAAAGCGAGGGTGGGAAGCCGTTGGAGAAGTCCAGGGTGTTGGCCACATCGAGGATGACCTTGCCGTCCAGGTTGGCGGCGCCGGCGGCAGCCAGCGCTTCGAGCGACGCGCCCCCGGCGGTCGCGTTGATGACCAACTCCGCCTGCACGGTGGCGCCGTCGAAGGTCGCGAGCTGCACCTGGGGGTTCTCCGCCTGCCACGCGGAGAAGACCGGTGGGCCCGCGCCCTCCTCCGACGCGGTGCGGGCCAGCGTCGCATCCGGGTCGCGCGTACCGACGGTAACCTGATGGCCGAGTGCCGCCAACCGACCTGCCAGCGTCTGCCCCACCACGCCCGTTCCCAATACAGCGATCTTCACGTCCGGCTCTCCCTGAGGCGATGCGACGGGGCTCTCTTCGGCGGGCGCCATCGCCGGTGCCCCGCCCGAGGCACGCTAACAGACAGGTCTGTCTAGGTCAACGACCCAACCTGCCGCCAGGCGCCGGGCGTCGACCACGTCCGGTACCTCGCCCGATACTGGGGATGTGGAGAGCGGTGCCCGGACTCCGGCCACCTTTGTCCTCGTCCCCGGCTTCTGGCTCGGCAGCTGGGCCTGGGAAGAGGTCGAAAGCGCGCTGCGCGATGCCGGCCACGAGGTGGAGGCTCTCACCCTCCCCGGTCTCGGTGCCGCCGATGCGCCGCGCCGCGGCATCCGCCTCGCCGACCACGTCCGAGCCGTCGCGGGCGCCGTGGCCGGGGCCGGCCGGCCAGTCGTCCTGGTCGTCCACAGCGGCGCGGGCGCCATCGCGAGCGGAGTCGCCGATCGGCTGCCCGAGGGGCTGCGGCGGATCGTCTACGTGGACAGCGGGCCGCTGGCCGACGGGATGGCGATCAACCCAGATCTGGCTCCTGACCTGGACGAGATCCCCCTCCCTTCGTGGGCCGACCTCGAAGCCGGTGGCAGCAGCCTGGAGGGCCTCGATGAGGCCCGCCTCGCGGAGTTCCGGCGGCAGGCCGTTCCCCACCCCGCCGGACCAGCGCGCGACCGCATCCGGCTGATCAACCCGGAGCGGCACCGGGTGCCGGTGACCATGATCACCTGCACCATGCGGTCCATCGACGTGGCCCGGATGGCGAAGGAGGGTCACCCCTTCTTTGGCGAGCTGTCCCGCCAACAGGTCGACTATGTGGACCTCCCCACCGGCCACTGGCCGATGTGGTCGCGGCCCGCCGACCTGGCCACGGCGCTTGCGGCCCAGGCCTGACCGTTCCTCCACCGCGGGCTGTCGCGAACCTGGAGCACGGCGCGGTGCCACCCCGCCACCGCATCCTGGGGTCGGTTATGGTCGCCCCGTGGGTGAGGTCCACTGCTTCGGGTGTGGCGCGGCGGTGCCGGACGTCGCCGGACCGGTCCACGCGTACATGCTCTCGGCCCCGGGCTGCTGGGCGCTCTACGGCTCTCTCCTGGCCTGGAGAGCGTCCCTCGCGGGGGCGCCGGGGGTCGCGACGAGCCAGTACCTGATCGACTGCTACGCCGTCCAGCACGCGACCAACCCGGACCGGCGGAACCGCCAGTCGGTGGCGGTGCATCTCATGAGCCTCTGCGCCGCCCTCGAGCATGGAGTCCCGGGGATCCGCCTCCATCATCTGATCGGCGAGTGGACCCACCGGGAATACCCGCTGCTGACACCGAGGCCGGCGAGCTTCGCGGTCACCCTCGCCGGCGTCGCGGCCACTCCTTCGGAAGCCCGGCCCGAGGCGGTCCGCACCTGGGCGGGGTCGACGTGGGGAGACTGGTCCGCGCATCACGAGCGGGTGCGCGGCTGGCTCGCG
>PLAK01000115.1 GCA_003134115.1 Candidatus Changshengia sp.
CAGCCCCCTCGAAGCCGGCTCGGTCACGCGGTCACGGTGAGCCTGGCCGGTGAGCCACCGCCGCCGCCTGCCCTCTCCGTGCCCCGCGCGGATCCGCTCTCGACCGGCCCGCCTCCGGCCGCCGCCCCGGCCGAAGACCAGGTGGCGGCGGGGCCAGGCCCGACCGCGCAGCTCGGACCCGACCCGTTCGCCGCCCCGGAGGGCTCGCCGATCTCGGAGCCCGGTGCCGGCTCGCCGGGCGACCGAGCCCGCCCGGCTCGACGGCGCCGCCGGCGCCGGTGGATCTGGCTCCTGGCGGGACTGGTCGTGGTCGCCGCCGGGGTGGCCGCCAGGGCCGTGGTCTTGCTCCAGCCGCCGGCGGCGGCCCCGACTCGGGCCCACCCGCTCGAGGTGGGTGATGACGTCCGGCTCGCCGTGCAGCCGGGGAGCACGGCGGGGTGCGGCACCACCTTCACCTTCACCGCCACCGGATCCCTGAGCGGCTCCGGGACGCTGAGCTATCAATGGGTCAGGAGCACCGCGGGGGAGAGCCCGACCGTCACCAAGCTCTCGGTGACGATCTCCTCCGACAGCTCGTTCCGCTTCACGACCCCGATCAAGCTGACCGGCCCGGGGCACATCGATGCCACCGTGACCTTCCAGGTGCTCTCACCCGAGGCGCGGACGGCGAGCCAGACCATCCATTACATCTGCACCCACTGACGCGCCGGGCCCCTGCCCGGCATCAGTACACCGTACCGCTCCCGCCCGACGCCGGTCGCGGTCTGGTGGTCAGCCGGAGCGGCGGTCCAGCGCGGCGTCCAGGAGCGCGTCACCCTGGTCCTTGGGACCGACGAAGGCGAGCCGGACGTCGTCGATGCCGGCGGCGATCCGCTCGGCGACTCGCTGGACGTCGGAGACGGTCACCCGGCTGACCGCCGCGGCTCGATCGTCCGGGGTCTCGAGGGGAAGCCGGGCCCGCCAGCGGGTGCCGTAGAAGCGGGCACTCGCCATCGCGGTCTCCGTGGACCGGAGCATCCGCCCGATCATGGCCGACTTGGCGGCGGCCAGCTCGGTGGCGGGAACCGGCCGGGCGGCGATCCGGCGCAGCTCCCGAAACGAGAGGCGCACCGCCTTGGCCGCGTCCTTGGGGCGCGTGCCGGTCGCGATCGCGAACACCCCGATGTCCTCCAGACCCTCGTGGACGGCGAAGATCGAATAGGCGAGGCCGTTGCGCTCCCGCACCGTGTGGAAGAGGCGTGAGGACATCCCTCCTCCCAGGATGTAGGTCATCACAGAGAGGGCGGTCCGGTCCTCGTCCAGGGCGGGGATGCCGGGCACGGCGAGGGCCATCTTGATCTGGGGCTCCTCGGCCGGGGTGAAGGGACGCACGTTGGCGGCGTAACGCTCGCCGAGGCCCCACCGAGCCTGGGCGCGCGGCCGCGGTTGCGCGGTGGGTACGTCGGCGAGCAACACCTCCGCCCGTTCGGGCTCGAGCTGGGCACCGCCGGCGATGACCAGGCACATCGAGGCCGGCGCGTAGAAGGAGCGGTGGTATTCGAGGAGCTGGTCGCGGGTCGCCTTCTCGACCACCCACGGAAAGCCGGCCGCCGACCACGACACGGGCTGGTCGGCTCCGAAGGTGACGGTGCCCAGCCGGTCCCAGATCCAGCCATCGGGGTCGGCCAGCCGGGCGGAGAGCTCCTGGAGCACCACGTTGCGCTCCCGCTCGACCTCCTCGACGGCAAAGAGGGGCCGGCTCAGCATGTCGGTGACGATGTCGGCGAGCTGGCGCATCGCCGTCGCCGGGCCCTCGGCGTAATAGCCGACCTCCTCGGTGTCGGTGTAGGCGTTGGTGGAGGCTCCCAGCCGGTCGATCTCGCGTGTGATCTGCTGGGTGGTGGGCCGGCGCTCGGTCCCCTTGTAGAACATGTGCTCCAGGTAGTGGGCGAGGCCGGCCGTCTCCGCCGTCTCGTCGCGCGAGCCGGCCCGGACGATCAGAAAGACGCCGATGTTGCGGCTCGCCGAGGGCGCGTTGAGGAGGGTTGCTCCGTTGGAGAGGGTGGTCACCCGCGGCAGCGAGGGAGTGGAAGCTCGGGAGGCTTGGGGCAACTCTGATGACCTCCTGGTCAGGGTTGACGAACGGAAGGTACTGCGTCCGGTCAGGACGTGCCCGACTCCCAGGACGCCAGGTAACGGCGCTGCTGCTCGCTGAGGACGTCGATGCCGATACCCATGCTGGAGAGCTTGAGGGCGGCGATGGCCGCGTCGATGTCGGCCGGGACGTCGTAGACCCGGGGCTCCAGCTCCTCGTGGTGGCGGGCGACGTACTCGGCGCAGAGCGCCTGGTTGGCGAAGGACATGTCCATCACCGCGGCCGGGTGCCCCTCGGCGGCGGCGAGGTTCACCAACCGCCCCTGGGCGAGCACGTTGACGGTGCGGCCGTCGCGCAGCCGGTAGGNNCCGTCCTTCATCAGCTCGAAGTGGTGGCGGTCGATGACGTTGATGTCCCCGGTGACGGTGACGATGAAATCGGCCTGGGGAGCGGCCTCGGCAAGCGTCATCACGCGGTAGCCGTCCATGGCCGCCTCCAGCGCCCGAACCGGGTCGACCTCGGTGACGACGACNNGTCGGCGGCCATGGCGCGCAGCCGGATCACACCGGTGGTGGTCTCCTCGGTCCCGGCCAGGACCTCGGGGATCAGCTCGGTCCTGGTCTTGTGCAGCTCTGCGACCAGATCCGCGCCGTCGTCCATGGTCAGATTGGGGCGGTGATCGAGAACCGCATTGATGTGGTCGAAGTAGCGGGCGTTGTCCTCGCCCTTGACCGCGAAGGTGGGGACGCCGTGATGGGCGGTGAGGGCGGCGGCGATCGGGTCCTGGGTCGACAGCGGGTTGCTGGCGCAGAGNNACCGGCATCTCGCGAGCCGCCCAGGCGATCAGCCGGTCGCCCTCGTCGGCCAGGGAGAGATCGGCGACGTCATACGTGGAGGTGCCGGTGCTGCTGGTCATGCCGTCTCCTGGCGAGGGGTGATGAGCGTGGGTCGAACGGACATGGTACCCGAGGGCCGAGCGCGCCCTGCGCTCAGAAACGGATC
>PLAK01000130.1 GCA_003134115.1 Candidatus Changshengia sp.
CACGACCACGGCTGTCGCGGCCACCCCACGCACCGCGGCATCCCCCGCCGTCCAGCTTCTCGCCGTGCCGTCCCTCGGGCCGGCGGGGCCGCGACGGCACCCCCAGGCCGTGGCGGTCCTCTCGGCGATCACCCTCGGCGCCTACACGGTTGGCTGGCATGCGCGGGTGAACCGTGAGATGTCCGACTTCGACGCTCGTCTCGAGGTCCATCCCGGCGCGTCGGCCTTCGGCGTGGCCCTCGCCTGGCTTGCGGGTCTGCTCTGCACGCTGGCCGGGGCCGCCATCATCGTCGCCCACGCTCTCCGGGTCGGTCCCGCCCTGGCGCGCCTTGCCTCGGGCCCCGCCATCCTGGGAGTGAGCGTTCCCTGGCACGACCTGATGCTGGCGGGACTCGTCGCCGTCCCCTACCTGACCCTCCTCCTGCCGTTCTCCGTCATCGCGCTGGTGATGACGCTCGAACGGGCCAGGCTGGTCCAGGAGCGGGTCGGCATCCGCGCCGATCGGCAGCTTCGACCGGTCGTCCGCGCCTGCCTGCTCCTCCTTCCAGTCGTCGGAGGTCTGTGGTACGTGGCGTCGCTCCAGTCCTGTCTCAATCGCGTCTGGCAGGCGACGCCGCCCCTCGCGCCGCCGGCCGGTCCGCGCCAGCGGTGAGCTGTCCCTCGTGCCCATCTCCATCGCGTGCGTGTCGGGCAAGGGGGGCGTCGGAAAGACGACCACCTGTGCCGCCCTGGCCGGCGCGTTCGGCGAGATGGGCCGGAGGGTGCTCGCCGTCGATGTCGACCCGCAGTCGAACCTGACCTCCGGGCTCGGGTTCAATCCCTACAAGCTCAAGAGGACGATCACCGACATCCTGGTCGACCCGACCGTGCCTCCCGAGGCGGTGACGCTCGCCACCGAATGGGACGGGGTCTCCCTGATCCCAGCGAACCCCGATCTGAGCGCGGTGGAGGGGGAGATGGCCACGACCGTCCGCCGCGAGCTGCGTCTCCGCGACGCCCTCAACCGGGGTGACGGCCTCCGCGCCTACGACGTCGTGCTGTTCGACACTCCGCCCAACTTCGGCTTTCACACCATCAGCGCGCTCGGGGCAGCGGCCTGGATCCTGGTCCCCCTTCAGATGTCGGGCTATGCCATGAAGGGGCTCAAGGAGGTGCTGCGGACCTTCCAGGCGGCGCGCGAGCAGCTCAACCCCGACCTGCGCATCCTCGGCCTGCTGCCCACCTTCGTGAACATTCGGACCCGGTTCAGCCAGCAGATGCTGGAAGGCCTCCGCGAGATCCCCAGCCTCCATGTCTTCGATACCGTTATCCGCGTGACGGTCAAGTTGCAGGAGACGGCGATGGCCGGAGCACCGATCACCGCCTACGCGCGGAATTCGGACGCGGCCCAGTCGTACCGGAGGCTGGCCCTGGAGATCCTCGAACTGACTGGCTCGGTCGTGTCCCCGGACCAGGTATGACGCGTCGGGTGTCGCTCAAGGCCAGCCCGGTCCAGAAGACCCCGCTCGAGGAGCAGCCGGCCGGCACACCATCCGCGGCCGAGGTCGAGCCCGGGGGGGGCGCCGAGGACCGGACCGCAGCTGCTGCCGAGCCCGAGTCGGCCGAGGAGGACGTCCGGCCGGAGGTGCCCGCCCCCGTGGCGGGGGAGAAGGGGGCCGACGCGGTCGCGGAGTGCGAGCCGGAGCCGGACGAGGTCGAGGAGGCGATCGGACCTGAGCCGGAGGAGGCCGAGGACGCGATCGAAATCGAGCCGGAGGGGGCCGAGGAGGCGATCGAGGAATCCGATGGCGAGATGGCCTTCCTCGCCTTCGCCCTGGCCACGACGCCCGAGGTCCCCGCCTCGTCGATGGACTCCCTCACTCTCCCCGAACGCTCCCGCCACGACGCGGACGTCCGGAGGGAGCGCCGCCGCCGGAGTGCCGCGAGTCTTCCGGCCGTCGTCTCTCCCGTGGACATCCCCGAGGACGCCGAGGGGCGCGTCGACTTCGCCGTGATCCGGGGTGGCGCCGACCGCGACGAGCCGGCACCGGGCGGGAGTCCGGCCGCCCCGCAATCTGAGGACCGCGTCCGCCGCTTTCTGACGCTCGGATCCGGCTGGGTGGCGGTCGCCGCCCTCGCTGCCGGGCTGGTCGTCGTCTTCGTCGTCCTCTCCCTCCTCTACCGGTGAGCCGGCCGGCTCTGATCGGCCGGACCGTCGCGGCCGGCGCGGCCGCCTGGGCGGCGGCCTGCGGCCTGGTCTACTGGCGAACCTTTCGACGGCTTCCCCCCACATACCGCGACTCCCGCCGGTTGACGCCCGCCGATTTCGAACTTGACTACGAGGANNCGGCGGGCCGGCTTCTCGGTCGTCGTCTACGGCTGGCGCGGGACGCCCGGCAGTGATGCCGCCCCGCACACCCTGGGCGCCAACGAGTGCCGCGACCTGACGGCCGTTCTCGACGCCGTCCGGGGGCGCCGGGGCCCCGTCCCGATCGGGCTCCTCGGCTATTCGATGGGAGGAGCGGTCTCCATCAGCGTCGGCGCCGACGACCCCGGGGTGCGTGCCGTCTGCGCCGACAGCGCCTTCGCCGACCCGGTGAGCCTGCTGGAGGAGCGCATCGGTCATCGGCTCCACCTGCCCGCCGCGGTGCTGGCCGACCCGGTCATGGCACTGATGGCCCGGCACGCAGGGGCCCGGCTCGCCGACTTCAGCCCTATCACGGCGGTCGCCCGGCTGGCGCCCCGGCCCCTCCTCCTCATCCACGGCGACGCCGACGCCTCGGTGCCGGTGGAGAACGCCCAACGGCTCTACGCGGCGGCCGGCGGCCCCAAGGAGCTCTGGACCATCCCGGGTGTGGGCCACGTGGGCGGCTACTTCGCCGACCGCACCGCCTATGTGGAGCGCGTGATCAGCTTCTTCGACCGGTCGCTCGGGGAGGCAGCGGTCCCGTCGAGCTAGTTGTACGCAAATACACTGATGTGTTACGCTCCCGGTCGTGGACAGCGCTCGCGGCATTCAGACCCTCCTCCGCCACCTCGACTCGAGCCTCGCAAGCCGCCCTGAGGACGAGCTGATCGCCCAGGTACTCGGCGGAGCCGAGCCGCCGGCCACCCTTCTCGCCACCGCCGGGCGGTTGGCGCGCCTGCCCTTCTGGGAGCGGCGGGCACTCGGGGCCAGCGGGCTGGTGCGGGACCACCGCGTCCCGCCGCGTGAGGCGATCCGGCTGGCCGCCCTCTGGGAGCTCGCCGAGCGCTGGTATCCCGACGAGCGCCCGGCCGTCACCACGCCGGGCGCGGCCCTCCACCTCCTCCAGGGTCTGCGGGCCCTGAGCAGGGAGGAGGTCTGGGCGCTCCTCCTCGACGCCCGGCACCGGCTGATCTCGGTCGAACCGGTGGTCGCCGGCTCGCTCAACAGCGCGCGTCTCCTCCCCCGTGACGTCCTGGCTCCGGCACTCCGTGCGGGCGCGGCAGCTCTGATCGTGGCCCACAACCATCCGAGCGGAGAGGTCACGCCCAGCCGGGCCGACCGGCTGGTGACCGTGGCCCTGCGCGACGCCGCCCGCCTCGTCGGACTGCCCCTCCTGGACCACATCATCCTCACGGCGCGGTCGCACTACTCCTTCCGCGAGGTCGAGGCCTGGGAGACCGAGGGGGCCACCGCGGCGGCCTGAGCCCTGGCGCGCCGGGTCCGGGGCACCGGCCGGCGGGGGACACCCTGCGCTCCACTGACCGGGTCGCTCGCCCGGCTATGCTGCGGCGTGACGTACGGAGGTCTGGAAAGCGAGGTGCAGCTCATGGGAGCGTGGCCTGTGGCGGTGCTGTCGCCGGCCATCGGAGCGGGTGCGCCACGAGGCGTGCGCCGGCCCGGCGGTGAAGCGCCATGAGCCTGGATCCTCGGGATCTCCGCGTCGGTGCCGCTTACGAGGGTGCGCGGACGAAGGCCCGCTCGGACGCCATCGAGCTGCGCCGCCGCCGGCGCGTCGATCTGGGTCACCTCATGAGCGTCGTGTTCGAGAGCCGGGAGACGCTCGCCGCCGCCGCGGAGGAGGCGCTCCGGTCGGAGAGGATCGAGGACCCCGAGAGGGTGGGCGAGGAGGCCGGCCGCTTCGGGCTGCTGCTTCCCCCCACAGGCGGGCTCGCCGCCACCCTCTTCCTGGAGGTCTCGGACGCCGCCGAGATGGCCTCCACGCTGACCGAGTTGGAGGGCGCCGCCGAGAGCGTGCAGCTGGAGATCGACGGCAGCCGCGTCCCGGCCACGGTCTTCCCTTTCAGCCCCGCTGCCGGGGACGCCCCACCGGTCGCCCACCTCCGCTTCGAT
>PLAK01000056.1 GCA_003134115.1 Candidatus Changshengia sp.
AGGTCGATGGTGGCCGGCGGAGGTCCCGCCACCAGGTTCGTACCGTCGGTGCAGGTCACCACCTGGCCGCTGGCTGAGCATGTCCAGCTGCCGCCGCTGACGCCGGCGTACGTCTCGCCCGACGGCAGGGTGTCGGTGACCACCGGCTGCTGGGCATCCGACGGACCCGCGTTGCTAACCACGAGGTAGTAGTGGCCGTCGGTGCCCGCCGTGAACGGACCGTCGTCGGTCTTGCTGATGCTGAGGTCGGCGCTGGTGGTCGACGAGTTGGTCGCGCTGCTGGTGTTGTTGCCGGCGGCCGGGTCAGGCGTCGTGGAGCTGACCGTCGCCGTGTTGGTGATGGACTGCGGGAGCACGTCGCTCGCCAGCAGCACGGTGAGGGTCACGGTCGTCTCCGAGCCGTCGGTGATGGCGGTGGCGTGGGTGCAGGTGAACTGGTCGCCCGACTCCGTGCTGCACGTCCATCCCGTCCCGGTCGCGGTCGTGCCGGACGGCAGCGTCTCGCCGGTGGGCAGTGTGTCCGTGAGGGTCACCGGGCCGGCCGCGTCGGAGGGCCCCTTGTCGGTCACCGCCAGCGAGTAGGTCGCATCCTGGCCGGCGACGAGAGAGGAGCTGGTCAGGGTCTTGACCACCTGCAGGTCCGCCGACTGGGTCGTCCCGGAGTTGTCGCTGCTGCTGTTGTTGGAGGGGACCGGGTCGGGGGTGGTCGCGGAGGAAACGGTCGCCGTGTTGATCAGGGACGACGCGGTCACGCCGGAGGCGATGTCAACGGTCATGGTGAAGGAAGTCGACGCGCCCACGTCGAGGACATAGTCACCCGCGGTAGTGGTGCAGGTGACCGTCCCCGAGGACGCCGAACACGACCAGTCGGCTCCCGAACTGCCCACGTTTGAGAAGTTCGAGAAGGTCTCCCCGGCGGGCAGCGTGTCGGTCACCGTGAGCGGCCCGGCCGCATCCGACGGGCCCTGGTTGTCAGTGACGGTGAAGGTGTAAGTGCCGTCGTCACCGGCCACGAAGGTCCCCAGGTGCACCTTGCTCAGGGCCAGGTCCGCCGAGGTCACGATGGTGGTCGGGTCGTGCGAGGTCGCGTTGTCCGGATCCGGGTTGTTGGTCCCGGACGTCACCGAAGCGGTGTTGGTGATCGTTCCCGGCGTCTGAGACGCGGCCACGTTCACCCGGACGCTGATGGACTGTGCGTACGAACCGAAGGCGAGGCCGGAGCTGGTGATGCAGGTGAACTGGCCACCCGACTCCAAGCCGCACGACCAGTCCGTCCCGGTCGCGCCGCCGGGCGCCAGTGTCTCGCCGGCCGGCAGCGTGTCGGTGACGGTCAGCGGGCCCACCGCGTCGGATCGCCCGTTGTTGTAGATCGAGATCGCGTACGTGCCCGTGCTCCCGGCCGTGAAGCACCCCGTGTGGGACTTGGTGATGACCAGGTCCGCGTTGGCGTCGATGGTCGTCGGATCACTCGCGGTGCTGGGGGCATGGGGGTCCCAGGTCGGCGAGCTCACCCCCGCCGTGTTGGTGACCTGGGTGCCGTTCGCGGTGCTCGACGGTGTGTCCACCACCACACTGAGGGGGGGAGCGGTCACGCCACTCGCGAGGGTGGTGGCACCACTGCCCTGGGGCGTGTCCAGAGTGCACGTGACGGTCGGCGAGCTGAACGTGCACTCCCACTCGCTCGTGCTGTTTGAGCCACTCGCCGACACGAAGCTTTCCGGCGACACCATGGTGTCGCTCACGATGATGGGCGCAGCCGCCGTCGACGGCCCCTGATTCGTGACGTTCAGCGTGTAGGTCCCGTTCGCCCCGGCCGTGAAGTTGCCAGTGTGGCTCTTGGTGACCTGCAGGACGGCGTCGCCGATGTAGGCGTCCACGGTCGAGGTGTTGCTGGTGTAGTGGGCGACGCTCTTGTTACCCGAGGCCCCGGTTTCGTCGTCGGCGGTGGCATAGGCCGAGTTGGGGTACGCGAAGCTCCCGGTGTTGCTGGTGGTCAACGGTGACACCTCCGGGGTCGCCGTGTAGGTGATGGTCAGAGACTGGCCCGGGTTCAGCGTGCCCAGTCCGCTCCAGGTCAGGACGTCGCCCCCGGCGTTCACGGTCACGGTCGGGTCGGTGTCCGGCCCGGTCGGCGGCACGATCGTCGTGCTGCCCGTGTCATAGGACCAGTTCGGCGGAAGGGTGGCGGGCACCGCCACCGAGTCGGCGATGGCGACCGAGGCGGTGTTCTCGACGGTCACCTTCCAGGTGAAGGGATCGTTGTCCAGCGCGTAGTAGCCGCCGCCGGGCGCGGCGAGTGCGCCCGGCGCGCTCTTGGTCACCTGCAGGGAGGGGAACTCTGCCGGGAGGTTGACCGCTGAGTTGGTGGGGCCGTAGCTCCGGGTCCCGGGAACGCTGGCGCAGTCGTTGACCCCGCACCAGGAGGTGAGGGTGGCGGTGTTGGTCCAGCTCTCCCCGTTGGTCATCTCCCCGGACGCCGGCGGGTTCACCTCGTACGCGATGGTGTCGGTCTGGCCCAGATCGAGCTCGGGGATGGCCCAGGAGATCACACCGCCGGATTCGGAGGCGGTGCCACCCTCGGGACCGGAGAGAACGACGCCGTAGCTGCTGACGTAGCTGAGCCCCGGCGTCGGCGTGGTGGGGATGGTGTCGGTCCCCACGATGTCGTAGGCGCTGCTCACCCCGGTGAGGTTCTTGTTGGTCACCGCAATCGTGAAGGTGCTAGTGCCCCCGGGCTGGATCTTGGCCGGGCTCACCGTCTTGTTGATCGTCACGTCGGGCTCGACGATGAGCGTATCCACCGGGGCGTTCGCCGCCGTGATCAGGGTGCCAACGGAGGAGTGGTCCGTCAGCGTGGCGACGTTGGAGATCTCGGCGTTGCGCACGTTCGCGCCCACGTCGGCGACCAGCACGGAGAAGACGACGGTGACCGTCTCGTCACTGGAGGTCAGGTTCGGGTAGGGGGTGGGGAACGTGAGGGTGACCGTGTTCGTCCCCGAGGCGTAAGCGTAGGTGAAGCCCTCGGCCGAGGATCCCTCGTCGAAGAAGGTCCCGTCGGGCAATGTCACCACTCCGCTCCCGGCGACATACGTCTGCCGCGTCCCCAGCGGGTCGGCCAGCGATGCCGTGTAAAAGGTGGTGTTGTGGGGCACCGTTGCGCTGACGGTGTAGGTGATCGTCTCCCCGACGGTGGCGTCGGCGTTGGTGTTGCCCGGCGCCGTGATCGATGTGATCGCTGTCTTCGTCACCGTGGCGCCGGCGGTGATGACGTCGGCGCTGTCATCGGCGGGCGTCGTGTTCTCCTGGGCGGAGGTCACAGTGGAATCGATGTTGTCCTGCGGGTAGTAGAGGTTGTCGGGCTGCCCAGAGGCGTTGTGCTCGCCCACAAAGCTGCGCACCCCGGCAGCATTGGCGAAGGTCTCGCCCGCACCCGCGTCGGGCCGGATCTCCAAGGTGAAGGTCAGCTCGGTCGATGTTCCGGCGCCCAGGTCGGGGATGGTCGAGGGAAGCCACTCGATGGTCCCCGACGCGCAGCTCCCCGACGCGGGAACGATGGCGCTGACCTCGCCGCAGTCCTCCTGCGCGGGCAGCACGTCCCACACCTCGACGTCGTAGGCATCGACGAGGCCGGTGTCCTTGACGGTCACCGTGTAGCCGACGAGGTCGGCGCCACGGACGGTGTCGTTCTTCGGCTCGGGGGCGGGATTGCCGCCGATCGTGGACACCGCCTTGGTCAGCGTGACGATCGGCGCGGCCAGCTGGTAGGTCACCAGGCCCCGCGCCGTGAACGTCGTCCCCTGGGTGTTCGAGGTGACCAGCTTGGCCAGGTCCTGGGTGAGGTCGTAATCGTTGCCCAGCGTGGGATCGGCGTTGGCGATGACGGAGAACTGGACCTCGAAGAGCGTGCCCGGGTCCTCGTAGAGGTCACTGCCGCCCGACGGCGCCAGGTGGCCCATCGTCCAGCTCAACTCCCCCGAGGTCGAGTTGTCGACGAAGGCGGGGCTGTCCGCCGTGCTGGCGGCGGTCACCGTCGCCGACCCCGACTCGTACGTCGTGTTGGGAGGGATGAAGTCGGTGACCATCGGGTCCTTGAACTCCGTTCCCGGGGGATAGACGACGTCGATCTGGAAACAGATGCGATCGCCCTTCTGGTAGGTGGGCGGGTAGCCCGCCGACGCCGCGGTCAGGTAGGTGGCGGTGGCGCAGTCCAGCGGTTGGCCGGCGGCCACGTTCTGGGAGACGTAGGCGGTGATGGTCGGCCCCGAGGCCGACTGGGTGGCGGTGGCGCTCTCGGTGACGTCGTACACCGTGACCGGCCCGTCGTGAGAGATGTAGTTGGTGGTCCCGCCGGTGCAGTTGGGGTTGCCGCTGCCGCAGCGGACGGAGAGGTTGCCCGAGGCGGTCTCGGTGTTGGTCAGGCTGTCGTTGCCGACGGTTGGACTGGTCGGCGCGTCGTTGGCCTGGTAGGCGGTCCGGTCGACCGCCGGGAAGGTGACGGTGTCGGTGGCCGAGGGTGCCATGTGACCGAGGTCCCACACCAGGGTGAAGGTGCCGTCGGCGTTCTCGATGGGAACCGACGCGTAGGCGGGCGACGGCATCGCCCCGGTCGGGGCGCATTCGCTCGCCTGCTGGGCGTCGTAGTTGACGCCGCCCAGGGGGCAGAGGCCCGATGGCAGGGTGTCGGTGACAGTGGTGCCGTCCGAGTAACGGTACTCTGAGGTGTTGACCGTGATGGTGTAGGTGACGCCACTGTCCTGCGAGAAGGTGCCGTCCGAGACTGCCTTGGTGGTGTCGATGTCGCGGGCGATCACGCTGTCGTAGCCGGTCGCCTCGACCGGGTTGACCCCGCTGCCCAGGGTGCCGGTGTAGGTGCCCGTGGCGGTCGCGAAGATGGTCAGCGCCTCACCGTTGGTGGTCTCCGTCCCGCTGTTGTTGTCGAGGTTGGCGGCCTGGCCGAGCGCCGTGGCGGGCGCTGATCCCGAGGTCCAGGTCATGGTGTTGGCCCGGATCGGGATGGCGGTGACGAACTCGAGGGTGAGGGTCGCGGAAGGCGCCAGGTTGCCCAGCCCGGTCCATTCCACGTGGGTGTACACGGCGGACGGCAGCGGTCCGCTGCCGTCCGGGTCGGTGGCCGCGGTGGCGACCGTCGCCGGGATCAGGCAGGGGGACGGCGACGACAACGACAGGTGGCCGGAGGTCGGCCCGCTGCCTGGGTACTCGTCGACGCTGCCCGGGTTGGTGGCCGCATCCGTCGTGTTGTCGGTCTGGCCGCAGAGGAGGTACTCGAGCCCGGCGGGCAGCCAGTCGTCCACGGTGATGCCGTTGGTGGCGTGGACGTCGTTGTTGGTGACCGTGATGGTGGAGACGAACTGGTGGTCGTGGACGCCGCGCAGGTGATCGCCGCCCGGGGTTTGGCTGATGGCCAGCGGCGAGAGCGTCGTCGAGGCACCGCTCGTCGCCGAGCCGGTGTACGAGGTGGAGGCGTTGACGGCGACCCCGTTGGTGCCGAACTGGGGCACGTAGCGAGGGTCGGCGTTGACGTACGCCGAGGTGCTGTCCGTGTAGCCCTCGTTGGGGAGGAAGTTGGGGGTGGGGTCCGCGTCGGTGGCCGCCGCCAGGCTGAAACCCAGGGTGTTGCTGGAGCCGGGGGAGAGATCCGAGACGTTGCTCCAGATCAGGGTGGTGTCATGGGTGGCCGGCTCGTTGGCGAGGATCTGAGGATCGCCGACCGAGGCCGGGCTGGTCGATCCCGGGACGTAGCTGACGCCCGCGGGGAGCACGTCCTCGTAGCTGAGGTTGTACCCCCAGCTTCCCCCACCGGGATTGCTGGCGGTGAGGGAGACGGAAGCGTCGGTGCCGTAGAGGATGGTCGCGGGCGCGCTCTCGCTGAGGGCGATGTCCGGTGTCCCGGCGGCATCGACGGCCGGGGAGCTGCTGGAGGAGACGATGGGAGCCACCGCCATCACCAGGCTGGCGATCGATAGCAGGGCGCGGCGGGCAGGCCGGCGCGACGCGCGCTGGGGCCCTCTCTCGGGGCTTTTTGTCACGAGGAGCGACGCTACGATGGGCGGTGCGCTCCCCTCGAACGTTCCATGTCACAGGTCACCGACGGTTTCGCAACCGCGGCCGGGACCGGCGGGTGTCCCCCCTCCGCAACGGCTTCCCGTTACCGAGTCGGAGCCGTCCGCATCGCTCCGGTGACGACCGTGGCATCCAGCTCGTCCAGACGAGTCACCTCCGGGACCAGCCCGCTCTCCGCGAAGATCGCCGCCGTCGCATCCGCCTGGTGGTAGCTGGTCTCGATCAGGAGGTGCCCGCCCGGGGCGAGCCAGAGCGGCGCCTCCGCCGCCACCCGTCGGGCCAGGTCGAGCCCGTCCGGTCCCCCGTTCAGCGCTGCCTCCGGCTCGTAGAGGCGAGCCTCCCGGGGGAGGAGGGCGATCTCATCGGTGGGAACGTAGGGCACGTTGGCGATCAGCACGTCGACGCGCCCGCGCAGCGATGGGGGCAGCGGGTCGAAGAGGTCGCCGTGGTAGACGCGACCACCGATCTCGGCCAGGTTGCGCTCGGCACAGCGCACGGCGGCCGGGTCGATGTCGCCGGCGTGCAGCTCGATGGGTCCAAGGGCGGCGGCCAGGGCCGCACCCAGTGCTCCCGAGCCACAGCAGAGGTCGAGCACCACCGCGCCTGCCGCAGCGCGGGCGGTGGCCTGGCTCACCAGGAACTCGCTGCGGTGGCGGGGCACGAAGACCCCCGGGTCGATCGAGATGCGCAGACCGCAGAACTCCGCCCAACCGATCACATATTCGAGGGGCAGCCCCCCGACCCGCCGCTCGACCATGACCTCGAGGTCGGCCGGTCCCGGCGCGGCGGCGATCAGCAGGCGCGCCTCCTCCTCGGCGAAGACGCAGCCGGCGGCGCGGAGGCGCGCGGCGATGGCCGCGGGACGGAGAGAGGGCAAGGAACCTGACACACGAGCACTCCGAGGGTTGGACGGGCGCCAGGGGGGGCCTCTCCCCGCGCCATCGCCATGCTAGGGCGAGCGGGGTAGCCGGCCATCAGCGTCACCGGCGCCAGCCGCCGACGGACTTGCTCTGCGCCATGCTTTCCCGGGTGCCATTGGCGCGATCACACTGACCAGAGCAAGCGCGGCCAGCCCGACCAGCGTATTCTTCCAGCCGCAGGCCAATAGGAGCGTGATCAGAGGGGGGACCCCTCCAGTCCACGCGCATCCCCGGCCACGGGCCGGGCGAACTTCCATCCCGGACCGAGTGTGGCAGGGGAATCCACATGATCAAGCCTGGTAGTCGTATGATTCCGTTCTGCTGAGCAGAACTATGTCCGATCTCCCCCCCCTCGCCGAGCATGACAACCCGCAGCGGCGCGCGGCCCAGCGGGCCCGGTGGGCGGCCCGGCCGCGGCCGGAGGTCACGCTGGATCAGCTCCACACCTTCCTCGCCGTGGCCGAACGGCAGCATGTGAGTGAGGCGGCGGAGGCACTCGGCATCTCCCAGGGTTCGGTGAGCACCGTCGTCCACCGCCTGGAGAAGCGGCTCGGACTACCCCTCTTCCAGCGGGTGGGCCGCAACGTCCGGCTCACCGACGTCGGCCGGGCACTACGCCCCATCGCCACCCGGATCTTCGATGACGTCGCCCTGGTGGACGAGCTGCGGGTCAGCTACCTGAGCGCCGAAGTCGGCGAGGTGGCCATCGCCGCCGGCCATGTGGTGGGTGCTCACCGGGTTCCCGGCTGGCTGGCCCCCTTCGTCACTCAGCACCCCCAGCTCGGCCTGCACCTTCGGTTGGCTCGATTCCGGGAGATGATCACGATGCTCCAGGACGGCGAGGTGGACATCATCTTCGCCGGCTCCAGGATGGAGATCCCCGGGGTGGAGGCGATGATCATGGAGCGCACCGAGATGCTGCTCGTCGCCGCCCCCGGCCACCCGCTGGCCAGCAGCCCCGAGCCTGCCAAAGAGCTGAGCGAATACCGCCACCTGGAGCACGAACGCGGGACGGCCACCCAGCTGCTCGCCGCCCAGCTGCTCGGGGACCACGCCGAGGGCTCCGAGGCCGTCGAGCTGGAGGAGGGCGCGCTGGTCCCCGCCCTGATGGCGGGGCTCGGGTTCGCGGTGATGCCGAGAGCCCTGGTGGAGACCGACCTGATGGCCGGCCGGCTGACCGCCCTCGCCTGCCCCGGGCCACCCGTTCTGCAGGCCTTCACCGCCGCCCGCCGCGAGGGCGTACACACTCCCGCCGTGGAGTTGCTCTGGCAGCATCTCCGCGAGGTCGCCGCGGGAGCCTGAGCTGACTCGGGCACAGCCGCGCCCGCACGTGGTGGCCTGATCGGACGCCGTCTCCACCCCCGCGATCTCTCCCCCGTAAGCTGTGGAGATGCACCCGCCCGCAGCTCGCCAGCGGGGGAGCCACCAGCACGAGCACAGCACCACGCTCGTCTGTTTCGCAGCGGCGTTCGTACTGGACGGCGCGTTCGCCGTACTTCAGCTTTCAGCGATGCTCATGGCACCGGCCTGGCAGGGCGACGTCTATCCCGGGAGCGCGGTCGCCTTCGGGCTCACCCTGGCGCTGGTGCTGGTGGCGGTCACGGGCTTCTCCTGCGAATGGCGCCGGGTCATCGCGACGGAGAGGTGTTCAACCTGGCCGTGGCCTGCCTCCTGCTCCCGGCCTTCCTGGTGGTCGCGGCGGTGGTCGCTGTCTGAGCCCAGACCAGGGGGCTTAGGGAGCTACGCCACGGGCATGCATGTTGAGGCAGCTGGGTAGCTGCTGCCTCCCAAGTTACCTAGGCCCCGTGGCAGAACTTGTACTTCCGGAGCGGCGCGGACATTGCGTTGATATACAAGGGTCATTCCACGGCACTGTGCCTTTACTGAGCCTATTGAAACACCGCCCTACCGTGTCGCCCTCGGGCGTCAGGAGAGAGGACGCTTAGCTACGCCAGCGTCGCTCCATGTCACTCGAGCGTTCGCTCCGTCCGCGGGTCCACTCGACCCCGGTCGAGTCCATGGTCCCTCTCAGACCTGGATCGTCGCCACACGCTGCCCTCCACCTGCCTCGGCCCTGCCGGAGTGCGTGAGTAATAGGTCTGTCGCCCGAGAACGTTCGGATCGACCACGCCGCACCTCAGAAGGGCATATCGGCACGACGCCTCGCCTCCTCCGCTGCATTGTCGAGTGCTTCCTGAGCCTCCTGGCCGATGCGATCCACCGCAGCCCAACCCGGGTGGGGCGAAACGTGGAGGCCAACCGCCTGGAACGCGGAAAGAAGCTGACCGAATCTGCTGGGCAGCTGACTGGCGAACAGTTGGCTGTCCTCGAACGCGAGGCCAGCGAACGCCCTGAGGACAGCGGGTTCTTCCTCCCACAGGATCATCTGAAGCCCTACGCCGGCATCGAAGTGAACCCAAGGGGGACTGACGTTGACTGCGTGATGATGCTCCTGATGTGCCAAATAGCACAGGCCGAGACCCAGGGCGACAGCGCGGTGTGCAGAACGAACGACTTTGTCGGATAGACCGTGTTCGACCAACCTTGAATCCTTCACGACCTCGTCGAGAACCACGGTGTCGGCAACTGCGGAATGGCGGCCGAGCGTCTCCAAGTGGCGGTATTCCGGCGCCACAACCCACGGCACTCGTCCGACATAACTATCAAATGCCGGGCGCCCAACCACTGGGATGCGGTACCACCTCTCCGTGACGTATGCGTCAACCAACACCCTATCAGCAGCAATGCGGCATACGAGCCGTGGAGCTTCGGTGACCCAACTCAGGCCTCCCTGGGGTTCCTGCAGCTCGAAGACGGTACGAATGCCGCGGAAGAGCCTTGCCAGCGTGTCCTCATCGGCAGCGATGCCAACGGCGACAACATGATCAATCGCCTCTTGGAAATGCTGAAGAATCGGCTCGTACACCGGGCGCCATGACTCGGGTCGACCAGATTCATCGACCCGGTTGGGTATTGCCGGTGGGGACGCGAAGAAGGATTGGACACTTTCCTCAAGGTGGAGAAGCGCCTGCCGGTGGCTCGCACCTGGCGGACCCTGAACCACCTCCACCGCCTCCGTACCCGCCACGGCCTGCGCGTCCGGTGAATCAGTAGCCGCACTCGGTTCCCTGAGCCAGGAGGCAAGTTGCTCCGGTGTCGCAAAGTGCGTGTCCTCGCCGGATCTGTAGGGATAGGCGCCTGTTGAAGTCCGAACCGCCGTGCCTGGAGCGCGCCCAAACAGGCAGGCAAGCCATATGCGCCGTCCGTCCTGGGTGACACACTCCCACTTCACAGGTACCGGTGGATGACAGGCCTGCAGCCGTTGATCGAGGCGGCGCTGGTATTTCCGCACGGTCTCGTCAGTGGTTGCCTTCCCGCCCGGTGTCACCTCTCCAACGGGTGTCCCATCGTCCTCCTGGCCGAAGATCAAGTAGACCGCAGCGTCTGAGGTGCCGTTGACGAGGGCGACCGCAGACTGCTCAAGTCTGGCCAGCCCCTGATCATCAAGAATCAGGCTGCGCTTTCGCTCCACGATTCCAGAACGCTCTTCCTTGGCGAGCACCTCGGTCAACGAGACACACGTAACAGATTCATCGAGTAGCCGCGCCCGCGCGGCGCCCAAGATCCGAGCCCGAGCAGGAAGGCCGGCCAGCGCGACCGGCGCGGCGCGCTGGGTGACCTGCGCCACGAGTGCATCCGGAGAAATCCCGAGTTGTTGGAGGGCGGTGGTGTGCTGAGCGATAGCTCGAGCGATGAACACCTCGCTCATCACGTGGCTGGCCTCGGCGCCAGCATGCGTCTCGGCCGCATCCATTAGGTCCTCGAGCACGAAGCCCATCCGACTGGGAGGCGGGGCACTCTTCCGGAGCTCCTGACGAAGTTCGCGACGCCAAACGTCTGGGCGATGCAGGGCATAGGCGATGGCGGACGTCGGCAGAAGGTCTGCTAACGCCAAAACGGCTCGATCCCACCAGATGACACCATCGGTTTCGCGGTTGGCCATTAGCGCAGAGAAGACGTCGCGGGTAGACTGAGGGTATTCCACGGCTCGGATGATAGGCACGGGCGAACAGAGAGGTGCGCGCCGTATGCCCGTTATGCGCCGATTAGTCCAATTGGCCTGCAAACGCTGGGTGGGCGAGGGTCAGTGAACGTCACCGGGCGGCTACGCGGTGGTGATCGACGCGTTGGAACCTCTAGTGAGACAATCGCGTACCACGTGCATTCCACCCCGCTGCGTGTTTCTTGAGGCCTTTGCGCTGGTCCTCGTAGGAACCGCCGCTTGCTCTCCCTGCTCAACTAACCGGGACTTCAGTATCTCCCTGGCCAAGGACAGCGGCGGAGAGAGTTCCCCCGTCACAGCGGCGGACTGGTTCGCCGTTTACGGTGGTGTCTGGTCGGACATTCCGACGACNNCTCTGCCCCGGCGTGTTGACGTTGGACCCGGGCAGCTGCCAACTGCCCTGCCAGGTTGCGTGGTCCGGCCCCTGCCCGGCGGGTCGGCGGTATGCGAGAGCCAAGCTCTTCCGGACGTTGATCGAGTGGCAGTGACAGCACCGTGGCCTGCTCCCGT
>PLAK01000005.1 GCA_003134115.1 Candidatus Changshengia sp.
CTGTGGAGGCGATCAAGGCCGCGATCGGCCGGGGCCTCCACGGCGTCAACTTCTCTCTCGGCGCGGACCAGGCGAAGGCGCGCTGGAACGTTCGCAGCGTGCCCTTCGAGCGAGTCCAGATCGTCAGGGGCACCGCTGCGGCCCGCCGCGTCTCGGCCCTGTACAGCGGTGTGCGCCATGCCCGTCAGGCCGGCTCGGACGTCGCCCGGATGGCCCACCTGGGACACTGATCGGGCTCCGCGGCCGTCGCCGCAACCGGTCGGGCACGGGTGACCGCGGGCGCCGGCAGCCCTTCCCCGATGTCCCGGTGACGGCGCGATCCGCCCATTCACCCGCGCCGAAACCCCCGTCACACTCGGTGGGATGGGGGATCCCGCTGTCGCTGCCGTACGTGTGACGGAGTCGTTCGACGCGCCCCGGCCAAACACCGTGAAACTGGCCCGGAGCATCTCGATCCTGACCGTCGGTCAGATCGTCACCTGGATCGCGACCCTCACCTGGACCGTGATCGTGCCGCGGCGGCTGGGCTCGGCGCAGGTGGGCATCTACACCCTCGGACTAGCCGCCTCCGGGGTCCTCCTCGTCCTGGTCGGGCTCGGCCTCCGGCCGCTCCTCGTCCGCGAGATCGCCGCCAACCCCGAGCGGGCTCCCCAGCTGATCGGCACCGGAATCGTCCTCCGCGCCATCTTCTGCCTGCCCGCGCTGGCGGTGACCCTGGTCATCACGCTGGTGGGCCCCTTCCGCGGGGTCGAGGGCACGGCGGTCTTCCTCGGCTGGTGCATGACCGTCTTCGCGGTGGTCTCCGAACCGATCGCGGCGGGGTTCCAGGCCATGGAGAAGATGCGGTATCTCACCTACTCGACCATCTTCAGCAAGACCCTCTCCACGGTGAGCGGCATCGCTTTGGTGCTGCTCGGGGTCAGGGCCATTGGCCTGCTCCTGGCCTACGTCGTGATCGGTGCCGCCCTGACGGTGCTGGTGCTGATCTGGTCACGCCCGCACTTCGACATCGACTGGAGGGTGACGCGCCACGAGCTGCACCGGCTGTTCATCGCCAGCCTCCCGTACTGGAGCTTCGTCGCGTTCTTCACCATCTATCTCTGGATCGACTCGCTGATGCTCGGAGCGATGACGTCGACCACGGTGCTGGGCTGGTATGGACTCCCGACGCAGCTCTTCGGGACCCTCATGTTCATCCCCACCGTCCTCTCCACGGCGTGGCTCGCGCAGCTCGTGCGCGCCCACAAGGGCGGCGCTCAGTCGTTGATCCAGGCGGCGCGACCGGCCATCGAGCTTGTCCTCGTCCTCAGCATGCCGGTCTGCGTCGGGGCGGTGCTGGTGGCGGCTCCGCTGGTCCGGGTGCTCTACGGGCCCGACTTCACCGAATCGATTCCCGTCTTTGCTCTGCTCGCGCTCTGCGTCCCGCCGATGTACCTCAACATCATGGCCAACCAGCTCATGATCGCGCGCAATCAGCAGATGGTGTGGACCAAGATGATGGCCCTGGCGAGCCTGATCAACCCCGCCCTGAACCTCGTCCTCATCCCGTACTTCCAGCGCACTCAGGGCAATGGCGCCATCGGCGCATCCATCGCCATGGTCGTCACCGAGCTGGTCCTCGCCGTCATCGGCTACGTCCTGGTCCGGGACACCTTCACACGCAACTCGGTCGTGCGCCTGCTCCGGGCGGCGGTCGCCACGGCCCTGATGGCCGGACTCGTGATCCTGGCCCTGCGCGCCGGCTTGGTCGCCGGCATCGTGACGGGGATGATCACCTTTCCGCTCCTCGCCGGGCTCCTGGGGGTGCTCACCGCCACCGAGAGGCACCAGCTCTGGGATCTCGTGGTCACCATCGCCCCCCGACGCCGCCCGCGACCGAGCGGCAGCAGAAGCTGAGCCGAGTCAGCCGGCTGCGCTGCGCACCCGCTCCCGCCGCGGACCGCTGTAGCGTCGAGAGTCCGCGTCGATGGAGAAGCGGAAACTCGCTCGTGCTCCTCGAGCAAAGGCGGCGAGCCGCCCCAGACCGGTCGGTTGGCGGAGGCGCAGAAGGTTGCGCCACGCCACCATGCCGACGAGACCGCGGACGATGAAGGTGGGGAGGACCACCGGATCGCCGAGCCGCAGGTGCTGAGCTTCCCGGCCTGGTAGTACATGTCCTTGTGCGCCAGCGGCACGCCGTGCAGCGGCCCGAGCCAGGCCTGTTCCCGCACCGCCTGGTCGGCCGCCCGCGCCGCGGCTTCGGCGCCCTCGCGGTCCAGCCAGATCGTCGCATTCAGTTGCGGATCGAGTTCCTCCAGGTTGGCCCAGATCGAATCCAGCAACTCCATCGATGTAGCCTGGCCGTTGCGCACCGCGTCGGCCGCGTCCACCAGTGTCAGGTCAGCGAGTTCGGGCATCGCCTAGACCTCCCGCGCGTCGTGCAGGGCGGTTTCGAAGGCGGCGGGTTCGTCCTCGAAGGCGAGGGCGCCGCGCTGGGCTTCGAACGCCAGGATGGTCACGATCAGGTCGGCGGCCATGCGGCGCGCCGGGTCGTTGGGCGCGTCAATGCCGTGCCATCGCGCGATCGTTTGTTCAATCTCGGCGAGGAACGTGTCCATGCGGGCGCCTCCGTGCGTTTCCGGCCGACAGTATGGCAGAAGGTACCGTGGATAGCGCAACACCGACCTTCACCACCGACATCCCGGCGCGGCTCGACCGGCTCACGTGGAGCAGGTTCCATTGGCTGGTGATTGTGGCGCTGGGGATTGCGTGGATCCTGGATGGGCTGGAGGTGACGATCGTTGGCTCGCTGTCCGGCGCGCTGTCGGACAGCCCGACGCTGCATTTGTCGCCGCAGCAGGTGGGGGCGGCGGCGAGTGCGTACCTGGTGGGGGCGGTCGCCGGGGCGCTGTTCTTCGGCTGGTTGACCGACCGGCTGGGGCGCAAGAAATTGTTCAGCATCACGGTGTTGGTGTACCTTCTTGCCACCATCGCCTGTGGCTTGTCGTGGAATTTCACCTCGTTCGCATTGTTCCGGCTGATCACCGGCGCCGGCATCGGCGGCGAATACGCCGCGGTGAATGCTACGATCCAGGAACTGATCCCGGCGCGCCGGCGCGGCTTCACCGACCTGGTGGTGAACGGCAGCTTTTGGCTGGGCGCGGCGCTCGGCGCCCTGGGCGCGCTGGTGGTGTTGGACCCTGCGGTGATGCCGCCGGAGATCGGCTGGCGCGCGGCCTTCGTGATCGGCGGCGTGCTGGGCGGTATCGTGCTGTTCTTGCGGCGTTTCCTGCCGGAAAGTCCGCGCTGGCTGATGACCCACGGCCAGCCGGAGGAAGCCGAGCGCGTCGTGCGGGAGATCGAGGCCCGCATCGAGCATGAGACCGGCAAGCCTCTGCCGCCCGTGCCGCACCAGGCGCTGACGTTGCGCACCGACGTGCATTCCTGGTTCGGCGCCGGCATGCGTGCTCTGCTGACCGTGTATCGCCGCCGCACCGTGCTTGGCACCGCGCTGATGGCAGCGCAGGCGTTCTGCTATAACGCGGTGTTCTTCACC
>PLAK01000117.1 GCA_003134115.1 Candidatus Changshengia sp.
GTTCGACACCGCTCTTTGCACTCCCCCAGGACTGGCAATCCGGGTCCCCCAGCGCCCCGCCCGTGGTGCCGCCCCGGCCCACGCACCCGGTGGCATTCGTCGAGCCGCCGGCGTGGCAGGCTCCCGGTCAGCCGGCCGCGCCCTGGTCGCCGCCCGCCCCGAAGACCGCCGCGCTGTGCTGGAAGAAGCCGCCGGCATCACCGGCCNNGCTCCCCCGGCCATCCCGGGCCAAGCCCGAGAAGCGGCGCTCGACACTGCTGCGCTGGGTGCTGATCGTGCTGATCGCGGTGCTGGTGGTGCTGGCCGCCTACCTCTACGTCACCCACTCGAAGTAGGCTGAGGGTCCGTCCCTAATAGGCCCGGGCGATCAGCGCGACCTCGGACGAGGCCTCACCGCAGGCCAGGCACCGCCCCACCTCCCCGCTGCGGTCGCGCCGCAGCACCCGGATGGTGAGGGCGTGGGCGGCGGACGTGACCGCCTCCTCGCAGGCCGGACGCTCGCAGAAGGGGGCGTTGGCGAAGACCGGCCTCTCGGCGAAGGCCTCACGCAACTCATCCAGGCTCCTGACCTCGACGCTCCGATCTCGGAGCAGCCCCTCGGCCCGGGACCTGATGCGGGCCTGGACCTCGTCGAGGAGTGCCGGGAGCCGCGCCGCCACTCCGTCGAGCGGCTCGGCCCAGCTCTCCCCATCGACCCGGCGGGTGACCGTCACCTGGCCGGTGGCGAGGTCGCGGGCGCCGACGGTCAGTCGAAGGGGCACACCCCGCAGCTCCCAGTGGGCGTACTTCTCGCCGGGGCGTATGCCCTCCCGCCGGTCGACGCGCAGGCGCACGTCGCCCGCCTCTGCCGCGATCCGCCGGCACGCCTCGTCGACGGCCGCCGCCCCCTCCGGATCGTTGCTCCGGGTGACCGGGACGACCACGACCTGGATCGGTGCGACGCGGGGTGGCATCACCAGGCCGGCGTCGTCGCCGTGGGCCATGATCAGCCCGCCGATGATCCGCGTGGACAGCCCCCACGACGTCTGGAAGGGATGCTGGAGCACGTTCTCCCGGTCGCTGAAGCTGATCCCGTAGGCACGGGTGAAGTTTTGCCCCAGGTGGTGGGAGGTCCCTGACTGGAGCGCCCAGCCGTCACTCATCATCGCCTCGATGGAGAGGGTGTACTCGGCGCCGGCAAACTTCTCGGACTCGGTCTTGCGCCCTGGGATCACCGGGATGGCGAGCCACTCCTCGGCCAGCTCGCGGTAGCACTCGAGCCCGGTGTCGACCTCGGCGGCGGCCTGCGCGTGGGTCTCGTGGAAGGTGTGCGCCTCCTGCCAGAGGAACTCGGAGGTCCTCAGGAAGAGCCGGGTGCGCTTCTCCCAACGCATCACGTTGGCCCACTGGTTGATCAGCACGGGGAGGTCGCGGTAGCTGTGGATCCAGTCCGCGAACATCGAGCAGATGATCGTCTCCGAGGTCGGCCGGATCGCCAGCCGCTCCTCGAGCTCCTTCTGCCCGCCCTGGGTCACCCAGGCCACCTCGGGGGCGAAGCCCTTGACGTGCTCGGCCTCCTTGAGCAGGTACGACTCGGGGATGAGCAGCGGGAAGTACATGTTCTCGTGCCCGGTCCGCTTGAGCATGTCGTCGAGGGCCCGCTGGATCCGCTCCCAGAGCGCATAGCCGTAGGGGCGGATGACCATGCAGCCGCGGACCGGGGCGTAGTCCGCCAGCTCGGCTCGGCGCACCGTGTCCGTGTACCAGCGGTCGAAGTCCTCGCTCTTGCGGGTGATCGCCTTGGGCATCGCGGGTCGTTCGTCAGCCATGGCCGCCGAGTGTACGGGACTCGGCGCGAATGCCGGGTCGGGAGGCGCGGGGGTGCGTGCTGAGCGCAGGCTTTGCGCAGGCGGCAGCTGCAATGCCGCCGAGCAAAGGCCGCGGCAGGCCGGTCAAGGCCTGCCGACGGCCGTGCCGAAGCGAAGCACCACCCCCGCGCCTCCCGCCCTTGCGGAAGCCCTCGTCACAGGACGACCTCAGACGACGGTCAGCGGGGTCATCGGGCGAGGCGGCTCCGGGGCGGCGGCGCCGTCGCTCAGCCCCTCCGGCAGCGGCTTGCCCGCCGCCAGCAGCTCGGCATCCTCGGCGGCGACGGCCCGCAGCTCGGCGATCAGGATGTCGATCAGCTCCGCCTCGGGGAGCGACGCCACCACCCGGCCGGACTTGAAGAGGGCACCCTTGTGCTTGCCGCCGGCGATGCCGATGTCGGCGTGCATCCCCTCGCCNNCAGGCGACGAGGTTCGGCCCGTGGGGCTTGTCCTCGAGGTTGGCCAGGATCTGGCGGGCCACCCGGACCTCCTCCTCCGGCTCGCCGACCAGCGAGACCCGGATGGTGTCGCCGATCCCCTCGGCGAGGAGGATGCCGATGCCCAGCGCGCTCTTGATGCTGCCGGTGTCGACCGGGCCCGCCTCGGTGAGCCCGAGATGGAGCGGGTAGCGGTTGTCCAGGGCGGCGAACCTGCGGTTGGCCGCCAGGTTGGTGGCGACGTCCGACGCCTTCAGGGACACCTTGATCTGGTGAAAGTCCAGCTCCTCGAGGATGCGGATGTGGCCCAATGCGGCCTCCACCATCAGCTCCGCGGTCTCGTCGACGCTGCCCCCGCGGCCGCGCTCCAGCCCCTTGCGCCCGGGGATGCTGCCGGCGTTGACGCCGATCCGCATCGGGACGCCCCGGTCCCTCGCCTCGCGGGCGATGTCGGCCACCTTGGCCGAGTCGGTGATGTTGCCGGGGTTGAGCCGGAGGCACGCGACCCCGGCCTCCAGCGCCTCCAGGGCGCGCGGAGCGTCGTAGTGGACGTCGGCGACGATCGGCACCGGCGAGCCGCGCACGATCTCACGCAGCGCCCGGCCCGCCTCCTGGGTGTCGCAGGTGACCCGCACGATGTCGGCACCGGCGGCCGCCGCCCGCTCGATCTGGGCCAGCGTCGCGCTCACATCCTCGGTCTGGGTCTTGGTCATGGTCTGGACCGAGATCGGGGCGGCCCCGCCGATCACGACCCCGCCGACGTTGATGGGGACGGTCCGGCGGCGGTTGGGAGGGGTCATCTCAGTGGACGCCTCCGGCGAGGTGGTTGATGTCATTGATGGTGATGAACACCACCAACAGGATAATCAAGGCGAGGCTGACGGCGATCGCGATCGCCTGGCGCACCGGGTCGATCCGGTGCCGGATCACCCCCTCGATGGCGATGAAGAGCAGCCGCCCGCCGTCCAGGAAGGGGATGGGCAGCACGTTGAAGAAGCCGAGGGCCAGGCTGATGATGCCGATCAGGCTGAGGTACTGGACCCAGCCCTGCTGGACGGAGGTCCCGGCGGCGGCCGCGATCCCCACCGGCCCGGAGAACTGCTGGCTGGCCTGGGCGGGATGGACGAAGAGCTGGCCGATGACCTGGACCAGGGACACGGCGTAGGAGGGGATCGCCCGGAAGCCGTCGCGCAGCGCCGGCAGGAGAGCCTCGCCGGGCACCTGGGCCCCGTACCCGATCCGCCAGGCCGCCTCGACGTGGGCCGTCTGGCTCCCGTTCCCGTCGTGCACGTCGGAGATCTGCTCGTTGCTGAACCGATCGGTGGAGGTGCCCTCGACGAACCCGCTCACCGAGACCGGACCACCGCCGCCGAGGACGGACGCGGGATCACCGCTCGCCGGCGGCGCCCCGTTCACCGAGGTGATGACCAGCGCGTCCCCCGCCAGCTTGGTCGGGAAGGTGCCGGACATCCCCTCCGCGTAGACGACCAGCTCCGGGGTGACGGTCGCGGTGTGGTCGGCGCCGTCGGTGCCCTGGTAGACCACCCGCATCGGCCGGCCCTCGCTGCTCTGGACCGCCGCGTAGAAGTCGTTGTCGGTGGCCGTCGTCGACGAGTAGCTGATCGTCGAACCCCCGATGCTCAGGATGACGTCGCCGCTGACCAGCCCGGCTCGGGCGGTCGGCTCTCCCGATGGGACGTAGGAGGGGGTGGCCTGGCTGGCCACCACGGTCAGGCACAAGGCCCCGAAGACGAGGTTGAAGACGACCCCGGCGGCGATCGTCGCCAGGCGCCGCGGGATGGTGGCGCGGTAGAAGTTGCGGTCGCCGGCGTCGGCCTCCCCCTCCAGGCCGAGCATCCCCGGCATCCGCACGAACCCGCCCACCGGCAGCGCCCGGATGCCGTACTCGGTGTCACCCCGCTTGAAGCTCACCACCCGGGGGCCGAAGCCCACGAAGAACTCGTCGACCCTGATCCCGGAGAGCTTGGCGAGGACGAAGTGGCCGCCCTCGTGGACCACCACCACGACGGTGATGAGCACCAGGAAGGCGACGATGGTGATGAGGAAGCCGATCATGCCGCCCCCGAGCCCCCGGGCCCTGCCGCGGCCGAGCCGGCCGGCAGGGCCAGCGCGCCGGCGACCCGCCGGCGGGCCCAGTCGTCGGCCTCGAGGACGTCCTGCAGCGAGGGCTCGGAGACGGCCGGCGCCGCCTCCACCGCCTCCCCCACCAGCGCGGTGATCTGGTCGAAGCGGCACGCGCCGCGCAGAAAGGCGTCGACACAGACCTCATTGGCCGCGTTGAGCACGGCGGGCACGACGCCACCCCGCTCCCCCGCCCGGCGGGCCACCCCGACGGCGGGGAAGCGCCGGGGGTCGAGGGGCAGGAACTGGAGCGGAGAGACGGCCGGAAGGTCGGCGGCCGGGGCCACCCCGCTCAAGCGCTCGCCGTCGGCGAGGGCCAGGGCGATCGGGATTCTCATGTCGGGGACGCCCAGCTGTGCCTTGGTGGCCCCGTCCCGGAACTCCACCATCGAGTGGACCACCGAGCTGGGATGGACCACCACCTCGATCCGCGGGTAGTCGATCCCGAAGAGGAAGTGGGCCTCGATGACCTCCAGCCCCTTGTTCATCAGGGTGGCGCAGTCGACGGTGATCTTGGGCCCCATGTTCCAGGTGGGATGCCGGAGGGCCTCCGCGGGGGTGATGGCGGCGAAGGTGGCCGGGTCGCGCTCCCGGAAGGGCCCGCCGCTCGCGGTGAGGATGAGCCGGCTGACGCTGGCAGGATCCTCGCCCCGGAGGCACTGCCAGATCGCCGAGTGCTCGCTGTCGATGGCGACGATGCGGGCGCCCGACCGGCGCGAACGGGCGCGCACGATCTCGCCGGCCATGACCAGCACCTCCTTGGTGGCGGTGGCCACGGTGGTCCCGGCGTCGATGGCGGCCAGGGTCGGCCGGAGCGCCGCCGCCCCGGTGATGGCCACGCAGACGACGTCCGCCGGCATGGCGGCCAGCTCGCACGCGGCCTCGAGACCGATCCCCCAACCGTGGGGCACCTCCGCCCCCGGGTCCGGGGCGACCACGGCGACCCGGGCGGTCCCGAAGCGCTCGGCCAGCGCCCGCAGACCGGCGAGATCGCGCCCGGCCACCACGCCCACCACCTCGAATCGATCGGGGAAGCGCGCGATCACATCGACCGCCTGGCGGCCGATCGAGCCGGTGGCGCCGAGCAGGACGACGCGGCGCGGGGCCGGAGAGGGGGCTTGGGAGTCCATGGCGCCGGGGCGGTCCTCCGAGGGGTGGTGAAGCGGGCGTTGGGGAGGGGCGGTGCGACCTGCCGGGCTCACCGGAAGGAGATCAGCACCAGGAGGCAATATACGGCCGGCCCGGCGAGGAGCAGGCCGTCGAGGCGGTCGAGCAGCCCCCCGTGACCCGGGATCAGCCGCCCCGAGTCCTTGACCCCCGCCTGCCGTTTGAGCGCCGACTCGGCGAGATCGCCCCCCTCGGCGGCGACGGCGATCAGCAGCCCCATCCCCACCGCCAGGAAGGGGTTGAGCGAGACGACGAGTGGCCCGGCGATGCCGGCGACCAGCATCGCCCCCACGGCTCCTCCCACCGCTCCCTCGGCCGACTTGCGCGGCGAGATCGAGGGGAAGAACGGGTGCCGGCCGAGGGCGTGCCCCGTGAAGTACGCCAGGGTGTCGGTGGCGACCACCGCCCCGACCACGATCGCGACCAGGTCGCGCCCCACGCCCGCGCCGGCGCCCGACCAGTGGTAGAGGCCGAGCAGGCTGCCCAGTCCGACCCCGAGATAGAGGCCGCCCCCCAATCCTGCGGCCGACCCCTCCCAGGGGGAGCGCAGGAGAACACCGGCGATCATCCCGGCGACCAGGGCGGCCGGGAGGATGACGCCGAGATCGCCGCCCGCACCGGGGAGGATCGCCCGCTCCGCCAGCCAGACGCCCAGCACGATCACCAGCCAGCGCGGCGCGGGCACCGGGCAGCGGGCGAGCAGGCTGGCCAGCTCCCAGGCACCGAGCGCCGCCGCGGCCCCGACCAGCACGTCGAGGGGGATGCCGCCGAGGTAGATCATGCCGGCGACCAGCACGACCAGGACGGCGCTGGAGGCCACCCGGGGGAGCAGATTCATGCTCCGCGCGGGGAGGGCCCCGGCCGTCACCGGCGCCCCCTTCTGCTCCGCTGCGGCGCCGGGAGCCGCGGGGAGGGCGTCGATCGCACCGGGCACCGGGGGGGTGGTCATCCCACCGGGGTGGCGAGGGCGGTGCCGAGATCGGCACCGGCCGGGTCCGCCACCTGGCCGAACGTCCGCCGCCGCGAGCTGAAGTCGCCGAGCGCCTCGGCCAGATCGCCCGGCCCGAAGTCGGGCCAGAGCGCCGCGGTCACGTGCAGCTCGGCGTAGGCCCCCTGCCAGAGCAGGAAGTTGCTCACCCGGAGCTCGCCGGCGGTGCGGATGATGAGGTCCGGATCCGGCAGCCCCGAGGTGTAGAGGGCCGCCGAGAGGGTGGCCTCGTCCAGGCTGCGAAGGTCGACGCCGTTGGAGGCCAGCTCGCGGATGGCCTCGACCAGCTCGCTGCGGCCGCCGTAGTTGATGGCCACGTTGAGGATGTTGGCGCCGTTGTGAGCGGTCAGGGCCTCGCAGTCGTCCACCTTGCGACGGAGGCGCGGGCTGAGCTTGGCACGGTCCCCGATGACCCGCAGCTGCACGCCCTTGGCATCCAGCTCCTCCACCTCGCTGTCCATCGTCTCCTCGAAGAGGCGCATCAGGGAGCTCACCTCGCCGCGGGGTCGCTGCCAGTTCTCGGTGCTGAAGGCGTAGAGGGTGAGGATGTGGACGCCGGCGTCGTTGCAGGCCTCCATGACCCGCCGTATCGCCCGCACGCCGGCCCGATGACCGGCAACCCGTGGCAGGTGTCGTCGCTTGGCCCAGCGGCCGTTGCCGTCCATGATGATGCCGATGTGGCGCGGCAGCTCAGGGCGGGCCGGCGCGGGGATGGCGGTGGGTGGGGGTGGTCGGAGCATGCCTCTCATGAGAAGAACGGCCGCGAGCAGCAGACCGTTTCGGTGCGCTGACGTTAGTGTCCCACGCTCCGCGGCGGGCCGACGTGCCGTGCTTCCGGAAGCGGGATGGGCGCGANNGCGAGCGAGCGTTCCAGCTCGTCCCGGCTCAGGTGGCCGTCCTTCTCGACCTTGCGGAGGTGGTCGACCTCGTCGCGGCGGATGTTGCGCACCGCCACCCGGGCCTCCTCCGCCCTGCGGGCGCACAGCTTGGTCAGCTCGTGCCGGCGTTCCTCGGTCAGCTGGGGGATCACGATCCGGATCAGCTGCCCGTCGTTGCTCGGGGTGAGCCCCAGGTCGGAGCGCTGAATGGCCTTCTCGATGGCCGGGATGGAGCTGCGGTCGTAGGGGCGGATCACCAGCAGGCGCGCCTCCGGGGTGGAGATGCCGGCAAGGGTCTGCAGCGGGGTCGGCACCCCGTAGGCCTCGACCTGCAGCCGCTCCACGAGCGAGGGGCTGGCCCGCCCGGTGCGGATGCTCGACAGCTCCTTGTGGAGCGAATCGACGCTCTTCTCCATCCGGATCTCGGCGTCGACCAGCCGCTCCTCGATCTGCGCAAGCGCCTCCTCGGCCTTGGTCGGATCGGTCATTTGGTCACCTCCGCATCGACGCGGGTGCCGACCGCCTCCCCGAGGATGACCCTCTCCAGGTTCCCCTCGGCGTGGAGGTCGAACACGATGATCGGCATGTTGTTGTCCATGCACAGGGTGAGCGCGGTGTTGTCCATGACAGCGAGGCCCCTGGTCAGAACCTCGAGGTACGAGAGGTGGGCGAAACGGGTCGCGGTGGGGTCTCGGATCGGGTCGGCGGTGTAGATGCCGTCGACCTGGGTCGCCTTGAGCAGCACGTCGGCCCCGATCTCGGCGGCCCGGAGCGCCGCGGTGGTGTCGGTGGTGAAGAAGGGGCTGCCGTGCCCCCCGGCCAGGATCACGACCCGCCCCTTCTCGAGGTGGCGGATGGTCCGGAGCGGGATGAAGGGCTCGGCCACCTGCTGCATCGCGATGGCGCTCTGCACCCGGCACTGCATCCCCAGGCGCTCGATCGCATCCCGAAGGCTGAGGGCGTTGATGACCGTCGCCAGCATCCCCATGTAGTCGCCGGTGACCCGCTCGATGCCGTGGCGGCTGATGTCGGTACCCCGAACGATGTTGCCGCCCCCGACCACGATGGCGAGCTGCACGCCCCGGGCCACCACCCGCTGGATCTGCTGAGCGATCCGCCGGAGGGTCTCCATGTCGATGCCGTACGCCTCGCTGCCGACCAGCGCCGTACCCGACAGCTTGAGGACGATGCGCGAGAACACCGGACGGCGGCCGTCCGATCCCACCGGCCCGGTCACGTCCACGTCGGCGGCGTCGCTGGTCACGTGCTCGCGGCTCCGTCCCCCTCCGGCGAGGCCTCCCCCACCCGGTAGCGAACGAAGCGGGCGACGGTGATGTTCTCGCCCAGCTTGGCGACCGCCTCCTGCACCAGCTCCTTGACCTTCTTCTTGTGCTTCTCGTCACGGATCCACGGCTGTTCGAGGAGGCAGACGCCGCCGTAGAAGGCGGCGAGCTTGCCCTCGATGATCTTCTCCACCATCGCCTCGGGCTTGCCCTCGACCTGGGCGCGGTAGACGTTACGCTCGCGCTCGAGGACCTCCGCGGGGACATCCTCCGGGCGGACGTACAGGGGCTCGGCTCCGGCCACCTGGAGGGCCAGCTCGCGCGCCAGCCGTTTGAAGTCGTCGGTCTTGGCGACGAAGTCGGATTCGCAGTTGACCTCGACGAGGACGCCGACCTTGGCAGGCATGCCGCCCACGGCGTGCACGTATGCCTCGATCACGCCCTCGTTGGTGGAGCGGCCGGCCTTGTGCTCGGCCTTGGCCGCGCCCGTCTGGCGGAGGCGGTCCTTGGCGCGCTCGAAGTCGCCGTCGCAGTCGACCAGCGCCCGCTTGCAATCCATCATCCCGGCCCCGGTGGCCTCCCGGAGCTTCATCACGAGCGCGGCGGGAATCTCGGCCATCAGGACTTCTCCGCGGGTGCGGCGGTGGGCTCGTCGGCGGCGACCGCGGCTGCGGCCAGCGCCTCCGCGGCGTCGACTGTGGCCTGAGCCGCTGCGGCCTCGCTCTCACGCTCCGCCTCGGCGCGGGCGGCGAGCGCGGCGGCGGCCTCGGACTCATCGCGCTCGCGCAGCTCGCGCTCGCTGAGCAGGCGCTGCCCCTCGAGGATCGCTTCGGAGAGTGCGTTGACCATCAGCCGGCAGGAGCGGATGGCGTCGTCGTTGCCGGGGATCACGTGCTGGATCAGATCGGGATCGCAGTTGGTGTCGACCAGGGCGATGATCGGGATGCCCAGCTTGTTGGCCTCGTTGACCGCGAGCCGCTCCTTCTTGCAGTCGATGACGAAGAGCGCACCGGGGAGACGCTTCATCTCGACCATGCCGGCGAAGCTCCGCTCCAGGCGTTCCAGGTCGTCCTTGTTGGCGTTGGCCTCCTTGCCGCTCATCCGCTCGAAGTCGCCGCGCTCGTTCATCCCGCGGAGCTCGATGAGCCGCTTGAGCTGGCGCTGGATGACCTGGAAGTTGGTGAGCATGCCGCCCATCCAGCGATGGACGACGTACGGCTGACCGGTCCGGGTGCAGGCCTCCACGATGGAGTCCTGCGCCTGCTTCTTGGTGCCGACGAAGAGCACCTTCTGGCCACCGCCCACCAGCTCGCGGGCGTATTCGCAGGCGTCGTCCAGCATCAGCTGGGTCTTGGCCAGGTCGATGATGTGGACGCGGTCGCGCGACGTGAAGATGTAGTCGCGCATCTTGGGGTTCCACCGGCTGGTCTGGTGGCCGAAGTGGACTCCGGCCTCGAGCAGCTGGCGGAGGGTTGCTGCCGGCACGGCGGCCTCCTTCCGGTCTGGGTTGGCACCTCCGCCCGGGGTTGACCGCGGCGGCGACCCCGAGGGGCACCCGCCGTCGCGTGGACCGGGCGTGTGAAATTAGCCCGAATTGTGCCACACGGCCTCCCGGCCGGTTGCGACGGCTCTCCATCCGGCGCCGGCGTGGGACGGCTCCGGACTCCGGGGTGACCCCTCAGGCGGGCGGCTCGCCCGGCCGGGGCGGCTCCGGGGCGTGCCGGGCCGGCCTCACCATCCCGGTGCCCTGGGCCCGGACATGCCAGCCGGGAATGGTTCGCCAGGTGGCCCCGTCCCACCAGTGATTGCCATCCGGCGAGCGCAGGGCTCCCGGGGGCGCGCTCAGCGAGGCGTCCCGCCATCCGGTCCCGTCGAACCACTCGCTGCGGTCCGCGGAGAGGGTGCCCACCGCCAGCAGCGGGGGAGCCGGCGGTGGCGCCAGGAGCGGGCCGCCGGGAGCGGTCGCCGTTGCGGCGGGGAGTGCCACCCCTGCGTGGGCTCCCAGGCGGGCAGCGGTCCGATCCTCCAGATAGCCGCCGATGCCCACCAGGGCGGCGAAGGCGATCGAGGCCCAGAGCGCCCAGCCAGGGGAGGTGGACCCCTGGCTCGTGTAGTTCCCCCCCTCGATCGGCCAGTAGAGGAGGAAGAGCACCACCTCCACCCCGGCCACGCCCATCCACGGGGACCGCCACCTCGGCGCATCCGGGACCATGCCGCCCAACCCCAGCTCGGGGACCTTGAGGACGGCGAACCAGCCCAGGGAGAAGACCACGATCAGGGCCGGCAGGAGGCCGAAGCCCTGCCAGAGACTGCCGGCCGTGGACGAGGTCGAGCCCGTGCAGTAGGTGGTCACGACCGGGCAGGTGAACGAGATCTGGATCCAGCCGCCGATGAAGGAGAGGACGAAGAGCAGGAGCAGCCCGCCACCGACCAGGGCTCCGGTGGGCGTGGCCCGGCGCAGGAGGGCGCTGAGATCGAGCCGCAGCCCCGGTGAGGCGGGCGCCGACGGTGGGTCAGGTGGCGGGGGCGAGCCAGGCGGCGCGGGAGCCGGCGAGCCCGGCGGCGGATCGGGTTGTCCCGGGGCAAGCGGGCCGGCGGAGGGCTGCGGAGGTGGCGGGGGCGGTCCTGCGATGCCCACTCCGGTCCCTCAGAGGATGTAGCGGCGCACGTCGTCGTCGCTGATGAGGTCCTGGAGCTGCTGCAGGACCATCGCCGAGTCGACGACCACCCGCTTGCCGGCGTGGTCCTCGGCGTGGAAGGAGACCTCCTCGAGCACCTTCTCCATGATCGTGAAGAGGCGCCGGGCCCCGATGTTCTCGTCCTGCTCATTGACCCGATGGGCCTGGCGGGCCAGCTCGGCGACCCCGTCGTCGGTGAACGACAGCTCGACCTGCTCGGTGCCGAGCAGCGCCTCGTACTGCTTGGTGAGAGCGTTGTTGGGTTCGGTGAGGATGCGCTGGAGATCGCTCTCGCTGAGCGGGCTCAGCTCGACCCGGATCGGGAACCGCCCCTGGAACTCGGGGATCAGGTCGCCCGGCCGGGCGACGTTGAAGGCGCCCGCCGCGATGAAGAGGATGTGGTCCGTGTGCACCGACCCGTAGCGGGTGTGCACCACCGACCCCTCCAGGATGGGCAGCAGGTCGCGCTGGACCCCCTCCCCGCTCACGTCGGGTCCGTGATCCGGCGACGGGCCGCAGATCTTGTCGACCTCGTCCATGAAGACGATGCCGGCCTCCTCGACGTCCCGGATGGCATCGTCGTAGACGCGGTCCATGTCGATGAGCCGGTCGGTCTCCTCCTCGGCGAGCGCCGTCCGTGCGTCGGCCACCTGCATGCGCTTGGTCCGCTTGCGCGGTGGCGCCATCTGGGAGAAGAAGTCGGAGAGCGAGTAGCCCACCTCCTCGAGCCCGCTGCCCGCGAAGCCTTCGAAGGCGGGCTGGAAGGGCTCCTCGACCTCGACGTCGATGTAGCGCTCCTCCAGATGCTTGGCCCGCAGCTGGGTGGCCAGGCGCCGGCGCAGGCGCCGGCGCAGGCGCTCGAGGGCGCCGCTGGCCGACCGGCCGTCGCCCGCCTCCGGCTCCGGTGCGGTCACCGGCAGCATCTCGCCGGCGCCCGCCGTGGAGCTGTCCCCGACCGGGCCGGGGGGCAGCGCGGCCGGCGGGCCTTCCGGGAGATCGGCCGCCTTGACCGCGGGACGGACGACGGCCTCCGGCGACCCGGCCGCCGAGCGCATCTCGGCCTCCACCAGGATGTCGAGGATCCGTCGCTCGGCCACCTCGCGGGCCCGCGCCTCGACCTCGCTCACGCGTTCCTCGTGGACGTCGGTGATGGTCTCCTCCAGGAGGTCTCTCACGATCGCCTCGACGTCGCGCCCCACGTAGCCGACCTCGGTGAACTTGGTGGCCTCGACCTTGATGAACGGGGAGGCGGTGAGCTTGGCGAGCCGCCGGGCGATCTCGGTCTTGCCCACCCCGGTGGGGCCGATCATCAGGATGTTCTTCGGGAGCACCTCGCGCCGCATCTCGTCGCTCAGCCGGCGGCGGCGCACCCGGTTGCGCAGGGCGATGGCGACCGCGCGCTTGGCCGCCGCCTGCCCGACGATGTAGGCGTCGAGGTGGCGGACGATCTCCGTGGGGCGCAGGTCGTCCGGGTCCCGGGCTTCCGCCGAGTCAGGGGCCGGGGAGCCGGCGGGGCCGTTGGCCACCGCAGCCTGGCCCGGATCCGTCGCCGCCGGGCCGCTCGCGGCGGCGGGAGGGGTGGATGGGGGCTGCGCGACGTCCATGGTCACCCCCGGACCGGCTCCTCGGCGCGCACCGTCTCGGTCGGGGGCGTCTCCGCGGGCAGGTCGCCGGCCGGCGCCTCGGTCGAGAGGGTTTCCACGGTGATCTCGTCGTTGGTGTAGATGCACAGCGAGGCGGCGATGACCAGGGAACGCCGGGCCACCTCCGCGGCGTCGAGATCGGTGTTCTGGAGCAGGGCCTTGGCCGCCGCCAGCGCGTACGGTCCCCCGCTGCCGATGGCGGCCAGATCGTCGTCGGGCTCGATGATCTCGCCGTCGCCGGAGAGCAGCAGCAGCTGGTCGCGGTTGGCGACGATCAGCATCGCCTCCAGATGGCGGAGGTAGCGATCGGTGCGCCACTCCTTGGCGAGCCCCACCGAGGCACGCAGGAGATGCCCCTGGTGGCGGTCGAGCTGCTGCTCGAACTTGTCGAAGAGGGTCAGCGCATCGGCCACCGCCCCGGCGAAGCCGGCCAGGACGGTGTCGCGGTGGAGCCGCCGCACCTTGGCGGCGCGGTGCTTCATGACCACGTCGCCAACGGTCACCTGCCCGTCACCGGCGATGGCCACCATGCCGGCACGGCGCACCCCGACGATGGTGGTGGCGTGCGGCCGGGGCGTCACGAGGCGACCTCCGCCTTCGCCGCCGGAGACTTCCGGGGCGGCCGGTAGGTGCATTTCGGGTAGCCGCTGCAGCTGACGAAGGGGCCGAAGCGTCCCTGGCGGCGGACCAGCGGCTTGCCGCAGTCGGGGCAGCTCTCGCCGGTCTGCTCGGCCGCCGGAGCCGCGGTGGCGCCGGCCGCGCTGCTGCTCTGAGGCTGGATGTAGCGGCAGTCCGGGTATCCCGTGCAGCCGACGAAGCTTCCCCGACGGCTCTGCCGGCGCGCGAGGGGGCGGGAGCACTCCGGGCATTGACCCAGATCCTCGGTCTCGCCCACCGGGCCGGGCCCGACGCCCGCGGCGCTCCCCGCCGCGCCGGAGCCGTCCGGACCGCCGCCCCCGGCGCCGGGGATGTCCCGGAGGAAGCGGCACTTCGGGTACCCGCTGCAGCCGACGAAGGGGCCGCGCTTCCCCTGACGCTCCACCAGGGGCTTGCCGCAGCGCGGGCAGCTCTCCCCGATGGGCACCGCCGACGATTGCTTCTTGTCCTTGATGTAGTCGCACTCCGGGTAGCGGGAACACCCCACGAAGGTGCCGAAACGGCCCTCGCGGATCACCAGCTCGCCGATCTCGCACTGCGGGCAGGCCTCCCCGGTCGACTTGGCCGGGACCTTGACCCTCTGCATCTCGGTGTGGGCCTTGTCGACGGTGGCGTTGAAGGGCGTGTACCACTCCCTGACCGTGGGTTCGTACCTGCGCTTACCGGCCTCGATGGCGTCGAGGCGGCGCTCCAGGTCGGCCGTGAAGTCGATGTCGACGATCTCTGCGAAATGCTCCCGGAGCAGCCCGTCGACGGTCTTGCCCAGCTCGGTCGGATAGAGGCGGCGCTCCTCCTGGCGGACGTAGCCCCGCTCCTGGATCACGTCGATGGTGGGCGCGTAGGTGGACGGGCGGCCGATGCCCCGTTCCTCCATCTCCTTCACCAGGGACGCCTCCGTGTAGCGGGGCGGCGGCTGGGTGAAGTGCTGCTCCGCGCTCACGTCCCAGCAGACCAGCCGGTCGCCGGGCTCCAGGGCGGGGAGCTGGCCATCCCGGTCGCGCTCCTCGTCGCGCTTCCAGACGCGCTGGAAGCCGTCGAAGACGAGCACCGACCCGGTGGCGCGGAAGATGAAGTCGGAGGCCGCGATGGTCACCCGGGTGTTGAGGAAGCGGGCCGGGGCCATCTGGCTGGCCACGAACCGCCGCCAGATCAGCTCGTACAGCCGCGCCTGCTCCCGAGGCAGCAGCTCGGCCACCTGCTCGGGGGTGCGGGTGACATCGGTCGGCCGGATCGCCTCGTGGGCGTCCTGGATGTTCTGACCCGTGCGCTGACGGGCCTGGCCGATTCGGAGGTAACTCTGCCCCAGGGTCTCGCCGATGTAGGCGGCGGTCTCGGTCCTCGCCTGGTCGCTGATCCGCGTCGAGTCGGTGCGCATGTAGGTGATCAGCCCGACCGGGCCCGAGCTGCCCAGCTCCGCGCCCTCGTAGAGCTCCTGGGCGATCGACATGGTCCGGCGGGGCGAGAAGCGCAGCCGAGTGCTGGCGTCCTGCTGCAGGGTACTCGTCGTGTACGGGAAGGGCGCCGAGCGCGAGGTTTCCGAGCTCTCCACGCCCTCGACCTGGAAGGGCGGGAGGTCGTCCGGGCGATGCCCCGCGTCGTCGAAGTTGAGGGCACGCATCACCTCCAGGGCGTCCGCCCGGGTGGCGAGCACGACCCGATCGGCCGGGTCGCCGGGCTCCACCCCCTCCACGCCGCCGCGCTTGGACCCGCGGCCCCGCTTGGGGGCGGAGGCCGCCGCCTCCAGCGCATCCCTGCGGCCCTGGTAGCGCGCGGTGAAGCGGCTCTCGCCCTTCTCCAGCACCGCGTCGAGGCTCCACGACTCGGTCGCCACGAAGGCGTCGATCTCGTTCTCACGGTCCACCACCAGACGGACGGCGACCGACTGCACCCTGCCTGCGGAGAGACCGGTCCTCACCTTCCGCCAGAGCAGCGGGCTCAGCCGGTATCCGACCAGGCGGTCGATGACGCGGCGGGCCTCCTGGGCGTAGACGCGGTTGCGATCGACCTTCCGCGGGTTCTTGAGCGCCGCCTCGACGGCGCTCTTGGTGATCTCGTGAACCTCGATCCGGTCCGGATCCTTGAGCTTGAGCGCCTCGGCGAGATGCCAGGCGATGGCCTCGCCCTCGCGGTCGGGGTCGGCGGCGAGCAGGACCTCGTCCGCCTTCTTGGCCGCGTCGCGCAGCTCCCGGATCTGCTTCTCCTTGCCCCGGATGACGATGTACTCGGGGCGGAAGCCGTTCTCCAGGTCGACCCCGAGGGTCGACTTCGGCAGGTCGCGGATGTGACCCATCGAAGCCTTGACGGTGTAGCCGGCGCCCAGGAACTTGGCCAGGGTGCGAGCCTTGCTCGGAGACTCGACGATGATCAGACGGTTTGGCATTGGTGTCCTATGGCGGCAGGCGCCGACCGCGCCCTCCGGGCATGGCCGAAGCCGGCAGATGATAACAGTGGCCCCCGGCGCCGACCGAGGCCGTCATCCACTCTATCCCGGATCATCACCCGGGGTGCCTCCCGGCCAAACCTGCGGTCGATCCTGGCGGGCGGTCATCTTCGCGGGTCCCAGCTCCGCCGGGCTGCGCCCGGCGCGCCCGAGGATGGAGCCACGTGGCGGGCCAGGCTCCTCACTGCGGCTCCCGGGGTGGAGCGTCCTGGGAAGGTGAAGCCCGCCGGGAGAGGCCGAGGGCGGCGCCGCTCGACCGTCCGACCGCTCCGAGCCCGGCCCGGGGGCGGCCCGGTGAACAGGCGAAGCGTCGGCATGGCCTCACCGGCCCTGCCTGCGAAGGCGGGGAGCCCGACGCTGGTGCGACGGCCGTCAGGCCGACCTGCGCTCGGCGGATCTCCCGCGGGCGGCCGCCTCGTCCCAGCGGCGCTCGATGCCACCGAATCGCCACACCGCCAGCGCCACCACCCAGGTCACGACGAACAGGCCGACGATGAAGAACCCCGCCTCGTTGATGTTGAAGTTGGCCATGAAGTTCCAGAAGCCGCCTCTGAGGTTCAGCTCGGCAGCCAGCAGACCGAAGATCTCGATGGTGCCGATCAGCATCGCCACCGCGACCGAGAGCCCCGTGATCGTGATGTTGTAGTAGACCTTGCGCACCGGCTTGGAGAACGCCCAGCCGTACGCGAAATTCATGAAGGATCCGTCGAGCGTGTCCATGGTTGCCATCCCGGCGGCGAAGAGGATGGGAAGGCTGAGCACGGCGTACCAGGGAAGCCCCGCGGTGGCGGCGCCGGCGGTGGCGGCGAGCAGCGCCACCTCGGTGGCGGTGTCGAAACCGAGGCCGAAGAGGACCCCCACCGGGTACATCTGCCAGGGGCTGTGAATCGCCCGCATCATCCTGCCGAAGAAACGGAACATCAGGCCGCGTGAGTTGAGCTGCTGCTCGAGCTCGGCATCGTTGTACCGGCCACGGCGCATGTTCATGAACACCTTGACGATGCCCACCAGGATGACCAGGTTGAGAATCGCGATCAGGTAGAGAAAGGTGCCCGAGACCAGGGTTCCGACGATGCCTCCGAAGCTCTCGATCGTCGAGTTGGAGTTGCTGACCTGGCCGATGATCGCCCGTGCCGCGAAGGTGAGACAGATCCCAAGAACGAAGACGACGGTGGAGTGGCCGAGCGAGAACCAGAACCCGACGGACAGAGGGCGCTTGCCCTCCGCCATCAATTTGCGCGTCGTGTTGTCGATGGCGGAGATGTGGTCGGCGTCGAACGCGTGGCGCAGACCCAGCGTGTATGCGGTGATGGCCACGCCGATGCCCAGCAGCTTGAAGTGCTGGGGAACGATGGCCGCGATGAAGATGCCCCAGCCCAGCACGTACAGCGTGACGATGAAGCCTGCCATCGCGCCGACCCGCGTCCACTCGCGGGGGGTGAGCGCTCCCCACACTCGCGACAATCGGCCTGTGTTCGCTGCCATGGTGTGTGCCCTCCCCGGCCCGAACCCGTCCGACCTGAGGCTAGCACAGATGCAACTTAGTCGCAATCAACTCTCAGTCTCACCTGAGACCCGCCTCGCCGCCGGCACACCAACGGGTGCGCAGCCATCAGGACAACCGGTCGCGTCAGCCGGTCAGGCTCACATCGGTACCGGCATCGGCAGCCCGCAGCAGAGCGCCGAGACCTTCGATGATGGCCGCGCGGGTGGAGGCGGGCAGGGTGCCGACGGCCTGGAGAAGCGGATCCTCGACGTTGCGGCCGGCGAGGGCGGCCGTCTGCTCGCGACCTCGCTCCGTTAGCCGCACGAAGACGCGGCGCTGGTCGCCGCCGTCCTTCCCGCGCTCGACCAGCCCCTTGGTCTCCAGCCGGTTGACGACCTCGGTGGCGGTGGCGTGGCTGATGCCGAAGCGTCTCGCCTGCTCCCCCACCGTGAGCGGACCGGCGGTGGCAAGGTGGCGCAGGCAGCCGAGCATCCGCGGCGTCACGGCCGAGCCGCTGATGGCCTGGCGCTGCGGCTGGAACCGGCGCCCCATCTCCCCGTGGAGGCGCGAGATCTCCATGCCGTCCTGAAGCGCCTGCGAGCTCGGAGGCGTCCCCTCCGGGCTCACGACCGATCCCCCCCGGGGCCGGCCTGCCTCGCCGTCGCAAAGTACGTCGTCACGAACATTCGTCACGAAGGATATTTGCGAGCCACCGGAGGTGTCAAGCGCGGAGGCCGGCCCGGGGCGGTGCGAGGGTCCTTATCGAGTAGAAGTGTCCGGTGCGCCAGCTCCGGAAACCAGCCGACCTGGCCGGGAGGACCGCCCGGGCGACATTCGCGTCGCTCGCCATCCCCAACTACCGCCGCTACGTCGGTGGCCAGGCCATCTCCCTCGTCGGGACGTGGATGCAGACGACAGCCCAGTCCTGGCTCATCCTGACCCTGACCCACTCGAGCGTCGACCTCGGGCTGATCGTGGCCCTGCAAACCCTGCCGGTCCTCCTGCTCGGTGCCTACGGCGGGGTCGTCGCGGATCGGGTCGACAAGCGGAAGCTGATGATCCTGCTGCAGTCGCTGATGGGACTGCAGGCCCTGGTGCTGGGCATCCTGGTCACCACCCACGTGGTCCAGGTTTGGGAGGTGGGGGCGCTGGCGGTCCTCCTGGGGCTCAACAACACCTTCGAGAACCCGGCGCGCCAGGCCTTCATCCTGGAGATGGTCGGCCCTCGCGATCTCCGCAACGCGGTGAGCCTCAACTCGGTCCTCGTCAACGTCGCCCGGGCGGTCGGCCCCGCGGTCGCCGGGCTGCTGATCGCGAGCGTTGGGGATGGGATCTGCTTCCTCCTCAACGCGCTGAGCTTCGTGGCGGTGGTGTTCAGCCTGGCGACCATGGACCGTTCAAAGCTGCAGCCGTCGGTCCCCAGCGGGCGTGCCCGCGGGCAGTTGCGCGCGGGGGTTCGCTACGTCGCCCACACGCCGGACCTCGGCGTCCCCCTGCTGATGATGGTCCTCATCGGGACCTTCGCCTACGAGTTCCAGGTGGTGCTTCCGGTGCTCGCCAAGCAGACCTTCAACGGCGGAGCCACCGCATACGGCTTCATGCTCGCCTCGATGGGAGTCGGCGCCGTCGCGGGTGGGCTGGTCACCGCGGCCCGCGGCCACACCGGGCTCCGGACGGTGACCCTGTCGGCGTCCGCCTTCGCGGTCGTGCTCTTCCTCGCAGCCGGGGCTCCCAACCTGCTCCTCGAATACCTGGCGCTGGCCGCTGTCGGGTGGGCCAGCGTCTCGTTCGTCGCCCGGGGGAACTCGACCCTGCAGCTGGGCGCGGCCCCCTCCATGCGGGGGCGGGTCATGGCCCTCTGGGCGATGGCCTTCCAGGGCACCACGCCGATCGGCGGTCCCCTGATCGGCCTGATCGTGGCCGGCGAGGGGGCTCGGGCCGGCCTGCTCACCGGCGCCATCAGCTGCGTGGCCGCAGCCGGCCTGGCGATGGTCTTTCTGAACCGCCTCAAGGCGTCCCGGGCCGCTCCGAACAGGGAGGATACGGTGCAGACGGCCGTCCCCGGGGAGGTGGAGGCGGACCTCGGCCTGGTCGACCTCGAGTAGATCAGGACGCCGGCCGGGCGCACCGCCAAGGCACCTGGACACCGCAGGAGGGCGGTGTCTGGTGGGTAGGTACCACCGGCCGACTCTCGCGTCGCGGGCCCGTCTACCCGCGGTTAACGTTGCGCGGTGGGAGCGGCGTCGGCCATCCCCAAATTGCGGTGCCCGGGCCCGGGAGACCCATCCTGCCTGCGGGGCGACCAGGCTCCCCGACGCCGGCCCGGTGACGCACCTCACCAACGGGGCCGGGCGACCAACCCGCCCGGGAGGCTCCGCACATGCCCTTCCAGCTCGAGCTCCCCCAGCAGGACGGCGAGCCCCGAGGCGCCCAGCCCGAGAGCTCGTCCGATCAGCTCGCGAGGGACGGGCTCCGCGCTGACCAGCGCAAGCAACCGCGCTGCGTGGTCCCCTGCCTCGAGCGGTGGGTTCGCCGCTTCGCCCCCGGGCCGCTCAGGCCTGCGGCGTCGATCGGACGCGCCCGGAACGGCGCACTCGGGGAAGACGTCGGCCAGGTCACTCACATCCAGGTAGGGCCGCGCCCCGTCGCGCAGCAGCCGGTTGGAGCCCCGATTGGCCTGGCCGAGGATGGAGCCGGGCACCGCGAGCACCTCCCGACCCAGGTCCGCAGCCCACCGGGCGGTGCTCAGGGCTCCGCTCTTCTCCCCCGCCTCCACCACCACCACCGCCCGGGAGAGAGCGGCGATGATCCGGTTGCGATGCGGAAAGTGCCAAGCGCGCGGACCGTCCCAGGCGGTGTACTCCGACACCAGTGCACCCCTTAAGGACACTTCTGTCCTTAAGCCCCGGTGAGAGCGTGGGTAGTCCACCGCCAGGCCGCAGCCGAGCACGGCCACGGTCTGCCCGCCGGCAGCCAGGCAGCCGCGGTGGGCGGCCGCGTCCACCCCGAGGGCGAAGCCGCTGACCACGGTCACGCCGCGCCGGCCGAGGTCGGCGCCGATCCGCCGCGCCGCCTCCAGGCCGGCGAAGGTGGCCTGCCGGGAACCCACCAGGGCCACGCCTGGCAGTGGCGGCAACTCCCCCTCCAACCAGATGGATCGGACGCCGCAGGACCCACCGAGCTGGTCCAGGTCCGCCAACCCCGGCGGCCAGCAGCCGGCCCCGGCGGCCAGGCGGTGACCGGTCACTCCGACTGCCCGCGAAGCTGGAAGGCCTCCAGCAGCGCCTGCCGCGTCACCCTCTCCTCCCCGGCGAGGTCGGCGATGGTCCGGCTGACCCGGAGCACGCGGTGGTAGGCACGGGCCGAGAGCCGCCATCGCTCGCCCGCGGTGGTGAGGGCGTCGAGAGCCCGGACGTCGAGCCGAGAGACCGCCACCAGCTGCTCGGCACCGAGCAGGGCGTTGGCCGCCACCCCGGTGCTGGCGGCCCTCTCCGCCTGGCGGGCGCGTGCCCCTGCGACCCGCTCACGGACCGCGGCGGTCGGCTCCTCGGCGCCGGACCCGAAGAGCGCCTCTCCGCCCAGGCGGGGAACGTCGGCGACCATGTCGATGCGGTCGCGCATCGGGCCGGAGAGGCGCGCCTGGTAACGGAGCACAGCGTCCTCGGCGCAGCGGCAGCCGGGCGCCTCGCGCTGGCCCAGCCTCCCGCACGGGCAGGGATTGGCGGCCGCCACCAGGACGAAGTCGGCGGGGAAGGTCACCGTGCCGCGCACCCGGGTCACTCCCACCCGTCGCTCCTCCAGGGGCTGGCGCAGCGCCTCGAGGTGAGCCCGCGGAAACTCGCACACCTCATCCAGGAACAGCACTCCCCCGTGAGCGAGCGAGACCTCTCCGGGCTGGGCGAGGCCGGCACCGCCGCCGATCAGGCCCGCCCGAGAGACGGAGTGGTGGGGAGCGCGGAAGGGCGGTCTCAGGCTGGTGGCTGGACGGTCGGAGAGGCGACCGCGCAGCGAATAGAGGGAGGCCACCTCCAGCGCCTCGTCGGCTCCCAGATCGGGGAGCAACCCGGCCAGGGCGCGGGCCAGCATCGTCTTCCCGGCCCCGGGAGGCCCGAGCATGAGCAGGTTGTGCCGCCCCGCCGCGGCGATCTCCAGTGCCCGCTTGGCGAGCGACTGGCCGCGGATGGCGGCGAGGTCGACGCCACCGGGGGCGATGAGCTCGCCCATCGGCGGCGCCGCCGTCGGGGCCAGGTCGAGGCGCCCCTCGAGGTACGCGACCGCCACCGCGAGGCTCTCCACCCCGATGACCTCGGTCCCCTCCACCAGAGCCGCCTCGGCCGCGTTCTCGACCGGGACGATCAGCCGCCGGATGCCCGACGCGGCCAGGCGGCGGGCCATCGGCAGGACCCCGATGACGCCCCGCACCCCTCCATCCAGGGCCAGCTCACCGATGCAGGCGACGTCGTCAAGGGGCAGCTCCCGCCCGGTGCGCAGCAGGGCCACCGCGATGGCCAGGTCGAAGCCACTCCCCTCCTTGGGAACCTCCGCCGGCGCCAGATTGACCGTCACCCGCCGCGCCGGGAAGTCGAAGCCGGCATTGCGGACGGCGGCACGCACTCTCTCACGGGCCTCCTGGATCGCCCGATCGGTGAGGCCGACGATGGTGAAGCTGGGCAGCCCGTTGGCCACGTCCGCCTCCACGGTCACCGGGACGCCGGAGAGCCCCTGCACAGCACAGCTTATGGCGGTCGCGACCATACAGATCCGTATGATACGCCCTAGGGCAGAGCACCGCCCTGGTGGCTCAGGAAGCCGGCTCCATGACACAGACCCAGCTCTCCGAGACGCTCTCGACTGTCCCGTTGCTCGAGTCGCTGGCCAGCTCGCCGGCCGTCACCGAACCCGAGCCATCGGAGCTCACCTGGGCGCTGAAGCTGGCGGTCTTGGTGTTGTTGGTCGACCAGCTGAGGGTGTCGCCGAGGCTGACGCTCTGGGCCACCGTGGTCGACGGATAGCTCCCGGGACCGCTGTAGGGGTTGATGACGAGGTCGAAGCCGAGGCCCTGCCCGTTGACGGTGACCTGGGCGTCGCCCGGGTCGGGCGCCTGCAGCGCCGCGGCGGCCGAGACCGGACCCTCCCCCCCGTACTGCGCCCAATCGGCGCAGCTCAGTGCGCCGGCTCCCTGGTCGGAGTCGATGAAGCCGCCGCTGGCGCTCACCGCCCCGCTGATCGTGTAGCAGACGTAGAGGGTGAGCCCGCTGGGCGCGGTGGCCGGAGCGGCGATGGAGCAGCCGCCGGGGCCGGTGGTCGGACCGCGCCCGCTCGGGGAGAGCGAGGCGCCCGCCGTCATCGAGGCGCCGGCCGTCGGAGAATCGCTGAGGTTGGCTCCCGCGGACGCCGTACCCGTGGAGCGCGGCGTAGAGGCCGGCGCGCCCTGGCATGCGGCGACCACACAGGTCAGCACCGCGACCACTGCGACGACAGGACGTCCGCTCGTCATCCGCCCGGGATGATACGGTCGCCCGCTCCGGCGGGTGCGGGGAGACCTGAAGCGGCGCCGCCCCGCCGGGTGCGGGGCGTGCGGCGGATCAGCCTCCGACGGCGTCGCGGATGTGCTCGCAGCTCAGCAGCCGCAGCTCGCGGTCCATGCGCACCGCCACGACGTCGATCCGGCACGGCTGGTCGCCCCGGCCGGAGGCCAGACGGAAGGCGTCGAGGAGGGCCCGCAGCTTGGCCTGCTTGCGCCGGTCCACCGCCTCCTGGGGAAGGCCAAAGCGGTCGCCCCGGCGGGCCTTCACCTCCACGGCGACGAGCACCCCGGCCTCCTCGCAGACGAGGTCGAGCTGGCCGAGCCGGCAGCGCCAGTCTCGGGCCACCACGCGCAGACCGCTCGCCGTCAGGTGGGCGAGCGCAGCCGCCTCACCGGCGGGGCCGACGAGCCGGCGGTCCGGCGGCAGGGCACGGCTCGGCGGCGCAGCCCCCGGCTGGGGAGCCTCCGCGGGACGGGGCGCCCTGAGGTCCGCTGCGGACCGGTCAGACGTTCCCCGGCTCCGTCTCCTCGGCCGCAGCCTCGACCTCGCTGATCGGGGCTGTCTCCGCCTCGTCCACGCCGGCGTCGAGATCGTCCGTCGCGCTCCCGGCAGCGGCGTCCGCGACCTGGGCGCGGCGCACCGCGTCGGCCTCGCCTCCGAGTGGCTGGCGGCGCTCCCGAATCCGGGCCCGCTTGCCCACCTTCTCACGCAGGTAGTACAGCTTTGCCCGGCGCACGTCCCCGTGGCGGAGCACTTCGATGCGATCGATGCGCGGCGAATGGAGCATGAAGGTCCGCTCCACGCCCACCCCGTGGGAGGCGATGCGGCGGACGGTGAAGCTGGCGCCGATCCCGGTCTTGCCGGAGAGGGCGATCACCACCCCCTCGAAGACCTGGATGCGCTCGCGGGTACCCTCGACGACCTTGACGTGCACCCGCACGGTGTCCCCGCTGCGAAGCACAGGGACCTCGGCCTTCTCCTGCTCCCGCTCGAGGAGCTCGACGACGTTCACTTCGTACCTCCAGAAATCGCGCCCGACGACCCTAACAGGTCGGGCCTCCGGCGCCGAGTTGCCTCCAGGCTCTGACCGCGACGCCACGCGGCGATCGCGGCGTGATTTCCCCCACGCAGCACCTCCGGCACCACCTCGCCCTCGAAGTCGGCCGGACGGGTGTAGAGCGGAGCTTCGAGGCCACCCCCGGTGGTCTCCGAAAAGGTCTCGTCGGCCAGCGAGTCGGCCGATCCGACGACGCCCGGGACGAGTCGCGCGACCGCGTCGATGACCGCCATGACAGCGATCTCGCCGCCGCTCAGGACGTAGTCCCCGACCGAGAGCTCCTCGCCAATCTCAGAGCGCGCGCGCTCGTCGACGCCCTGGTAGCGGCCGCAGACGAGGAGCAGGGCACGTTCCGCGGCCAGCTCCCGGACCACTCCCTGGTCCAATCGCCTGCCCTGCGGAGAGAGCAGGATCGACCGCACCCCCGGCACCTCGCTCCGGATCCGGCGCAGCGCGCGAACGAGCGGCTCGGGCTTCAGCACCATGCCGGGCCCACCGCCGAAGGCGACGTCGTCCACCTGCCGGTGGCGATCGGTCGTGTAGTCGCGGAGGTCGTGGACGCGAAGCTCGATATCGCCGCGCTCGAGGGCACGTCCGACCACGCCGACCCCGAGTGGGCCGGGGAAGACTTCCGGGAAGATGGTCAGCACCTCGAACCGCATCTCTTATGACGGGTCGGCCCGCTCAGGCCTCCTCCTCCTCCCAGGGGGTCAGGACGATCCGGCCGCCGGCCAGATCCACCTCGCTGACGAAGGCGGACACCATGGGGAACCGCCTCTCGCCGGCCTGGCTCTCCACCACCAGCACGTCGTGAGCGGGGCCGGCCTCCACGTCGGAGACCACCCCGACGCCGTTGCCCTCGGCATCCACGGCGGCGAGCCCCACGAGCTGCCAGACGAACCACTCGCCCGCAGGCAGGTGACGCGCCCGCTCCGGCTCCACGCAGAGGTAGGCGCCGCGCAGGAGACCGGCCGCCTCCGGGGTGTCGACGCCGTCGAAGGCGAGGAGAATGTCGCCATCCCCGAGCCCGCGGGCCGAGCGCACGGTCAGCTCACGCCGGGTTTCCTCGACCGTGACCCGCACCCCACGGCGGAAGCGGCGGGCGTCGCCACCCAGGCTCTCCACCCGCACCTCGCCGAGCAACCCGTGGGCGCGGCGGACGTGCGCGGCGCGGAGCAGGGCCGGACGCCCATCCGGCGGACCGGGGGTGGATCGAGGGGTCATCGCTGCTCGGCCAGCTCCACCTGGACCCGCTCGTGGCCGCGCAGCCCGGCGGCCCGGACCACGGCGCGCACCGCATCGATGTTGCGCCCGCCCTTGCCGATCAGCTTGCCCATGTCGGCCTCCGCGACCCCCACCTCGATGATGGTGGTGCGCCCCTTGACCTCCGACCGGACGGTCACCGCCTCCGGGGCGCCGACCATCCGCTCGATGATGAAACGGGTGAGGTCAGCGTAGTCGGTCACCTATTCGTCCTCGATGACGGATGCCGTCTCCACATCGGCGGCGTCCGCGACGGGCTCCGACTCGGCAACGACCGGCTCGCTGTCCTGGGCGACCGCAACCGGCTCCGGCTCGGCCACCGCCGCCTTGCTCTTCGCGACAGCCGCTGCCGGCTTGGCCTCGGCGACCGTCTCCTCGAGTGCCGCCGCGGCCCCGAGTCCCACCGAACCCCGCTCGCGCCTGGGGTTGCCGGGCAGGATGCCCTGGGCGACCAGCAGATCGCGGGCGCTGTCGCTCGGCCGTGCGCCCTTGCGCAGCCACTCCCGGACCCGATCGGCGTCGATCTTGATCGAGGCGGGCTGGGGCAGCGGATCGTAGTAACCGAGGGCCTCGATGAAGCGACCGTCGCGCGGGCTGCGCGAGTCAGCGACCACCAGCCGGTAAAAGGGCCGCTTCGTGGTGCCCATCCTCTTCAGGCGGATCTTGACCAAAACTTCTCCTTTGCCGTGATGCTGTGCCCGATACGGGCGGACGTCGAAAGCATTGTTGATACGCTCATGGTCTGGGCAGGCCGAGCTGCGAGGGGTCCATGCCCTGAAGCTGGCGCAGCATGCGGGCGCGCCCGCGCACCCCCTTGCTGCCCCTGCCGCCCACCGACTTCATCACCGACTGCATCTGCTCGAATCCCTTGAGCAGCTTGTTGACGTCGGCCAGGGTGGTGCCGCTGCCCGCCGCCACGCGGCGCCGGCGCTGGCTCTTGAGCACCTCGGGATGGATCCGTTCGTGAGCCGTCATGGAGAGCACGATCGCCTCCATCCGCGAGAGGTCCTTCTCGGTCGGCATCACGCTGCCCGCGTTCTTGATCATCTGACGGCCGCCCGGGATCATCCCCAGGATCCCCTCCAGCGGCCCCATGTTGCGGAGCTGGCGCATCTGGTCCAGCCAGTCGTTCATGGTGAAACGCCCGGCGAGCATCTTCTTGGCCGTGACCTCGGCGGTCTTCTGGTCCATGTGGGATTGGGCGCGCTCGACCAGGGTGAGGATGTCGCCCATGCCGAGGATGCGCGAGGCCATCCGCTCCGGCTGGAAGGGCTCCAGCTCGGAGACCTTCTCCCCCACTCCGGTGAAGAGGATGGGCTTGCCCATCGACTCCTTCATGGAGAGGGCCGCGCCGCCCCGGGCGTCCCCGTCCAGCTTGGTCAGGATGACGCCGTCCACGCCGACCTGCTGGTCGAACTCGCGGGCCACGTTGACGGCCTCCTGGCCGGTCATCGCGTCGACCACCAGCACGGTGTCGTGGACCGTGACCTTCTTGCGGATCTCCCTGAGCTCCGCGAGCATCGGCTGATCGATCTGGAGGCGTCCGGCGGTGTCGAGGATGACGACGTCGCAATTGAGCCGCCGTGCCTCCTCCAGCCCGCGTTTGCAGAGGTCGGGGGGCTTGCTCTTGCCGTCCGGCATGGCGACCGGGATCTGGTTGTCCTTGCCCAGCTTCTCCAACTGCTGGGGCGCCGCGGGACGCTGGGTGTCGGCGGCGACGAGAAGCGGGCGATGTCCGTCCCGCCGGGTGGCGAGCGCGAGCTTGACGCAGGTGGTGGTCTTGCCGCTGCCCTGGAGGCCGATGAGCATGACCACGGTGGGCGGCTGCGACTGGTAGCGCAGCTTGCGCTGCTCACCGCCCAGCAGCGCCACCAGCTCCTCGTTGACGATCTTCACGATCTGCTGGCCGGGAGTGAGCGACTCGAGCACGTCGGCACCCACGGCGCGCTCGCGGATGCGGTCGACGAGGGCGCGGGCGACCTTGAAGTTGACGTCCGCCTCGAGGAGGGCGAGGCGCACCTCGCGCATCCCCAGCTCGACCTCCTCCTTGGTCAGGCGGCCGCGCCCGGAGAGCGACTTGAAGATCTCACCGAGGCGGTCGGAGAGGGATTCGAACATGGTCAGACGCGCTCCCCCAAGCGAGCGCGCAGTCCCGCCTCGACCGCGTCGCGCCGGGACAGCTCGGCGGCGTGGCCCAGCCTGGCCTCGAAGTGCTCGAGCTGGGCCAGGCCCCGCCGGACCAGGTCATGGGCGCCGCTCCGGCTGCAGCCCAGGCTCTCGGCCAGCTCGGCGAAGGACCAATCCTCGTCCAGGTGCAGCCGGCAGGCCTCGCGCTGGTGTTCGGTGAGCAGCGCGCCGTAGACGTCGAGGAGGCGCTGGAGGTGGGCGGTGCGGGCGAGGGCGTCCGCCGGGGCGCTGAGCACTGTCAAGGTCAAAGCCTGGACAGTGTAGCGGATCGGCAGGTCAGTAGTGGATGTAGACGGCGGTGCCGTCCACAGCCCAGGGGAACAGCCACTGCATCATGTAGGTGGGAACGTGGACACAGCCTTCGCTGGCGTACGGGCCGCTCTCGGAGCCCGGGCCGAAGGCGCTGTCCGGCTCGTTCGGGTCGCTGTGCAGGTAGAGGGCCGCGTGGGCGGTGTATCCGCCATACACCCCGGGGGCGAGGAACTCCAGGGCATAGGCGACGAACATGGGCGGGTAGTAGTAGCGGCTGCCCGCGGGCCACGAGCTGTAGAAGGTGACGTTGGTCTCCGTGCGGAATACCGAGAAGCAGCCGGTCGGGGTGCGCAGGCCCGCCACCCCTCCGGAGGTGATGGGAGTGCTGAGCACGACCTGACCCTCCGCGCTGGCCACCATCTCCTGGGTGGTCAGGTCCACGTTGATCAGGTTCGGCACGCCCGCGGCGCAGCGACCCGAGCCGCCTGGGGCGAGCGCAGGGGGTGTGGGCGGGCCCGGCGTCCCGGTCGGCAACGCGGGGGAGGCAGCCGGGGTCGCGGTCGCCGCCGGGAGGGCTGTCGTCCTCCCGGCCACGACCCGATAGCCGGCCGGATCGTGGGAAGTGGAGCGTGTTCCGCAGCCGGCGAGCCCCAGCACAGGGACCAGCGCGATCGCCAGCAGCGTCCGGCGCAATCTCCCCCCTTCTCCCGTCACCCGGGCAGGCTCCATCCCAGTACGGATCACTTCCGACGGCTCCCCGCGCGTACAGATCAAGGATGCACGCTAGCTCTTGTCCGGCGACTCGAGCACCCCGGCAAAGAGTGCATCGAGGTAGGCCTTCGGCTCGAAGACGTTGAGGTCGTCGATCCCCTCCCCCAGACCGACCAGCTTGACCGGCACCCCCAGGTCCTCCTCGATGGCGAGCACGGTCCCGCCCCGTGAGGTGCCGTCGAGCTTGGTGAGCACGATCCCGGTGAGCCCGAGCGCCTCGTGGAAGACCCGAGCCTGGGCGATCGCGTTCATCCCGGTCGGCGCCTCGATGACGAGGAGCATCTCCTGGGGCGCCTCGGGGATGACCCGGCGAGACACGTTGCGCACCTTGATCAGCTCCGCCATCAGGTTCACCTTGGTGTGCAGCCGCCCGGCGGTGTCCACCAGGACGACGTCGATGCCTCGGGCGACGGCCGACTGCAGGGCGTCGTAGACCACCGCCCCGGGATCGCCGCCCGGCTGGTGGGCGACGAACTGGGCACTGCTGCGATCGGCCCAGAGGCGCATCTGATCGATGGCCGCGGCGCGGAAGGTGTCGGCGGCGGCGATCAGGACCGTCCGGCCCTCGCTCTGGAGGCGGTGGGCGAGCTTGCCGATGGTCGTCGTCTTGCCGCTGCCATTGACCCCGACCATGATCACCACCGCCGGGACGGCCTCGATCCGGAGGCGGCGGTCACGCGCCTCCAGCACCGCGAGCATCTCCGCCTTGAGCGCCCGGAGGGCCTCCTCGGCGGAGGTCATCCGCTCCTCACGGACGCGGGTGCGCAGCCGCTCCACCAGCCGCTCGGCCACGGGAAGGCCGCAGTCGGCGCCCACCAGCACCTCGAGAAGATCGTCCCAGAAGGACTCGTCGAGGTCCCGGCGGAGCAGGACGACATCGCGCACCTGCTCGCTGAAGCTGAGCGAGGCGCGGTCCATCCGCCGCGACATCCGCCGCCACCAGGCATCCCGCCGGGGCAGGCTGAGCGGCTCGGTGGGGCTCATCTCCGTCCCTCCGCGGCCTGGCAGCGAGCGGCCGGCCGCCCGACCCGTGCCCTACGAGGCGACACGGCGAAGCGGCGAAACGATCGTCCCGGTCACGTCGGCGGTCCCGGCGTCGGCGGCGAAGCGGACCGAGAGCAGCGTGCTGACCCCGGCGCGATCGATGGTCACCCCGTAGAGGGCGTCAGCGGCGGCCATGGTGACGTGATTGTGCGTGACCACGATGAACTGCTGGATGGCGGCCAGCCGGGTCAGCAGCTTGGTGAAGCGCAGCACGCTGGTGTCGTCGAGGGGAGCGTCCACCTCGTCGAAGATGTAAAAGGGCGAGGGATTGACCTGCTGGAGGGCCAGCACGACGGCCAGTGCTGTCAGTGCCCGCTCGCCGCCGCTCAGCANNCCTCCTCCCCGGCGCTCGTGGGGGGCTCCGGGGGACTCTCCAGGCGAAGGGTGGCCCGGCCGCCCGGAAAGAGCTCCGCGAACAGCTCGGCGAACTGCGCGTTGACCGCTCCGAAGACGGCTCCGAAACGCCGCCCCGCCTCGCCCTCGAAACGGCGGACCAGGTTGCCGACCTCCGCAGAGGCGATCGCCAGGTCGTCGCGGTCGGTCCGGAGCCG
>PLAK01000039.1:0-4430 GCA_003134115.1 Candidatus Changshengia sp.
GGTCAAGATCACCGTGATCGCCACCGGCTTCACCGGCCACATCGATGTGCTGGGCACGCTGGCCTACGAGCCCCAGGCACGACCGGTCGCGCAGGACCGGCCAAACTTCGCCATCCCTCAGCGGCACGCCCTGCCGGGCAACGCCGATGACCTGGACATACCGGCCTTCCTGAGGGACCGTCGGTAATCGTCAATTTCGGCAAATACTGCGAATACTGGAGGATGCCTGCGGGCCGGCCCGCGCGCGACTTTGGGCGATGAGGTGCCCCTTCTGCTCATCGGTCGACTCCAAGGTCGTCGATTCTCGCGACACCGAGACCGGGATTCGGCGCCGCCGTGAGTGCCTTTCGTGCGGTAAGCGTTTCACCACCTATGAGCGCTTCGAGGCGACCCCGCTCTGGGTGCTCAAGAAGGACGGCCGGCGCGAGGAGTTCAGCCACCAGAAGCTGCTCGGCGGGCTGTTGATCGCGAGCAAGAAGCGGGATATCGCCCCCGAGCGTCTGGGGGCCCTGGTGGAGGACGTCGAGAACCAGCTCCGCGGCGAGCATCTCGCCGAGGTCCCCTCCCGCGTGGTTGGGGAGATGGTGATGGAGCGGCTGCGCGAGATCGACGAGATCGCCTACGTCCGCTTCGCCTCCGTCTACCGCTCCTTCAAGGACGTGGCCGAGATGCGGGCGGAGATCGAGGACTTCCTCGCTCATCCGCCCCCGACCCGGCGGCTGCCGGCCCGCAGGCCGCGCCCGGCGGAGGACGGGGGGGCGGAGCTGGCTCTCGACCTGGGCAAGTGACCGCCCGCCGGCCGCCCGCCGGATCAGGCGTCCACGATCCCGGGTCCATGGTCCCGCTGCCCGCGCCGCTCCTCGCCGCCCTGGCCGATGGCGACGAGGTGCTGGTCACCTCGCGCGCCGGGGCCGGGATGGGGACGGTGCGCATGAGCTTTGCGATCGCGCCGCCCGGGGTCGTCTACCTCCTGACCAACGCCTTCTCCCGCAAGGCCCTGCGCTGGGCCCGCGACCCCTGGGTGCGCCTCACGGCGCCGGGCTCCCGGCTCGTCGCCGAGGCGGTGGTCCAGCGGGTGATGGCGGACGAACTCGACCCCGCTGCGGAGGCGGCCGTCCTCGCCCGCTTCCCCGACGCGGGCGCGGCGACGCGGGAGGCGCTGCGCGAGCTGCTCGAGACCGGCACCCATCTCCTCTTCCGGGTGGAGGGCCGGCATGACTGACGGCGGGGGCATCCCCTCTGCCGGCGGGATCGCGGAGCGCCTCGCCTCCGTGCGCCGCCGGATCACCGAGGCCGCCGAGAGAGCCGGCCGCGACCCCGCCTCGGTCCGGCTGATCGCCGTCACCAAGACGGTGCCCTCCCCGCGCATCGCGGAGGCGGTCGCGGCCGGGGTCACCGAGATCGGCGAGAACCGGGTCCAGGAGGCCCGGCTCAAGTACGCCGGCGTCCCTTCGGGCGTCAGCTGGCACCTGCTCGGTCACCTCCAGAGCAACAAGGCCGCGCTTGCCGCCCAGCTCTTCGACACCGTGCACTCCCTCGACTCGGCGAGGCTCGCGCTTGCGCTCGGGAGCCGTCGCGACCCCGCCCGCGGTCCGATCTCCGCCCTGGTCGAGGTGGACTTCACCGGCATCGTGGCGAGGAGCGGGATCCCCCCTGAGGCTGCCGTGCCGCTCCTGAGGGCGGTGGCGGGACAGCCCGGTCTGAGGTTGGCCGGGCTCATGACCATCGCCACCTTCGGCGACCCGGCCGCCGCCCGGCAGTGCTTCCGCAGCCTCCGCGAGCTGCGGGACCGGCTCCAGAGCGACCTGGGGCTGGGGCTCCCCGAGCTGTCGATGGGGATGAGCGACGACTTCGAGACGGCGGTCGCCGAGGGGGCGACCATGGTGCGCCTCGGCCGGGTGCTCTTCGGAGAACGGGGCCCGGCGGGGGTCGAGCCTGCTGGCTGATCTCCCGCCGCGAGCCGCCGTCGGGGTCGAGCAGCCCGGCTGATCGTTATCCTTGGCCGACGATGGACGTTCCCCCGCGTTTCGCAGCCGTCGACGGGCGTGCCGACCTGGCCGAGGGCGAGCGCGCCGTCCTCGACCGGTGGAAGAGCACCGACGTCTTCCGGCGCAGCCTCGAGCAGCGCAAGGACGGGAAGCCCTACGTCTTCTACGAGGGCCCGCCCACGGCCAACGGCAAGCCCGGCATCCATCACGTCCTGACCCGCTCCTTCAAGGACCTCTTCCCCCGTTACATGTCGATGCGCGGGTACGCGGTCGCCCGCAAGGGGGGCTGGGACACCCACGGGCTCCCGGTGGAGCTGGAGGTGGAGAAGTCCCTGAAGATCAGCGGCAAGCGGCAGATCGAGGAGTTCGGCGTCGCCCGGTTCAATGAGCTCTGCCGCCAGTCGGTGGAGAGGTACATCGACGAGTGGGAGGCGATGACCGATCGGCTCGGCTTCTGGCTCGACATGGAGCACCCCTACCGCACCTACGACGGGACCTACATCGAGTCGGTGTGGTGGAGCCTCAAGCAGCTCTGGGATCGCGACCTCCTCTACCAGGGCTACAAGGTCGCCCCCTACTGCCCCCGGTGCCAGACCTCGCTCTCCTCCCACGAGCTCTCGCAGGGATACCAGGACGATGTCGCGGACCCCTCCGTGTTCGCGAAGTTCCGCCTCACCGGCTCCGAGGACGTATCGCTGCTCGCCTGGACCACCACCCCCTGGACGCTGCCCGGCAACGTCGCCGTCGCCGTCCACCCGGACGCCACCTACGTCGAGGTGGAGAACCGGGGACAGAGGCTGATCCTCGCCCGGGAACGGCTCCAGGTCCTGGACGGCGAATACCGGGTCACGGCCGAGATGAGGGGCAGCGACCTGGTCGGCCGGACCTATGAACCCCTCTTCACCGACCTGCTTCCCGAGGGCAAGGCGTTCCTGGTGCTCTCAGCCCCTGAGCTCGTCTCGATGGAGGAGGGGACGGGGATCGTCCACACCGCCGCCGCCTACGGCGAGGCGGACCTGGAGCTCTGCCTGCGCGAGGGGGTCGCCGTCCGCCACGTGGTGGGGCTGGACGGCCGCTTCCTGGACGGTCAGACCCGCTATCGCGGCATCTTCGTGAAGGACGCCGACGCCAGGATCATCGCCGACCTCGAGGCGGAGGGGCGTCTCTACAAGGCCGGCCAGGTCCGCCACTCCTATCCCTTCTGCTGGCGCTGCGACACCCCGCTCATCTACTACGCGCTCACCTCGTGGTTCATCCGGACCACCGCCGTCAAGGAGCGCCTCATCGAGAACAACCGGAGCGTCGACTGGCAGCCCGCCCATGTCCGCGACGGCCGGATGGGCAACTGGCTGGAGAACCTCGTCGACTGGAACCTCTCCCGGAGCCGCTACTGGGGGACGCCGCTGCCGATCTGGATCTGCGCGGAGTGCGACAACCGGCGCTGCGTCGGGAGCGCCGCCGAGCTGGGCATGACCGCCCACGACGACCTGCACAAGCCGCACATCGACGAGGTCGTCCTCACCTGTGAGCGGTGCGGGGGCACGATGCGCCGGGTGCCCGACGTCATCGACTGCTGGTACGACAGCGGCGCCATGCCCTACGCGCAGCACCACTATCCCTTCGAGAACCAGGACCTCTTCACCCGACGCCACCCGGCCGACTTCATCTGCGAGGCGATGGACCAGACCAGGGGCTGGTTCTTCTCCCTGCTCGCCGAGAGCACCCTGCTCTTCGACAAGCCGGCGTACCGCAACGTGATCTGCACCGGGCTGGTCCTCGACAAGGACGGCCGCAAGATGTCCAAGCGGCTCGGCAACATGATCGACCCGGCCCAGACCTTCGCCGAGCTGGGCGCCGATGCCACTCGCTGGTACTTCTACAGCGCGGTGGCTCCGGGGAGCGACTACCGCATTGCTCCGGAGCTGATCCGGGACGTCGTCCGCCGCTTCATCCTCACCCTCTGGAACGTCTACAAGTTCTTCTGCGAGTACGCGCGTCTCGACGGCTATGTCCCGGAGGAGGCCGTGCGCGCCGCGCGGAGCGTCGACCTCGGCGGCGAACGCCCCGAGCTGGACCGCTGGTGCCTGGCCCGCCTGGCGGAGTGCATCGACGAGGTGCGTGCAGCTCTCGACGAGTACGACGCCACCGCCGCCACCCGGACCATCGAGCTCTTCGTCGAGGACCTCTCCAAGTGGTACGTGCGCCGCTCACGGCGGCGCTTCTGGAAGGCGGCTGACGTCAGCGACGCCGACAAGCGCTCCGCGTACGACACGCTCTACACCGCCCTCGAGACCCTGGCCCGCCTGATCGCGCCCTTCATGCCCTTTCTGGCCGAGCGGCTCCACCGCAACCTGAGCGGTCACGACACCGGTGCGGCGGCGGCCGGCGTCCCCGACTCGGTGCATCTCACCGATTACCCCGAGGCGGAGGCCGGCTGGCGCG
>PLAK01000039.1:4482-6044 GCA_003134115.1 Candidatus Changshengia sp.
AACGATCTCCGCAAGCAGGCGGGCCTCGCCCTCGACGAGCGCATTGATCTGTACGTCGAGGCCGAGGGCGACCTCCGCCGGGCCATCGAGACCCATCGCGATCACCTGATGGCCGAGGTGCTGGCCACCGGGATCAGCTTCGGTCGGGCCGAGGTTCTCAGCGAGTGGTCGGGGAAGATCGGCGGAGAGCCGTGCTGGCTGGGCGTGAGCCGTTGAGCGCGGGGGACGTGCCCCAGGTGGCTCCGGGCGCGGCGGAGGCCCCGGGCGCGACCCCGGTCCCCGCGATTTCAGCGGACGTTGAGCCGGGCCATGCGGATGCGCCCGACGTCGCTCCGGCCCGGCGTCAGCGGTTGCGGAGCAAGCCTCGCCGTTACGCCATCATGGTGATCACCGCCGTGGCGGTCGGGGCCATCGATCACCTCACCAAGTGGCTGGTCGTCAACCACGTCAGGCTGGACACCCAGGTTCCGGCCGGTTCCCCGGTCACCATCCACTACATCCAGAACTCGGGGGCCGCCTTCGGCCTCTTCCCCCAGTTCACCTTCCTCTACCTGGTGGTGGCGGCGATCGTGGCCGGGTACATCCTCGTCTACGGGCCGCGCATGGGCGGTGGGCTGCTCCGCCTGCTGGCCCTCGGCGGCATCCTCGGGGGCTCGATCTCCAACGGCATCGACCGGCTCATCTCGGGCTCGGTGGTGGACTTCATCGACTTCCACTTCTGGCTGTTCCAGATCTTCAACGTGGCCGACATGGCGATCGTGGGTGGCATGCTGGTGGTGGTGTACCAGCTCGGATTCCGCAACGACAGCGTGGCCTCGGAGTAGCCGGCGTGCCCGCCGAGGTCGACGACGACGCCCGCCTCGACCTCTGGCTGGCGCAGGAGCGAGGGATCACCCGCCACGCCGCCCACACCCTGATCGCGGCCGGCGCCGTCCGGGTCAACCGTCGCCCCGGGCGTCCGGGACAGCGGGTCGGGAGCGACGACCAGATCGAGGTCAGCATCCCCGCGGCCGTGGTCGCGCCGCCACCCGCGTCCGCACCGGCCGTGGATCTCGTGGTGGTGTATGAGGACGAGTGGCTCGCGGTGATCGACAAGCCGGCCGGCCTGGTCGTCCACCCCGCTCCCGGCCACCCGGATGGAACGCTGGCCGACGGGCTCCGCCAGCGCGGCACGGTCTGGTCCCTGCTCGGCGGGGAGGAGCGGCCCGGGATCGTCCACCGCCTGGACCGCGACACCTCGGGTCTGCTGGTGGTCGCCAAGACGGAGGCGGCCCACCGCCACCTGGCCGCCCAGCTCCAGGAGCGCACCCTGACCCGCCTCTACTGGGCGCTCGTCGCCGGCGGTCTCTCCGAGGCGACCGCGACCGTGGAGGCGCCGATCGGGCGCGATCCCAAGGACCGCAAGCGGATGGCGGTGGTGGACGGTGGCCGGCCCTCGACCACCGACTTCCGGGTCCTCGCCCGCCACCCCCACACCGCCGAGCTGGAGGTGAAGCTGCGCACCGGTCGCACCCACCAGATCCGCGTGCACCTCGCCTACATCGGTCACCCGGTGGTCGGCG
>PLAK01000149.1 GCA_003134115.1 Candidatus Changshengia sp.
TCGGCGGAGGGCGCCGGGCGCCGGGCGCGTGCGGGAGCGGGGCGCCCACCCTCGGCAGCGGTCAGCCCCTCCACGGCGAGGCAGGCCGCTGCCTGCTCGGCCGCCTGCTTGGTGCTGCCCCGCCCCTCGGCGAGGACCTTGCCCGCCACCATCGCCTCGGCGCGGTATTCGCGGCGGTGGCCGGGCCCGCCGATGGCGGTGACCCGGTACGAGGGGGTGGCTCCGAGGCGCAGCTGAGCCGCCTCCTGGAGCCGGCCCTTGTGGTTCTCGTCGCTCCATTCGGAGAGGTCGCCGATGCTCTGGAGAAAGACGCGGGTCGCGACCCGGTACCCCTGGTCGAGGAAGATCGCCCCGATCATCGCCTCGAAGCAGTTGGCCTGCAGGGAGGGGAGCAGCCGCGCGCCGGTCTTGGCAGCCCCCTTGCCGAGCAGCAGGGCATCACCGAGTCCCAGCCGCTCGGCCAGCTTGGCGAGCGAGATGGTGTTGACCAGGGCCGCCCGGAGCTGGGTCAGCTGGCCCTCGTCGTACCCGGGGAAGCGCCGGAAGAGGTACTCGCCGACGACCAGCTCGAGGACCGCGTCGCCCAGGTACTCGAGCCGCTCGTTGTCGTAGCCGGGGCCGCTCGGCTCGCCGCGCTCGTTGTTCCAGGAGGCGTGGGTCATCGCCTCGCGGAGCAGGGACGGCCGCCGGAAGTTGATCTGCAGGCGGGCCGCCAGGTCGTCGAGACCCTTCTGCTCCTCGGCGGACAGGGCCACCCGCGAGGTGAGCTCCGGCAGCGGACCGGAGGGCTGAGCGAGCTGGGGCGAGGAGAGCGACAGCTCCGCGGGGCGGGCTGGTGGCTCGGCGGGCTGGGCAGGGGTGGCAGGCGGGGCGTCCGCGGGCGCCGGGCGAATCGGCGGCTCGGAAGGCACCACCCGGAGCTCGCCGGTGGCGGCCACCTCGATCGGCGCCGGCATGTCGGCAGGCGATCCCGCCGGCCCCGTGGCGGCGTCCGGCGGCGGGGTACCCGCCGCCTTCGCGGCACCCGACGGCCTGCGCGAGCGGGAGCGGTGTCGCCGCGGGGGCCCGGGCTCGATCGCGGAGGGCGGCTGGGCCTCCGGGCCCGGCCCGCCGGCATCCACAACGGTGCCGGGGGCGGGGGCGCCGATCTCCGCCGGCCGCGGGTCGGCCCCGCCGGCGCTATCCGAGGAGATCTCGGGAACGGGAGCCTCTAGCTCTCCGCCCCGCTCTTCTCCTTGATGTAGTCCCAGGCCTGTCCCACCGTCCCGATCCTCTCCGCGTCCTCGTCGCTGATCTCCAGCTGGTACTCCTCCTCGAAGGCCATGATCAGCTCCACGAGGTCGAGCGAGTCCGCGTTGAGATCCTCGACGAAGGACGCCTCCGGCGTCACCTGGTCCGGCTCCACGCCGAGTTGCTCGGCGACTATCGTCTTGAACCGGTCGAACGTCACGTCTGGCATCAGTCGTCAGTCCTTCTTTGTTGTCAGTGTGGGCAGCTTCAGGTAGGGGGGAAACGATACCGCGTGTCGGGGGCTCCTTCGCATGGATCGATGAGGTGGGGTCCTCGGCGCCGCTCGCGGCGTCCCTCTGAGGTTCGGGCGGGCGGAACGCGTAGCGCCCCGACGCCCCGTCGACGAAAGCGGCCGGAGCGGCGTGTGGTGCCGGCCGGGGGGGTCCCATGGACGCAACGCCGGGGTCGGGCTGCGGGGCTGGCCCCGGGGCCGCGGCCTCCGGTTCCGGAGGTTTGGCGGGGCCGGCCGAGCGCCGCCGGCGGCGCGGTCCAGGCGACTCGGGAACTTCGGCGTGATCCGCGGGGTTATCGGGCACGGTCTCCTCTGATTCGAGCCGGGGAGCCCGGTCCCCTGACCGTCATGCCCCCATGCCACCGTCGATCTGCAGGACACAGCCGGTGATGTAGCCGGCCTCGGGAAGGGCGAGGAAGCGGATCGCCGCAGCCACGTCCTCGGCCTTCCCCGCCCTGCCGAGCGGGATGGCTCCGAGCGCCGAGTTGAGCACCTTGTCGCCGAGAGCGGCGGTCATGTCGGTCTCGATGAAGCCCGGGGCCACCGCGTTGACCGTGATCCCCCGGGAACCGACCTCGCGGGCGAGCGTCTTGGTGAGCCCGATCAGCCCGGCCTTGGCCGCCGAGTAGTTGGCCTGGCCCGGGTTGCCCATGATGCCGGCGATGCTGCTCACGTTGATGAGACGGCCGGACCGCTGCCGGAGCATCGGCTTGAGCGCGGCGCGGCAGACATGGAAGGCCGCCGAGAGGTCGATGGCGATCACCAGGTCCCACTCGGCGTTGGTCATCCGGATGGCGAGGTTGTCGCGGGCGATCCCGGCGTTGTTGACCACGATGTCGAGGCGCCCCAGGCCCTCGACGGTGGAGTCGATCATCACCTGCGCCGAGGCCGGGTCGGCGACGTCGGCCTCGAGGGTGAGCGCCCTCACCCCGAGCGCGCGCGCCTCGTCCGCGGTCGCGTCCGCGATGCCGGGATGGCCGGCGCGGGTGTCGGCCTGGCTCGAGTAGCTGAGGACCACGTCGGCACCGGCCTGGGCGAGGGCCAGGACGGTGGCCCGCCCGATACCCCGCGAGCCCCCGGTGACGAGGGCGACCTGGCCCTTGAGGGTGGCCTCAAACACGGCTCGCCGCCAGGCGGCCGCGGGTGGAAATGGAGGGCATCTCGAACATGAACGGTAGGGTACTCGACGATCGGCTCATCCGGGAGCGTCCGTTGCCAGCCGCTCAGAGAGCCCGGTGGCGGCGCTCAGGCTGGCCACGCTCAGGACCCGGACGCCGGGGGCGATCCGCCGTGCGAGGCCGGTGAGCACCTCCCCGGGGCCCACCTCCACCAGCACCTCGGCACCGAGCGTCACCAGCCGCTCCACCGATTCGGCCCAGTGCACCGCCGAGACCATCTGCCGACCCAGCCGCTCGCGCAAGCCGGCGGCGTCCGACACCGCGGCGGCGTCGACGTTGGTGACCACCGGCACGGAGGGCGCCCGCAGCTCGACCCCGTCGAGGACCCGCGCGAACTCCGATGCCGCACCCGCCATGAGCGGTGAATGGAACGCCCCGCTCACCTTGAGCGGCAGCACCCGGCGCGCGCCGGCCGCACGGGCGGTGGCGGAGAAGGCGCTGACAGCGTCGACCTCGCCGCTCACCACCACCTGGCCGGGCCCGTTGAGATTGGCGACCACCACCATCCCCTCTGCTTCCGCGCACAGCCGGGTCACGGTGGGGGCGTCCAGCCCGAGCACGGCCGCCATGGTCCCCTCGCGCATCCCCGCCATCAGGCGGCCGCGCAGGACGGCAAGGCGGAGCGCCGCCTCCGGCGGGAGGGCGCCCGCGACCGCATAGGCGGCGAGCTCCCCGATGGAATGCCCGGCGACGGCGACGACGGAGAGATCGGGGGGCAGGGCGGCGGCCAGCACCACCTCGGTGAAGACGAGGGCGGGCTGAGCCACCTCGGTGGGACGGAGCAGCTCCTCATCCCCACCGAGGGCGGGGCCGAGATCGCTCCCCAGGCCGGCCGCGACCGCGAGCAGTCGCCGGCCGAGGTCGGTCTCCTCGAGGCCGGCGGCCATGAATGCCGCCTGGCTGCCCTGCCCCGGGAAGCAGAGGGCGACGCGGGGCGAGGTCATGCCCACAAGGTCCTGATCGCGATCAGCGGGCCCACCCCATGCGGGACGAGCGCCGACGGCAAGCCGTACCGCTCCACGCCGAGGAGGAGCAGGTGCATACGACGGCCCCCTACTCGGTCGCGATCACCTCGCGGCGATCGTAATGGCCGCAGTTGGGGCAGACCCGGTGGGGCAGACGCGGCTGCTTGCACTGGGGGCAGGGGTTGAGGGTGGGCAGGCTGATCGCGTGGTGCGAGCGCCGCATGTCGCGGCGGCGCTGTGAGGTGTGTTGTTTGGGGAGGGGCATGACGTCTCCGGGCAGGGAGTGAGGGCGCGCAGCCCACGGCCGCGCAGAACCTGAGCGGCGAGTATACCTGCTGCTCTCGCCGGGCTGGCACACGGCGGGGCTGAGCCGCGGGAGGCGCGGGCGGCGCGCCCCGGGCGGTGCGGTGGGTCAGGACCTGGGGTCACCCCGGCGCTTCTTGCGCGAGGGGGCGGGGGTGGTCAGCGTGGTCAGCCCCTTGCGGACGGTCTCCGCAGCGGTGGTCAGGCGCTCCTCGAGATCGGCCATCACCGATCGGACGTACTCGTCCGCGTCGCGGGCATAGCCCTCCGCATCGGCGGTGATCTTGGCGGCGTCGTCGCCCGCATCCCGGAGCAGTGACGTCGCCCGCTCCTGGGCAGCGCGCAGGACGGCGTGGTCGGAGACGAGCTGCTCGGCCNNCCACCACGCCCTCGGCATGCTCGCGGGTGTCGTGGAGCAGGCGCTCGCGCTCGTCCAGGAGCTCCTGGGCCCGGACCACCTCCCCGGGGATGGAGAGCCGGATCCGGTCCACCAGCTGCATCAGCTGCTCGTCGTTGACCACCACGCTGCCGCTGAAGGGGACCCGCCGCGCCTCTGCGAGCAGGCCATCCAGGGCGTCGAGCAGGTCCAGGGTGGACGGGGGCAGCTCGTCCGCCGGTCCGCCGCTCATCCGGGCTTCCCGAGGCGCTGGTGCAGGGCCTCGGCGATCGCCGGCGGGACGAACTCGCTGATGTCGCCGCCGAGCCGGCAGACCTCCTTCACCAGGTTGGACGACATGTAGACGTAGGGAGCCGAGGTCATNNCGGTTCATCAGCGCCATCTGGAACTCGGTCTCGAAGTCGCTCAGGGCCCGCAGGCCGCGGACGATCGCGATCGCGCCGACCTGCCGGGCATGCTCCACGGTCAGCCCGTCGAAGGAATCCACCGTGACCTCACCCTCGAGCGGCTCGGTGGCGGCCCGGATCAGCTCCAGCCTCTCGTCGACGCTGAAGGTCGGCTGCTTGGCCGGGTTGCGGAGCACGGAGACGACCACCCGGTCGAAGATCGCGGTCGCGCGCTCCAGGATGTCGATGTGCCCCAGGGTGATGGGGTCGAAGCTTCCCGGGTAGAGCGCGACGCGTTCCTTCATCGGGACGGCTCCTCCTGCGCTCGGCGCTCGTACATGGTGAGGTCGGTGAGCCCGTAGTGAGCGGTGCGCACGGCGGTGAGGCCTCCCAGCTCCGCAGGCATCGCCCGGGCGCGGTGATGTTCGCACACGAGCAGCGCGGGTGCGAGACCGCCAACCAGCGCCAGCGCGCCGTCCAATCGCTCGTCCTTGTAGGGGGCGTCCATGAAGCAGATGCCGGCATCCCTCACCTCCGCCGGCCCGCGGCGCAGCCAGGTGATCGCGTCCGCCCTCACCAGGTCGATCCGGTTCTCGCAACCGAAACGCCGGCCGGTGTCGGCGATCAGCCGGAGGCTCTCCGGGCGCCTGTCGACGAAGGTCACGTGCTCCGCTCCCCGGCTGAGCGCCTCGAATCCGACCGACCCGGCCCCGGCGTAGAGATCGACAACCCGCGCGCCCACCACCCGTGTACCCAGGATGTTGAAGAGGGCCTGGCGCACCATCCCGCGGGTCGGGCGCACCTCCATCCCCCGCGGGGTGGTGAGCAGACGGCCCCGCCACTCCCCACCCGTGATGCGACTGGCGGCCACCGGCGATCAGTCCAGGTCGAAGACGGCGCCGTAGCCGTGCATCGCCTCATGGAGGGGCGCGTACTCGGTGACCTCCGGGTCGTGCTCCAGCCACGCGACCGCGGCACTGCGCGCCCGCACCGCGAGAGCGACATCCAGGAGGTCGGCGGCGCGCATCTCGGGGAGGCCGTGCTGGCGCAGCCCGGCCACGTCACCCGGACCACGCAGGCGGAGGTCCAGCTCGGCGAGGTCGAAGCCGCTCTGGGTCGCCGCCACCGCCCGGAGGCGCTCCGAGCCCTCCTCGTCGACGGCCTCCTCGAAGAGCAGGCAATAGGCGCGATGCCGATCGCGGCCCACCCGCCCGCGCAGCTGGTGCAGCTGGGCCAGGCCGAACCGCTCCGCCCCCTCGACGATCATCACGGTGGCGTTGGGCACGTCGACCCCCACCTCGACCACCGAGGTGGCGACCAGGATGTCCGCCTCCCCGGCGGCGAAGCGCGCCATCCGCTCCGCCTTCTCACGTGCCGGCATCCGGCCGTGGAGCATCTCGAGGCGCAGGTCGGGAAACACCTCCCGCTCCAGCTTCCGGTGCTCGGCGGTGACCGACTTCACACCCAATTTGTCCGATTCCTCGATCAGGGGGCAGATCACGAAGACCTGCCGGCCCGCCGACACCTGGCCCCGAACGAAGTCGTAGGCCTCGTCCCGCTCATCGGGAGTGACCACCCGGGTCTCCACCGGCAGCCGCCCCGGGGGCATCTCGCGCAACTCGATCACGTCCACGTCGCCGTAGACGGTCAGCGCCAGCGAGCGCGGGATGGGGGTCGCCGTCATGGCCAGGAAGTTGGGCATGGCCCGAGCCTTGAGGCGCAGGCGCTGGCGCTGGGCGACCCCGAAGCGGTGCTGCTCGTCGACCACCACCAGCCCGAGGTCGTTGAGCACGACGTCGTCCTCGATGAGCGCATGGGTGCCGACCACCAGGGCATCCTGGCCGGCCGCCAGCCCCTCGAGGATCTCCCGCCGGGCCCGGGTCCCGGTGCTGCCCAGGAGGAGGCGCGGGGTGAGCCCGTGGGGGGAGAGCAGCGCCTCCAGGGTGAACCAGTGCTGGCGCGCGAGGATCTCGGTCGGCGCCATCACCACGCACTGGAAGCCGGCGCGGCAGGTCATCAGCGCTGCCATGGCGGCGACCACCGTCTTGCCGCTGCCCACGTCACCCTGGAGCAGGCGGTTCATCGGTCCGGGCTCGGCGAGATCGGTGAGCACCTGGTGAGCCGCGATGCGCTGGCCGTCGGTCAGGCGGAAGGGAAGGCTCGCCGAGAAGGCACGAGCCAGCTCGACGTCGTAGGGGACGACCACCCCGGTCGAGCTGAGCCGGCGCCGCCGGGCGCGGTCGGCCGCCATCTGGATGAAGAACAACTCCTCGAAGGCGAGACGCTCCCGGGCGGCCGCCGCCAGGTTCTCGTCGTCGGGGAGGTGCACCTGGCGAAGCGCCTCCCCCATGGGCATCAATGCCTCGGCCTCGCGCACCTCCGGGGGAAGGCGATCGGGCATCAGCTCGGTGACCGGAAACACGCGGCCGATCAGGGCTCGGAGGTACTTGGAGGTGACCCCGTCGGTCTCCGGGTACACGGCCGCCAGGCGGCCGACATGCTGGGGATCCAGGCTCGCCCGCTCGAACCGAGGGTTCTGGAAGGTGAGCCCGTGAAGGCCGCTGATCACCTTGCCGCTCACCAGGATCTCCATCCCGGCGTGCAGTTGGTTGGCGAGATACGGCTGATTGAACCAGATGGCGCCGACCCGGGTGCTCCCGTCCTCCAGGCTGGCCTCCACCAGCGGCATCCGCCGCTGCGGGCTGGGGTGGGCGCGCACCTCCCGGACCCGCACCCGGGACGTCTGCACCAGCCCGGGGCGCAACTCGCGGAGCGGCACCAGGCTGCGGGTGTCCTCGTAGCGGCGGGGCAGGTGCAGGAGCAGATCGGAGACGGTGGCGATCCCCAGCCGGAGGAGCCGCTGCCCCCGGGCCGGTCCCACCCCGAGAAGTCCCGCGACCGGGGTCTCCGGCTCGCAGGCGGTCGGAAGCTTCACGATCCGGCCCATCTGCCGGCCCTTGGCGTCGGCCACGTCGGGCATCCTGGCAAACTCTAAGACGAGCGGGGTCCGGGAAGGCGCGCATGACGCCGGAGCCCCCACGAGCAGCCCATCTCCACATTTTCGTAACAGATCAGCGACGTCTGATACGCCAACCGCGTCATTCGGTACCATTCGGGTTCGCGCCACCAGGTGCGCGTGTCGTCTCGCCCCGGAGTGAGGACAGGCAAGAGTGCGGTGGATCGCCCAGCCCCAGCGTAGGGGGAAGCGCCCCGGTCAGTCGGGACAGGGCGCCGTGGAGTTCGCCCTCGTGGGCGGCCTCTTCTTCTTCCTGGTCTTCTCCATCGTCAACGCCGGCTTCTTCCTCTATGGCCGGGCCGCCGTCGAGCATGCGTCTGACGTCGGGGTTGCCGTGCTCTCGGAGGAGGGCCAGTGTTCGAGTGCTGGGGGCATCTGCCTCCCGCTCCCGACCAACTGCCCCAACT
>PLAK01000001.1 GCA_003134115.1 Candidatus Changshengia sp.
GATTGACCTGGACCGCGCAAACTTGAGACGCGCGCAGTCCCTGGTAGGCGCGGACGGGGGTCGCCGGATCCTCGGCTTCCGGGGGGTTGGCCACGGGTGAATTAGGTGCGGTCGGCGAGCGGTGCGCCCGCCGACCCACTCATAGACTCGCGAGGACGTGACCGAGGATGAGCATGATCCCCCTGGCATTCGCGAGAGAGGCAGGCCAGAGCTCTTGGGGACGCTCTTTGTTTCCAGGGCGCCTGATGGGCGCATGTTACTGCGATTCCGTGGTCGGCCCGAGGAGCTGCGTGGGTTCAGCACACGTCACGTCAGCCGACACATGGGTTACCGCCCAACACTGCAGGGGCAGTCCGCAGTCGATCCTCACTCTTGTCTTCGGTCTCTTGGTGATCGCGCCGCTCTGTTCCGTCACGTGAGGAGGGGGGGCCGTACCGGAGAGGATCGTCTCCACCTCCTGCGTACCCCCTGAAGGACTGGAGGCCTCAGGGGCCCGGTTGCGGACCCTCGGAGGCAGCTGGCACAATCCGCCGGAAGGGATCGCAAGCCTTCGGGGGAGGGCCGCGGCTTCAGGTCAATTCAGCGCACCGAGCGAGGGACGTGAGCCGTGCATAACAGGGAGGCCTCGAAGAGCCTATCGACTGCGCTCCCGGATTGCGCTTGTCCCAGCGAATAACGTCCGCCTTGGCCTCGGCGACCAGCCATCCTCCCCTCCCACAGCGTCCGGACGAGCTGCTCCGGCGCGTGCTTCTTCCTGCCCTTCATGGTTGCTCCTAGCCAGGTTGGCCGTGGTGGAACCCTCACGCTCATGGAGGGCGTGCGATGAGGTGACAGACCCTGAAGGCACGAGATGGGGAGTTTGACCGACCGAGTGCACACACGACCTCCGCTCACGCGGATGTGGGTGCCCATTCTCACGGAGGGATACGGACAAATGAAGCGAATCTGGGGTCTCATTTCTGGCGGGGCGATAGCTCTGTTCCTTGTGTCGCCATCGGCTGCGATCCCGGCCGGGGCAGCGGCCCCTTGTGAGTCGTCGAGTGACTCGCAATGGAACCCGTACACGGCGTCAACCGCAGAGCAAGCGGCGTGCGGTCTGGTTGCTATCCCTGCCTCCTCTACAACGCCCATGGCTGGGGGCGGCGAGTTGGTAACGTATTCCAGGCCGGCCGGCGACCTCGCGATAGTTAGCTTCCCGGCAAACTTCGATCCATCCACCGCAAGCGCCTCGCAACTCGCTGAGTACGGCCTGCCCGCGGAGCCTCCCGTTTCCAATGCGAACGCGCGCGCGAGTTGGGTTTCGACGTTCGACAACGTGCATTTCGGCCAGCCTCCGTCCGCGCTCCTTGCGTCCACGACGACGAAGTTCGTGAGTAAGACCTGTCCCTCTGGCACCCAGTGCACGGCACCATGGTCGGGTTACATTGATCAGGAATCTGCCGGCTATTTCCATTACGCGTGGGGAGAGTTCACGGTCGGGAACCAAGGCGGCTGCTCGTGCCTTCCCAACGTGTCGGGAGGTTTCTGGGTTGGACTAGGCGGATGGAACAACATGGATCTTGGGCAGGCCGGCCTCGCGATGGGGCAGTACTCGGGGTTCGGCGAGGACCAAGCCTGGTACGAGCAAACTGATCAGGGGGGTCCCATTGCACTACCCCTGAGCGGGTCGCCTGGCTATCCCTTTACCGTCGACGTGAGCTATGGGTACATCAGCGCGAAAGGTTGGTACGGCTACACGTACGTCACCGTCAACGACCACACGGGCTCTGGCTATGTGACGTACGCAGAGGACTACACCTACAACGGCTCAACGACCGACTTCATCGCCGAGGGCAACGACACCAAGAGTGTAAGCGGGCCGTGGCTTCCCAATTTCGGAACGGTGTACTGGGACTACGTGGGATCAGCATCTCAGCAGAATCCGCTGACTGACTACCCTCACACTAACCTAACTCTGCAGAACCCGCTGAACGGCGATATCCTGGCGACAACGTCGGGCTTGCAATCGGGAGGTACCTATTTCAACAGCTACTGGCAGGCGTGTACATAGAAGGTGCCAGAGGGCTCTGAACAAGGAAACTATGCTCGCGCCCGCGAGGTGTCGCGTCGCGAACTGAAAGGTGAGCGAGCCGGCGATGACCGTCATCGCCGGCTCGTGGGCGCGCATCGCGCACCCGTCTCGGTCGCTCGTTGGGGTAGCAGATCAGGTCGCGTAGCGCATGGGGAACTGCCCGCCACACGACCGGGCGGAGCTCCAATAGTTTCCGCGACATACTGCGGGTCCTCGGCGCCCTCTCCGTGGCTGTCGCTCAGCGGCTGGGCTGCCCGATGCTTACCACCAACGCCGTCGCGCCGCGGCGGCTCCACCCCCCAGGCGCGTTATCGCAGCCGGCTGAGCCCTGCCTTGCCGGCCGCAGCCGTGATCAGGTAGCGTGGACGGCCACGCTCTCGGCGGCGGCGATCCTGGCGGAAGGCGCCTCCTGCCGGTGCACACAGGTCACCATGAGGATGGCGAGGAGGAGCGCCGCTGACGATCCTCCCTGGAGAAGGCCGAAGCCCTGAACCGGGGCCGTTCGGATCGAGAAGGGCCATGCCAGCACCCATCTCCCGGCGTTGGCCACCTCGAGGTTGACGAGGGCTAGGAGCGCCAGGGAGAGGACTAGCGTCGCGAGCGGCCAGCCGCTCGTCCTCGTCCGGCGGACCAGCCAGAGGGCGGTGGCGACGGTCGCGCCTGCCAGGAGAGCGAGGGCCGCCCAGCCGCCAGGGCCACCGATCAGAGCGGCCGACCATGACCCCGGCTTCGACACTCCGTCCGGGCAGCCGAAGCCGCACGCCAGCTGGGCAAAGGGCAGGAAGACGCCGGCGAAGGCGACCGCGAGCGCCGCCAGGCACGCCCACCCTGCGGCCGCCGCCAGCCGCGCGGTCCCCAACGCCCGCGGGCTGACCACGAGGCCCACTCCGCGACGGACCAGCAGCATCGTCGCAGCCGCGAGGACCGCCAACGCCGCTCCTCCGAGGAAGAGATAATAGCCGAGGTCCAGCATGTGCGAGACCGAGACCGAGGTCATTCCCAGCGGCAGTTCCTCGGCGCCGAGCACCCGGGGGAAAGCCTCGACACCCTCGAAGATGGCCAGCGCCAGGGCAGCGAGCGAGAGGAGGCCGTTGATACCGGCCGTCCAGCGACCTCCGACGCCGATCAGATATCCNNGGCCGAGCAACCGGTGCAGATCTGGCTGACGAAGGGCTGGAAAAGGGCCACGAGCATGGCTGCCGCAGCCAGGATGGCCGCCAGTCCAGCCCCGCGCGCAATCCATGGGTTCCCACGCGGCGCGCGGAACGGTGCCGGCTTGCGACTGATCGTCGGTTCGCTCATCGCCACCGGCAATTATTGTGAGGGTGCACCAAACTGTCAAGATCAAGGAGCACCAAAACTGATGCTTCTATGGTTTGTCAA
>PLAK01000143.1 GCA_003134115.1 Candidatus Changshengia sp.
GTCGTCGCAGCCTCTTCGAGGAACTCGACAAGCCGGCGCTGCGGCCGCTGCCGGAGCGCCCCTATGAGTACGGGATCTGGAAGCGGGGCAAGGTCAACATCGATTACCACGTCGAGGTCGACCGCCACTACTACTCGGTCCCGTACCAGCTCGTCGGTCAGCTGTACGAGGCCCGGCTGACGGCGTCGACGGTCGAGATGTTCGTCCGGGGCCGGCGGGTGGCCAGCCATCCGCGCAGCTTTCGGCGCGGCGGCTTCACGACGGTGGTGGAGCACATGCCCGCCTCCCACCGCCGCCACCTGGAGTGGACGCCGAGCCGGATTGAGCGCTGGGCGGAGCAGACGGGCCCGCAGACGGCGGTGCTGGCGGCCGGCATCCTGCGCTCGCGGCCCCATCCCGAGCAGGGCTTCCGCTCTTGCCTGGGGGTGCTGCGCCTGGGCAAGCGCTACGGCCCCGAGCGGCTGGAGGCGGCCTGCGCCCGGGCGGTGGCGATCGGGGCCTTCAGCTACCGCAGCGTCGACTCCATCCTGCGCACCGGTCTCGACCGCCAGCCCGCATTCCCGCCCCCCAGCAGCAATGGCCACGGTCACCACGCCAACGTCCGCGGCCCCGCCTACTACCAGTGACGAGGAGGCTCACCATGCTCATCACCCCGACCCTGGACAAGCTCCACACCCTGAACCTGATGGGCATGGCCCGCGCCCTCAGCGAGCAGCTGGAGGGCACCGAGTACCAGGCGCTCAGCTTCGAGGAGCGGCTGGGGCTGCTCGTCGACCGCGAGGCCCAGGACCGCGACAACCGACGCGTCGAGCGCAACCTCAAGGTCGCCAAGCTGCGCTCCACGGCCTGCGTCGAGGACATCGACTTCCGCCACCCGCGCGGTCTCGACCGTTCTCAGATGCTCAGCCTGGCCGGCGCCCAGTGGGTGGACGGGCACCAGAACGTCCTCATCGTCGGACCCACCGGCTGCGGGAAGTCGTTCCTCGCCTGCGCTCTGGCCCAGGCTGCCATCCGTGCCGGCCGCACCGCCCTCTATCACCGGGTGCCGCGGCTGCTCTCCGACCTGGCCCTGGCCCGCCTGGACGGGCGCTGGTCACGTCTGCTCGCCGCCCTTGCCAAGGTCGACGTCCTGGTCCTCGACGATCTCGCCCTGCGGCCGCTGACGACCGACCAGGCGGCGGACCTGCTCGAGGTCATCGAGGACCGCAACCAGCGCCGCTCCACCATCGTCACCAGCCAACTGCCCATCGCCGGCTGGCACGACGCCCTGGGGGAGCCCACCCTCGCCGACGCCACCCTCGACCGGCTGCTCCACAACGCCCACCGCGTCGAGCTCCACGGCGACTCGCTGCGACGACGTCACGACCCCTCCGAGCCGCAGCTCACCGCCTCAGACGGTTCAGCTGCTCCAGTCGATGCGGTGCCCGCCGGACAGCGACCCGCTGGGAGGCCCTCCACGGCCCGATGACCATCGCCCNNTTCCTGAAGGAGGTGAGCACAGGGGAAGGTTCCTGACCGCGCTGCCGCTCCGGTGACAGCTCCGTCAGGTGGTCGGATTCACCGAAACAGGTGATCGGATTCAACCGAAATGCCTGGTCGGATTCCGCCGAAACAGGTGGTCGGATTCAACCGAAACGGGTGATCGGTTTCACCCGAAATCCGCAGGAAGGCCCCGAGCGAAGTGACCGTCGCCCCCAAGCCATGCTCGATGGGGTATATGGGCCAGTCAGCGTGAATAGCGATGACCCCCTCGCTCGTGAGCCCGAGGTACCCAGGATGATCATCAAGTGGCATCGAACTGCCGCCGATACCAACATCCGTACGGCCCGACAGAAAGGAGCGCCTCACCTGACGTCGTGACATGGGGGGGGCCTTCCTGATCTCCTACCGTTCCTCGAAGCCGTGGGAGGCGAGATGGAGCGCATGGGCGTTCTCGCTAACGGTCCGGACCACGTCCTCGGGGAAACCATCGGGGTTGGAGGCCTGGATTTCCATGGTGACCTCGACATCCGTGCTGACGAGACTCGTGAGGTGTTCGATCAACTCCTGGGTCAGCCTGGCGACATCGCGGTTCACGCGCTGAGGATCGAGCTGAGCGGTCCCATGGAAGCGGCGCAGGCGTTGCGCGGGTATCGCAATCGGACTGGCCGCGTCCGCGTCTTGGATCCTCAGGGCCCCTTCCGGGGTGAATCCAGACGGCTCGGCCGCAGTCGCTAATGGCGCGTCCGCCTTGGCTTGGCGAAGGGCAACCTCGGGAGTGACCAAGAGGGTCGTGCCGGTCGAATCGCCCGCCGGCCGTCCCATAGCCCCGCCGCAGACAAGGCCGAGGTAGCGACCGGTGCTTTCATCGAGTCCATCCGCGACGGCGAATCCCTCGCTTTCCCAGAGCAACTGTCGCGGACCGTCAGCGACCGTCCTTTCCAGGACCGCGCGATCCCGAAGCCGCGGAAGATACGGATAGCGGGCGAGGTTCTCCCAGAGATCGGCTACGCGGATGTGACCGTCCGGCCAGAGGGGGATGCGGTCGAGCTGGAGGCGGAGCAGAACGGGCGTATAGACGAGGTTGAGGTGATTGTCCCGGACCAGCTTGTCGGACACGCGCTTTGCGAGGCTCCCCACACCGTTGAGCCGCACCACGTCGAAGTCGACAGCACCGGCAGCCTCCGGCTGCATCGGCACGAGGAGCCAGTGGTAGGCCTCGGCGAGGCGGAGGTCCACCGTCTCGTCGGCGTGGCGCAGCTTCGTCTCCACCTGACCCTGCTGAAAGGGAGTGAGGTTCAGCTCCACCTTCTCAGCGGCGATCGACTTCCAAGCGAGGTACTCAGCGGCTGCTAGGAGCAGTTCATCGAGCCGTTGACGGTCGGCGGCCACGAACATAAGCATGTTCCGGTAGAGGCGCTGGGCCGGACCGCGGTGCTCGAGTATATCTCTGGCCACGCGCAGGGCAACGGAGTCCTCTGCGCGGCCATGAGCGGCGTCTACGCCTAGCACGACCAAGCGCACCTCATCCTCGTCAGGAACCTCGGCGCTCGACGCCGGCGCGACGTGCACGGCGGAGAG
>PLAK01000064.1 GCA_003134115.1 Candidatus Changshengia sp.
ATCGCCCCGCAGAGGGTGGCCGCCTCCAGCGGCCCGGATCGCTTGCTGGTCACGGTGCCCGACGATACGAGGCCGAGGCGGGCCGTCTCATCACATTGCGCGAACCTTGACGACTCGGTGACGGCCATCACATCTTCGTTACAGCGTGGAGAGAAAGGGGCTCGCACCAGCCGATCGCCGGCGGGGCCTCCGAGAATCCGCCGAGTGCCGCTAGCCGCTTTCTTCCGTGCACTTCCCCTGATCCTCCTTCTCGGAGCCGTCCCCGGATTGGCCCTGGCGACCCTGATCGCCCCCCGTCTCTCGTGGCCCGAGCGCCTGGCGGCCGCGCCGGGTTTGTCGGTGGGTTGCATCGGAGTCATCGGACTCCTCCTCCTCCTCCTCGGTCTGCCCTTCTATCCGCCCACCGTGGTTCCGATCCTGGTCGTGCTACTCGGGGCTGCGGTCGGCCGCAGGCTCATGAGCAGCCGGCATGGCAAGCCGGTTGACGGAGCGGGTTGGGCGGTCGTGGCGGTTGCCCTGGCCACCGGAACAGTGCTGGTCGGCATCACCGCGGCCGCGATGAGCGGCGATGTGCTCCCGCCGGCCAACGACCCCTCTCTCCACGCCGCCGTTGCCGCGACCATCGTTCAGGACCGTGACGTCCTCCCCGTGGTTCCAATTCCTGCCGACGGATCCGGTTTCGTGCGCACCCAGGCGGCCTTCGAGGCCACCGATGCCCTGGCTTCCGAGCTCGGTGCCGGCGGTCCGGCGCAGGCCATGCTTCCCCTGGCCCTGGTCAGTCTCCTGGCTCTGCCACTCGGTGTCGCCGTGCTCGCGCATCACGTCACCCAGGATCGGCGTGTGGCAGCAGTGTCGGCGGTGCTCAGCCTTGGTCTGATCTTCCCGGCCTGGCCCGTCGGCTACGGTGACTACCCCTATCTCGTCGACTCCACGCTCGTCGTGCCCCTGATCCTGGCCGTGACCCGCTGCCTGGAGGGGAAGGCGGTGGTCAGCAGCGCGGTGATGGCGGGCGCCGCCGTCCTGGCCATGTGGTCGATCCACGGCCTGGAGATCCCCACCGCCATTGCCGTCGGGGCATTCCTCTGGCTCGCGATCCTCCTGACGCGCAGGCGAGCAGCGTTTGGTGGCGCCGCCATTGCGCTGGCGTCAGTCGTGATCGCAGTGGGCGCCGGCTACGTCCTGACCCGCGCCCCATCCCTTCCGCTGGCCCATCTTTCCTCTCGGTCCGGGCCGACCGAGTCGGTGGACTACATCGCCGAGCAGCGCGGCGCGGGTATAGGCGCTCTCACGCCGTTCATCAATCTGGACCTCTCCCTCATCTGCGGAATCCTCCTGTGCGCCGGAGCCGTCACCGTGGTGTTGACGCGGCGCTGGCGCTGGCTCCTCGGATCGCTGGCGATTCCCGCGATCTGTGTCGCGGACATCGCCGGTCCCCAGTGGCTTCACCCCCTCTGGGTGAGGCTGTACCCGTGGACCGTCCTCGACAGGTTGTACGGACTCGAGTACTTCGTCGTTCCGCTGATCGCGGCCATCGGAACCGTGGGGCTGGTGGACCTGCTGTCCCGCCGCGCCGTCCAGCGCAGCCCGGAGCGCTCCCGGGGCATGCCCGCCTGGTCGGCCGCGGCGTTGGGCGTCCTTGCGGTCTGCGGACTGGTCCTCGGTGCGTCCCGCACCTCCGACATGCTGTCCGCGATACTCGCGATGTCGCCGCATGTCCCCGCTCAGGACGTGACCGTGATTGATGAGCTCGCCGCCAAGCTTTCACCGGGCTCGCTCGTCCTCAATGACGGGGTGGAGGACTCCGGGCAGTGGATCACGGCACTGACCGATGACGTGGAGGTCGAGCCCCGCGGCTATGCCGAATCCTTCCCCGACGACTGGCGACTGGTGGCCCTCGCAGGCGCGTGCTCCGACCCCTCGGGCGCTCGGGCCGCTCTGAGCGGCGTCCGGGCCGTGTTCGTCGGCTCCGAAGCGGGGGCGACCGGCCCCCATCACTGGAATGCGGTGTGCATCGCAGCGATCCCGGGGGTGCACCTGGTTGCCGGGGCGACCTCCGGAGCCGCGGGATTCCTCGTCACCGGCTGACGATCGCGTCTCGCCGGCCGACCGTGACGGATGCCCGGGCGGGCCGTCGCGATCCTGTCAACACCATGTCGCCGCCGGATCACCGGGAGTCCCCGGGCGGCTGGTAGGGTCAGCCCGTGGAGCAGGCTCCTCTCACGCTGAGCGTGCCCGCGACGCGGCGGCGCGGGCTGTCGATCCACGAGCGGCGGCTGCTGCTGATGGGCTTCGACGCCCTGGCGGTTTCGCTCGCCTTCGTTCTCGCCTTCAATCTCTGGACAGCCCAGGTCCGGCACGTGGGTTTCTCCGTGCCGCGTCTGGGAACCCTCGTCGCCCTCGGACTGTGGGTGGTCTCCGCGACCATCGTCGACGCCTGGAACGTCAGGGCGGCCAGCTCGATGCGACTGACGCTTCCGCGCGTGTCGACGGCGCTGGGCATCTCCCTGATCGGACTGCTCGTGTTCTTCCTGATCGTCCCCTACCAGATCACCCGACCCACCATCGTCATCTGGGCGCCGCTCGCTTGGGTGCTGGTGATGGGCGAACGCCTCCTGTACGGNNAGAAGCTCTGTGACGTCGTCCAGCAGCGAGACGTCGGTGAGGTCGTCCTGGGCCTCCGTGACGACATCGACCGCGACCTCTTCCGTGCCCTTCTCGCCTGCCACGACGCGGGCCTCAGGGTGCGGTCGCTGGCTGACCTCTACGAAGAGTTGACCGGTCGTCTGCTCCTGGATCAGCTCGGCCACACATGGCTGCTCGGGCTGCCGATGCGAAGCCAGACGTCGCACACCTACGCCGCCATCAAACGTGCCCTCGACGTCACGGTGGCGAGCGCCGCGCTGGTCGTCCTCGGGGTGGTCATCCTGCCGCTGTCCGCCATCATCAAGCTGGACGGTGGTCCGGTCCTCCACCGCCAGGTCCGCGTCGGCAAGCACGGTCGACCCTTCACCGTGGTGAAGCTGCGGACGATGCGCCCACGCAGCGATGATCGGACCACCTGGACCGAGGCGGGTGACCGCCGGATCACCGTGGCAGGCCGACTCCTGCGGCGGCTTCACATCGACGAGCTCCCCCAGAGCTGGGCCGTCTTCCGCGGGCAGATGTCACTGATCGGACCGCGTCCCGAACAGCCCCAGTACGTCGAACAGCTTCGCTCCGAGATCGACTTCTACAACACCCGGCTCACGGTCCGTCCGGGACTGACCGGATGGGCCCAGGTGAACTCCGGCTACGGGAGCAGCGTCGACGACGCCCGTGTGAAGCTCAGCTACGACCTCTACTACGTCAAGCACCAGTCGCTCAGCCTCGACCTGATCATCATGGCCCGGACGGTGATGGCCGTCCTCTCCCTGAGTGGAAGATGACCCGGCGCAGTCTCACCTCGACCGCCGCCCCTGACGGTCCCTCTCACGCGGGGCCGTTTCCGACCGTCTCGGTGATCCTACCCGTGCTCGATGAGGAACGGCAGCTTGCCGCCTGCCTCGGCTCTATTGAGGCCCAGACGTATCCGGCGATCGTGGAGATCCTGGTTGCCGACGGCGGTTCCACCGATCGAAGCCGAGAGATCGCGGCGTCGCACCCACTCGTCCGGGTGCTGGACAATCCCGGCCGCAT
>PLAK01000165.1 GCA_003134115.1 Candidatus Changshengia sp.
CCAACATCAATGCCCCCGTCCCCGCGAACGCCGGCCTGTACGCGTGGGGGATGGCCACCGCGCCCGACGGCTCGATCTTGACCGGTGACTACTGGAACTACCGGATCGTTCACTACGAGGACGACCAAACCGCGACCAGCGCGCCGACGGCGGCGAGCCCATACGTCTTCTCGCAGACCACACTGGGCTTCGGGGCCGACACCACGCAAGCCCCCTTCGGCATCTGCGTCGACAACAGTGGCGGTCCCCTCGAGGGCTATGTGTACGAGACCGAGGGCAGCCTCTACGACGTGAACCAATACAGTCCGAGCGGCAGCTGGGTGACCAGCTGGGGGACCACCGACGCCGCCAAGCCGGCGCCCTTTCAGTACCCCTCCGAGTGCACTGTGGGCCCCAACGGCTACGTCTACATCTCCAACCAATGGGGCACGCCCACCAAGGCTCTGCAGGGGGTGGTCATCCTCGATCCGTTGCGCTACGCGGCGACCGCTGCCGATGGCTCCACCACCACGGGGAGCTCCGACGTCTCGGCGCCCGACATCAATCTCAGCAGCGCCGACCTCGGGGCCTACCTCTACGGGCCGAACATCCCCGACGGTGACACCATCGTCAGTGTCATCTCGCCGACCCAGGCCGTGCTGGCGGTGCCGGCGACCGCCACGGCATCGAACAGCGCCTTCATCGTCGGACTGACCATCGAGTCGCCGCCCGCGCCCAACGCCTTCATCCAGCCGCGCGGGCTCGCCTTCGACAGCTCGGGCAACCTCTGGGTCGCAGATCAGGGCCACAGCCGCATCGATGTCTTCTACGCCAACAGCAGCGGCCTGGTGAACATGGATGTCGCGCCCACGAACACCAAGAAGACCGGGAACAACGGCATGGAGATTGCACCTCCGCTCTGCACTCCTGGTCCCGGTTGCACCACCACGACCGCGACGTTCGACATGCGCGGCCTGGCCATCGACCCCAAGAGCGGTCTCGCCTTCGTGGCCAACGGCCAGGGCTGCGTGGTCCAGGAGTTCAACGCCGATCCGGCTGACATCGGCTCGGCCAGCGACCCATACGGTAGCTTCATCCTCAACTTCAACGGCGTGCCTGCCCAAGGCACCGACTGTGGCACCGGGCCGGGGCAATTCGAGGATGGTGCACGCGGCATCGCCGTCGACGGCCAGGGCGACGTCTGGGTCGGCGACCTCGGCGACTTCCGGGCCCAGGTCTTCAGCGAGCAGGGCACCCCTCTCTGNNGTCCTTCCCACCACCGCAGAGCCGCCGCCGGGCGGCGGGTTCAACGGACCGCGTGGCGTTGCCTTCGATGCCTCGGGGGACATGTACGTGACCGACACCTACAACTACCGCATCGAGGAGTTCACTCCCGCCGGGGCGAGCAATGGCGGTGACACCTACGCCCTCGACCAGGTGTGGGGGACGCGCGGCGACGGTCCGGGCGACTTCAACTACGCCCGTCTCATGTGCTGGGACCCCCTGACGCCGCTCCAGAACGGGGCCTCCGGCGCGCTGATCGTCGCCAACACCGATTCGAACATGGCCGTGGGCTGGAACCCCGCCGCCGCGTCGCCGGTGGTTGCTCAGACGCCGACAGGGCCGTGGGAGACGGCCGGTGGGACCCCGCCGGTGGGCACCCTCGACGATCCCTACGGCGTGGCCTGCGACCCGTCGACAGGTGACGTCTACGTCGCCAACAGCAACGGGGGAAACATCGTCGTCTTCAATGCCTCGGGCACTGAGCTCGGGACGATGGGGACGCTGACCAAGGGCAAGCTCGGCTTCACCCAGGGCATCTGGGTCGACAGCGACGGATCGGTGTGGGCGGCCTCCGGAAAGAACGACACCGTGTATCACTTCGCATCCTGGGGCGCGGGTGGCGCCGAGTTGGGCTCCGTGAACGTGGACGCCTCTCTCGGCGTGGCCTCCGGTGCCGCCGGTACCTACGGGATCGCCGGCGACGCGGGGTACGTGTACATCGCGCTTCCCAGCGTCAACGAGGTCGGTCAATTCGTCCGAGAGGGCGCCGCCACGGTGAGCGGCTCGTGCACAGCCGCCCTTTGCCTCGTGGGTACCTTCGGGAGCCGCGGCACGGGACTCGGCAAGCTGGCAACCCCGCAGGGCCTGGCGTTCGGTCCGGACGGCGACCTCTACGTGGTCGAGGAGAGCAACGACCGGGTGAGCCAGTGGGTGGTCCCCTGATTCCGAGGTGAGCTTGCCTGTTGCTTCACGTAAGACCTTGGCCCTAGAATGAGCGGAGTTGCTGCGCAGAGGGCCCGATATTGCGCGGCATTGGGGGGTGGGACATGCTGAGAATGCGACGCCGGGCGGCGCTGCCGCTCACGATCGCAGGAATCCTGGTCGTGTGGGCCACGCCGCGCGCCTTCGGGGCGTCGGCGCCGCCCCCGACGGGGTGCAAGCCGACCGCGTGCACCCCCGGGACGACGTTGGGCCTGACCAACAGCAAGGGCCAGCCGATCGCAGGCGCCGCCGGTGTCTACCCCTGGGGGATGGCGGAGGAGCCTGACGGGTCGATGCTGGTCGGTGACTACTGGAACTTCCGGATCGTCCACTACAACGCCAACGGGACCGCGGCGACCCCCTTCGTCTTCACCAAGAGCAAGCAGGGCTTCGGCAACGACACCAACCAGGAGCCCTTCGGCGTCTGTGTCGACAACAGCGGGGGTCCCTTCCAGGGCTACGTGTACATGACCGAGGGGAGCCTCTACAACGTGGTCCAGTACGACCCCAATGGCAACTGGGTGACCAGCTGGGGCACGACCAACGCGGTCCACACGGTCAACTTCGATTACCCCTCACAGTGCGTCGTCGGTTCCAACGGTCTGATTTACATCGCCAACCAGTTCGGTGGCCCGGCGGATCAGGGTCTGGCGGTCCTCAACCCGGGGACCGACGCGGTGACGTTCGAGTCGCCTCCCGCACCCAACGCATTCATACAGACGCGAAGCCTGGCCTTCGACAGCGCCGGCAACCTCTGGGTCGCCGACCAGGGTCACCACCGGATCGACATCTTTTACGCGAGCAAGGGTCTGGACCTGACCGCGCCGCCTCAGAAGACCATCGCGCCTCCGGGGGGCGTCACCACCACCTTCGACATGCGTGGCCTAGCCATCGATCCCACCACCGGCATGGCCTTCGTCGCCAACGGTCAGAACTGTCTGGTTCAGTCGTTCAACGCCAACCCGAGCAGCGGGAGCTACGGTGCGTTCGTCACCAACTTCAACGGTGTCGGCAGCGGGAGTGACTGCGGGTCGGGCAACGGGCAGTTCGAGGACGGCGCCCGTGACATCGCCATCGACGGCAGTGGCAACGTCTGGGTCGGCGACCTCGGTGACTTCCGAGCCGAGGTCTTCAACCAGAGCGGTGTCTATCAGCTCTCCGTGCCCAACCCGCCCGCGCCGCCCCCCACCGGCGGCTTCGACGGTCCGCGCGGGGTGGCCTTCGACAGCGCCGGCGACATGTACGTCAGCGACACGTACAACGAGCGGGTCGAGGAGTTCACTCCCAGTGGCGGTGGGAGCTTCGCCTTCGACCGGGCGTGGGGGATGCGCGGAGAGGCCGCCAACACGTTCAACTACCCGCGGCTCATCTGCATCGACCCGTCGACGGGTGACCTGGTGGTGGCCAACACCGACTCGAACATGGTGGTGGCCTGGAACGTGAGCCCGAGCAGTCCGAAGGTTGACTGGTACTCCACGGCGGGCGGCCTTGCCGATCCTTACGGAGTCGCGTGCGCCCCCGACGGCACCGTGTACGTGGCCAATAGCAACGGCAAGGACGTGGTGGCCTTCAGCAGTGCTGGTACTGAGCTGGGGACCATGGGCAGCACCGACAACCTCGGTTTCACCCGTGGCATCTGGGTGGACACCGACGGATCGGTCTGGGTTGACACCGACGCGACGGGGAATGTATATCACTTCGCCGCGTTCTCGGCGGGAGGGGCCGAGCTCGGCCACTTCAACGTCAACAACTCGATCCCCAACGCCGGGGTGTTCGGCATCGCCGGCGACTCCGGCTACCTCTATGTGGCGCTCTCCAGCGTCAACGAGGTGGCCCAGTACACGCGCGCCGGGACCCTCGTGGGCACCTTCGGTGGCGCGGGTACCACGATCGGCAAGATGCGCACCCCGCAGGGGCTCGCCGTCGGGCCCGGCGGCAAGCTGTACGTGGTCGAGGAGAACACCGACCGGGTCAGCCAGTGGTCGGTGCCCTGAGCCCGTACTGAGGGCCGGCGGCGAGCGTCGGCCCTCAGTACGTTCCGGGCCGCATCTTCCGGCGCTCCGGGCGGTCGATGCCGCGGAGGCTCGTCCCCCGAACTCGGTGTCAGGTGCTGCCAGGGGCATCACCGCGGTGACCGGGGTCGTAACAGAAGCGCCATCAGGGTAGGGCCTTCGTGACGACCGGACCACTGGGATGTTACCGGATCGCGGCAGAGTGCGAGCTAGAGCAACTCGCACCACCGGAGGACGCAGATGCGTCGCACCCCACACACACTCTCTCTCGCCTCCGCCGCGGCCATGGCTCTTGCCGGCATTCTCGGGACCGCGGGTTCCCCGGTGCTGGCGGCGTCCCCACCCACCTCCACACCCGGCACCATCGGGCTCTGGGCTGCGGACTGGGGCAATGCAGCATCGACGCGGACCACCCAAGGGTGGGAGGCGGCCGCCCAGAACGACGATGTCCTCATCGGTCAGGTCGGCGTCTACAAGAAGTGGATCCCGCAGCTGCGCGGCTGGAACCCGAACCTGACCATCCTCGCGTACAACCTGGGGCCCTACCTCCAGAAGGGAAGCTCGGACTTCACGACGATCCTCGCTCAGGATCCCGCCTGGTTTGCTCACGACGCCAGCGGAAACCTGATCAATCTGAAGGGTTTTCCCGGCAACTACCTCATGGAGATGAGCAACCCCGGCTACCGGGCCTGGCACGCTGAGCAGCTCGCCGCGACCGTCACCGAGGACGGATTCGACGGGGCGATGGACGACTCGATGGGGCCGGCTCCCCTCGGTAAGGGCTATGCGAGCGGGATCCCGATCAACCCCGCCACGGGCCAGGCGTACATCGCCACGGCGTACCTCGCGAACTCCGTGCTGCTGCTCAACGCCGACAAGGCAGCCCTCGGCAACGACTACCTCGCCTTCAACGGGCTGATCAATGGTCAGACATACGAGCGCGAGAGCGACGTGCTGGCCGGCTCCAACGCGAACGCCGGCGTGAGTGAGCTGTTCCTGCGTTCCCCGACGTCCGCCGCCACCTCGTATCCCTCCGCGACCGACGTCCAGGATTCCCTGGAGATGATGTCCGACATGGCTGCGCACGGCAAGGCCTTCCTGGGCTGGACCAAGATCTGGTCGACGGCGACGCCCGGGCAGATCGCTCAATGGGAGCAGTTCGACCTCGGCGTGTACCTGATCGGCCAGCAGTCGGGCTCCTACCTCGACTTCATGCCGTCGAAGACCGCTGACAACACCGGCTGCTCGTACTCCAACCTCAGGGACCAGCTGGGCGCGCCGCTGGCCCCGTATCAGCTGTCGGGATCCGTGTACAGCCGGTCCTTCCAGAACGGATCAGTGACCGTAAACCTCTCCAGCGACACAGCGACGGTCCAGGTCGGCTGACTGCCGGCCTGGCCTCAGGTGACCGTGATGGTGCCGGTGTCCGTGCTGGTGTTGATCTNNGAGACGGAGCCGTGCTGGAACTTGCGGCTCATCATCGACCCCTGGGTGGTGTACGCACCCACCGGCGCGCCGAGCTGATCCTTCATGTTCGAGTACGACACCGCGGTGTTGTCGGCGCCCTTCGACGGCATGAAGTCCCAGTACGAGTTGGACTGCTTGCCGAGGAGGTAGGCGGCGAGGGCGTAGTCCTCCCACTTGGCCAGCTGGCTGCCCGAGGCGCTCACCCAAACCTTGGTCCAACCGAGCAGCGCCTTACCGTGGGCTGACATGTCACTCATCATCTGCAGCGTCGCGTCCAGCGCGCTGGTCGCGGGGAACGAGCTGATGGGCGTGGTGGGCTGGCGGAGGAAGAGCTCGCTGATTCCGGCGTTGGCGTTCGACGTAGCCAGGATGTCGGTGTCGCGCTCGTACTGGGTTCCGCTGATCAGGCCGTTGAAGGCGAGGTATTTGTTTCCGAGCGCCGCCTTGTCGGCGTTGAGGAACAGCACCGAGTTGTCGAGATACTCCGTGTCCGTGTAGGGCTGACCGGTCGCGGTGTCGATCGGGGTGCCGCTCGCGTATCCGGTGCTGAGCGCAGCTGTGCCCATGGAGTCGTCCATGGCGCCGTCGAATCCGTATTCCGCGACCGTCGCGGCCACCTGCTGGGCGTGCCATGCTCGATAGCCCGCGTTGCCCATGTCCATGAGGTAGTTGCCCGGGAAGCTGCGGAGGTTGATGAGGCTTCCGTGGGCGTCGTGGGCGAACCAGGAGGGGTCCTGCTGCTGGAGGGTGGCGAAGTCGGAGCTGCCCTTCTGCAGGTACGGTCCCAGGTCGTAGACGAGCACCATCACCTTGGAGTTCCAGCCGTGCAGTTTGGAGATCCAGGGCGCGTAGGTCCTGGCATTGCCGATGAGGATGCTGTCGTTCTGAGCCGCGGCCTCCCAGCCGGCGGAGCTCCGCGACGAGGCGGCACCGCCCCAATCCGCCGCCCAGAGCCCGATGCTGCCGGAGGTGGAGGCCGGCGAGGTGGTGTCTGCGGGAGCGTCCACCGGACCCGACGGCGAGAGGGCAGGAGTGAGGGCCGGGGTGCCGGGAGCTTCGACGTCCGCCGCGCCTCCGACCGGCGACGCCTCACCGGTCGAGGCGGGCACAGCGTGCTGGTAGACGCCGAGCCCGGCTGCCGCCGGGGTCGTGAGGCTGGTGGAGGCGGCCAGG
>PLAK01000008.1 GCA_003134115.1 Candidatus Changshengia sp.
ACGACCAGGACGCGCAGGCTCTGACGGGCAGCCTCAATCATCGGCGGCCGACGGCGGGCTCGATCTCCCCAACACGGCCACCTACGGTACCGCAGGGAGCTGACCGGCGCAGGAAGCCCGGTGTGCGGGGGCTCTGGCCCGCGCGCCGGGCGGGTCACCGCCCGGGGGCGCGCCCCTCCGCGGCGGCGGCTCGCGAGCCCCTCGGGCCTGTTGGCGGGACCGCACCGGAGGTCCAGCGGGCCCGCGGTGCCACATCTCGAATAGGTGACGTTCATGTCGCGTGAAATAGCTCCAACTGTGGTGAACCCGTCACGCACGCGCAACAAGCCTCGCGATGGGGCGGACCGGCAGGGCGGCCAGGCGCCACGGTGACCCAGCGCCTCGACGCGAGGGGGGGAAAGCGAGTAGCTGACCGACCCCGACACGAGGAGACATTCCATGGCAGCGCTTAGAGGATCGATACGGCGGAGTGTGTGGAAGCGTCTCCTCGGTTTCGCGGTCGTCGCCGCCGTTGCGGTACCCGCATCGGTGGTGGCCGGTTTCCACCTGGCATCCGCGGCGACGCTCCAGATCCACGTCTCCGGCAATCAGTTGGTGGACGGCGCCGGGAGCCCGGTGACCCTGCACGGGGCCGACCTCTCCGGAACCGAGTTCGCCTGTGACCAGGGAGGTGGGCCGACCGATCGCGGCTGGAGCATCTACGGGGGGCAGCCCCTTGACCAGCTGAGCACCTACCAGGCGATGGCGGCCTGGAACATCAACGTGGTCCGGGTTCCGCTCAACGAGGACTGCTGGCTCAACATCAACGGGGTCAACCCCGCCTACGCCGGCGCCGCCTACCAGCAGGCGATCGAGACCGAGGTCAGCCTGATCAACCAGGCCGGCATGGTCGCCATCCTCGATCTCCACTGGACATCCCCGGGCGCATACGCCGCGGTGGCCCAGCAGCCCCTGCCCGATGCCGACCACTCGGTGGCCTTCTGGCAGTCGGTCGCTACCACCTTCCAGCCCAACCCGGCCGTCATCTACGACCTCTTCAACGAGCCGTTCCTGTACGGCAACTACTTCACCAACCCCAACCAGGATGCCTGGCAGTGCTGGCTGGACGGCTGCTCTCTGAATCAATTCATCTCGGCCGGCCAGATCGGACCTGACGGTTCCACCACCGGCTACACGACCACGTACACCTGGAATACCGCCGGTGTACAGACACTGATCGACACCATCCGTGCGGCCGGCGCCTCGCAGCCGATCCTGGTCAACGGCCTGGACTGGGCCAACGACGACTCCGGGTGGCTCGCCAACGCGCCCGTCGACCCCGACGGGCAGCTGATCGCCGGGGCGCACGACTACCCGGGGGAGAGCTGTGCCACGACGTCGTGCTGGGACAGCCAGCAGGCTCCCATCTCCGCCATCTACCCGTTCCTCGTCGGTGAGATCGGGGATAGCACCTCGGCGCCGGTCACCTTCCTTCCCACCTTCCTGCCCTACGCCACCAGCCACGGCTGGAGCTACCTGGCCTGGACCTGGAACCCCTGGGGCTACACCGACGACGTCCTCGTCACAGACTGGAGCGGCACGCCCAACGCGGGCGAGGGCGCGTATTACCAGCAGTACCTGCTGAGCCTGCCGTCGAGCCCGCTGACGGGCGAGAGCCCGCCGCCCGCCGCAGCCGCGGCACCGACGGCGACCCCTACCCCGACGGCGACGCCCACGCCGACGGCGACGCCCACGCCCAAGCCGAAGCCGACCGCGACGCCCAAGCCGACCGCGACGCCCAAGCCGACCGCGACGCCCAAGCCCACCGCGACGCCCAAGCCGGTGGCGGCGCCCAAGCCAACCGCGACACCCACTCCATCTCCCGCGCTCGGCACGTCGCCCGCGGTGAGTGGCACGCTCCTCTACACCGACAGCTTCGCCTCTGACGCTGCCGGCAGCGTCCCCGCGGGATGGGCGGTCCAGGGGGCCAATGCCGGGCTGACCGTGACAGCCTCGGGCTCCAGCTACGGTCACGTCTACACCCACGACGGCTGGACCGCGACCACGTCGGCCGGGAACAGCACGTGGGCGAACTACACCCTGAGCGTCAAGGTGCAGCCGAGCGCCTGGGCGAGCGAAGAGGATTGCGTCGCCGTCCGTTACGTCGACGGCAATGACCACTACGCCTTCTGCTTCGTGGGCGGCAGCTGGGTTGGGTTCGGCAAGATCGTGAACGGCACCGTCACCGTCCTCGACCAGGTGCCCCTCGCCTACACCAGCACATGGCACGCACTGTCCATCGTCGCCGACGGCTCGACGTTCACGGTGACACTCGACGGCGCGTCGATCATGACCGTGACGGACGGCACCTTCTCCCATGGTGCCATCGGCTTCGACGTCAATGCACCCGTCTCCTTCGCGGACGTCACGGTGAACGCCTCCTGACCGTGGACCCGCTGCTGAGCCCCGTCCTCGACGGCGGCTCGACGACCCGCCCCCGGCTCTGCGGAGCCGGGGGCCCGTCCGGGCCCGCTCTGGGCGAAAGTCCCGCACCGGCTGTGCACACGCCCGGTCCGCGGGTGCCGCTCTGACCCAGCTCGACGGGAAGGCCCATTCCCTGATCCGACGGCCCTCCATACGCTCGCCCCGGGGGACTCCCGGGAGGTTGTGGTGTGGATGCCCGTCTGGTAGGGACGCTGGTACTGGTGATCGCGGGCGCAGCGCTGGCGCCGGCCGCCCTCTATCTGCTCGCCCTCGCCGTGGCCGCCCTGGGCCATCGCACCGCCGCCACCGAAGGCGGCGGCACCAGCCGCATCGCCGTTCTGATACCGGCGCACAACGAGGTGGAGCTGCTGCCTCGTTGCCTGGCCTCCCTGGCGGCGCAGAGCTACCCCGTGGAGCGCTGCCGCGTCGTGGTCGTGGCCGACAACTGCGACGATGACACCGCTCTCGTCGCCCGATCGGCGGGCGCCGAGGTCATGGTCCGCGACGAACCCGGACTGCCCGGCAAGGGTCGGGCCCTCCGCTGGGCGATGGACCGGCTGATCGCGGAGCCCGATCCCGTTGACGGGATCGCCGTCGTTGACGCCGACTCGGTGGCCGCTCCGGGCCTGATCGCCGGTTTGGAGGCCGTGATGGCCGCAGGCGCCGAGGCGGTCCAGGGCGAGTACCTGGTCCTCGACGACCGTACCGGCCCGGCGACCGCACTCCGCCAGACGGCCTTCCTCCTCTTCCATCGTGTCCGCTTCGCCGGGCGTGATCTCCTGGGCATGCCCTGCACCCTGGTCGGCAACGGGATGCTCTTCCGGCGCTCCCTGCTGGAGCGCCTCCCCTGGGATGCCTTCACCGGCGCCGAGGATTTGGAGTACTCGGTGGACCTGCGCCTGGCCGGAGTCCGGCCCCGCTTCGCCCCCGCGGCAGGGGTGAGCGGCCCGGCTTCCGGGCTGGGCAGTGCCGGCGCCACCCAGCGGATGCGCTGGGAGGGTGGCCGTGCCCATGTCCTGCGGACCCGGATGCCCCGGCTGGTGTGGGCGGTGGTGCGCCACGGCCGCTGGGCGCTCCTCGACGCCGTGATCGATCTCGCCGTTCCGCCGCTTGGGCTGCTCCTGCTGCTCCTCCTCCTCGGCGGGGCGGCCAGCCTCGCCGCCGGTCTGGCCGGCGCCGTCTTCCTCTGGGCCGCGATCCCCTGGGGAGCGTCCGCGGCACTCCTCGCCGCCTACGTGCTCGTCGGGCTGCGGGCGGCGCGCGCCCCGGCGTCGGCCTATTTCGCCCTCCTCTCCACCCCGCGCTTCCTGGTCGCCAAGCTTGGGACCTACCGCCGGATGCTCCGCGGCACCGGCGCGGAGCGCTGGGAGCGGACCGAGCGACCCGGGGAGGCCCGGCGCCGCACCCAGGGCGACGGCGCGATGGCTCCGGCCGCACTCCCACCGCCGCCCTCGGGCTCCGGCACCAGCACCTCCGACACGCGTGTCGACCTCCTCGGGGTCCCCATCGACCCGGTGGATGAGGGAGAGGCCATCGGGCGGCTGCTCGCGGCGGTCGGCGTGGAGCCCCCACTCCAGGTCTGCACCGTGAACCTCCAGTTCATGGTCACGGCACGGCGCCAGCCAGCGGTGGCCAGGGCGCTCCGCGGGGCCGGCCTCAACCTCGCCGACGGTGCGCCGGTGGTCTGGCTCTCCCGTCTGATCGGTCACCCCATCCCGGGGCGTGTGGCCGGCTCCGACCTGGTGCCCGCCCTGGCGGGGCGCGCCGCGAGGAGCGGTACCCGGCTCTTCCTTCTTGGAGGCCAGGATGGGGTCGCGGAGGAGGCGGCGGCGGAGCTGAGACGGCGCCACCCCCGGCTTCTGGTGACGGGCACCATGGAGCCGCCCCGCGCGAGCCTCGACGAGATGCCCGACGACGAGATCATCCGGCGGGTGGCGGAGGCCGGCACCGACATCCTGCTGGTCGGCTTCGGCCATCCCAAGCAGGATCTCTGGATCGCTGCCAACCGTCACCGGCTCCCGGCGTCGGTCGCGATCGGGGTGGGCGGCAGCTTCGACCTCATCGCCGGGAGGCTGCGCCGGGCGCCACGGTGGGCCCGCGGGAGCGGGCTCGAGTGGCTTTACCGTCTCGCCCAGGAACCGCGCCGGCTCGGGCTTCGCTACGCCACCTGCGCTATCTGGCTCCTCGGAGTCCTGGTGCCGCTCGCCGCCTGGCAGCGGCTCGCCGGCGGGGGACCGCCCGCCCCCTCGACGTCGGGCGGTGACGGGATCGGAGCCGAGCCGGATCGCGGTACGGCGCTCTCGTGAGCATCGCGGAGAGCCCCGCGGCACGCGCCGTCGGCAGCGGAGTCGAGGAGGCCCACGCGGCCGCGCCGCCGACTCCCCAGCCGCGCGGTGGCCGGCTGAGCGGGGTCGACGGGCTGCGCGCCTGCGCCGCCCTCTGGGTGGTCCTCTTCCACATCCGCGCCTTCAGCGGGGCCCGGCTGGGCCCGCTCGACCTGCTCGTCCGCAGCGGCTCCACCGGCGTCAGTCTCTTCCTGGTGCTGAGCGGCTTCTGCCTCTACCTTCCGATAGTGAGGGGCGGCGGGCGTCTCCGGGTCGGCCGCTTCTTCCGCCGCCGCGTCCTGCGGCTGCTCCCCGCCTACTACGTCTCCCTCGTCGTCGTGCTGCTCCTCGTCGCCTTCGCCGCGCGTCCCCTCGGGCTGGCCCCCCTCACCGGTCCCCAGCTCGCCGTGGAGGCCGTGACCCATCTGACCATGACCCACTCGCTCTTCCCGAGCACCTTCTACACCCTGAACGGCGCCTACTGGTCGCTCGCCCTGGAATGGCAGCTGTACCTCTCGCTGCCGCTCCTCGTCTTCGCGGTTCGCCGTCTGGGCCTCGCCCGGGTCGTCCTCGCCGTGATGGCGGTCAACGTCGCCTACCGCCTCGGCCTCCAGGTCGCCGTCGACAACCACATGATGGCCGCCGGCTCGCCGCTGGCGACCGAGGTGCTGCCCAATCTCTTCCCGGGCCGCTGGGCGGAGTTTGCCTTCGGGATGGTCGCCGCTCACGTGTACGTCCGGGGCGGCATCTCCCGGATCGCCTCACCCTTCGGCTGGGCGATCCTGCCCCTCGTCCCACTGGCGGTGCTCTCCGTGGGCAGCCCGCTGGAGCACATCCTCTTCGGGGGAATCTTCTTCCTCCTCCTCTGCATCGTGCTCTCCGGCGGCAACCTGATCGCTCGCATCCTCTCCTGGCGTCCGCTGGTCACGCTCGGGGTGATGTCGTACAGCATCTATCTGGCCCACCAGCCGATCGTCGTGTCACTCGCCTACCTGCTGCGCCAGACTGGAGCCTCGCCGCGTCTCGTCTTCGCCGAGATCGTGCTGCTGATCCCGGCCATCCTGGGCGTGGCCTGGCTGCTCTTCATCACCGTGGAGCGGCGCACCCTCCACTCGTCGCGCGTCACCCCGGAACCGGGGAGCCCGGAGGCGTGGTTGCTGGCGCCGCTGCGCTTCCTCCACCGGAGCCGTCCCACCGCTCCGAGCTCGGCCGGCGCCCCGGCCTGAGGCTCACGGCGCGGTCTCCCGGGAGCCTTGGCACCCCGCATGGGCGGTCAGCGGGGCGGGCGCCCGACCGGACAAGGACAATCGCCCAGGCCGGCGCGGGAACCACCCATCGCGTCACGAATCGGTGGCCCTCACGATGGAGTCGTGATCAGTGATGAGGTCAACCTGACCGGGGTAGCCGTCCCCATCACCACGCACGCTCTCCGCCTGAGGGTGGTGCCCTCGGTGGACCATGAACGGGGCAGGCAGATCTCGTCCCTCCTCTGGCGGGGCGGCCTGCTCGTCGCCGACGTCCTGATCGGCTCGGTGGCGGCCCTGCTCGCGGTGGTCGAACGCTTCGGGGTTACCCAGCCTCTCGGCCCGAGCCCCACGTATGTGGCCCTGATCGTCATCGCCCCGCTCGCCTGGCCGGCGATGCTCGCCGTCAACGGCACCTACGATGATCACCGCCTCTCCCACGGCACCTCCGAGTTCGGCCGGATCGCCAACGGCGGGCTCTGGATGCTCGCGTTGCTGGTCGTACTCTCCTACGTCAGCCACAGCGACATCTCCCGGCAGGTCGCCGCCGTCGGGGTGTCGGCCATGGTCGGTCTGAGCCTCGCCGCACACCTCACCGGCCGTCTTCTCCTGCACCGGCGCATCCGGGTGGGCGGCTCCATCCACCGCGCCTTCGTCATCGGCTCCGGCGACGAGGTGCGCGGATTGGTCGACCACATCGGCCGCCTTCCCCAGTCCGGGTTGAGGGTCGTCGGCGTCTGCCTCGCCGAGGGCACCGACGGCTCGGCCGGGGAACCGTATGCCCTGCACCGGAGCTCCATCACCGAGATCCTCGAGGAGGCGCGGAGCGCGGCCGCCGACACCGTGGTCGTCGCCGGTTCGGGGCTCCTCAGCGGGCTCGAGCTGCGCCGGCTCTCCTGGGACCTGGAGGGCACCGGGATTCGCCTCCTGGTGGCGCCCGGGGGCACCGAGCTGGCCGGCCCCCGGCTGGTCATCCGACCGATCGGCGGGCTTCCTCTCCTCGACGTCCAGGCTCCCGGGTTGCACGGTCCCACCTGGTGGCTCAAGTCGGTGCTCGACCGCCTCTTCGCGGCCGCGGGCAGCGTGGTCCTCAGCCCTCTCTTCGCCGCCATCGCGCTGGCTGTCCGGCTCAGCAGCCCCGGGCCGGTTCTCTACCGCCAGTCCCGTGTCGGGCTCAATGGAAGGGAGTTCACCCTGCTCAAATTCCGGACCATGTACGAGGGCGCCGACCGGGACCTGGCGACCCTCGCCGAGCTCAACGAGCACGACGGCCCGCTCTTCAAGATGCGCCGCGACCCGCGGGTCACCCCGGTTGGCCGGTTCCTGCGCCGCTACTCTCTCGACGAGCTGCCTCAGCTCTGGAACGTCATGACCGGGACGATGTCCGTGATCGGTCCCCGCCCGCCGCTCGCCTCCGAGGTGGACCGATACCCGGGTGATCTGCGCCGGCGTCGCCTCCTGGTCCGGCCCGGCATCACCGGGCTCTGGCAGGTGAGCGGCCGCTCCGACCTCTCCTGGGATGAGACCGTCAGACTCGACCTCCAGTATGTCGAGAACTGGTCCGTCTTTCTCGATGCGGCGGTGATGTGGAAGACCCTCCGGGCCGTCGTCTCGGGCCGCGGCGCATATTGACCGCCGCCTACCGGCGGCTCGTGATGGTGCGTCTCCCCAAGGTGTTCACACGGGATGTCACAGGCTTCGAGGTGCTTGTGGTGGGAGACAGCCTGTGTGTCGGTGAGCACGCCTCCGAACTCGATCGCGGCTGCGGAGCGCGCTTGCTCCGTGCGCTGGGCGGCGATCCGTCCAGCCCGCGCAGCTGCGGGATCCAGGCCATCTCCGGCGGCCGCCTTCGGGACTTCCTGGAACGGCGGCTTCCCCCGGCACGGCGTCTCGTCGTGGTCGAACTCGGCAGCAATGACTGGCTTGGCTACGTGCCCCTCGGCCGCTGGCGACCGACGCGCCTGGAGCGCTTCAGCGCCGACTATGCGCGGCTCCTCGACCGCCTCACCGAGGCGGGTGCGGTACCCGTCTGCCTCGGCATCTGGGGGCCGGCGGATGGCGGAGCCGAGGTAGACGGACGGGCGGAGGGCGGCGCGGAACTGGCCGCATACGACGACGCGATCTCCGATGCCTGCCAGCGCCGGGGTGGGGCCTTCATCGCCCTGTCTCCGGTGTACGAGACGCCGGGGTCCCGCGGGCCCGCCGGACGGCGGACACCCTGGGGCATCTCCGACACGACGCACCCCAACGACCTGNNCCGACCTCGTCCTGGCGGCGTGCGGCCGGCTCTAACAGGGCCTGCTACCCGCCCCTGTCAACCGTCGCGCCGCAGGTGGGCAGGCTCAGCCCGCGTGAGCGCGCTGGACGACCGGCGAGCCGAGCAGCTCCAGGGCGGCGCCGATGACGGTGCCGGGCTCCAGCTCGGCCAGGCCACCCACGCCGCGGCAGGCGGGCGACTCGCAGCCCGAGAGCACGCCCCAGCGGCTCAGCGGGCACCAGCTTCCGGCGAGGCGCGCACCTCCGGGCTGCAGGACCTTCCGGCGAGGGCTCGGCGCCATCCCGGTGAAGCGTCCGTCCTCGGGGCCGAGGAGCACGATGCTGGGGGTCCCGGTGACGGCCGCGACGGAGGACGCGGCGCTGCTGACGCAGATGAGCAGGTCGAGCCCGCGGATCACCTCGACCAGCTCGCCGAAGTAGGTCCGGCCCACCGCACGGATCGGCGGCCTGTCCATCCCCTCCGCGATCTCCTCTTCGAGCCACGACTCGCTGCTCGAGCCGGTCAGCACGATCCGGGCGCCCGTCTCTCGCTGCAGGGTGGAGGCCACCTCGGCGAAGCGCTCGGGGAGCCATTGCTGGCACGACCAGTCCGCGCCCGCGTGGATGCCGACGAGTGGGCCCTCGCCGCCGCCGGTCAACCTCCGGGCGGCACTGCGATCCTCGGGCCCGGTCCAGAGATCCACCGGGCCGCCGTCATCCTGGACGCCGAAGGCCGCGAGGATCCGGCTGTTCTCCTCCCGCGCGGACTCGGCTGCCGAGGCCGGCGGGCTGGGGTGGGTATACCCGTCCTCGCCGGTCGAGAGCCCGGCGCGGACCGGTGATCCGACCATACGAGCGAGACGGCGCATCGCTCCCGTGCCGTTGTGCAGCACGAGCGTGGCGTCGTACCCGCGCCGGCGCAGTCTCGCCCCCAGGGCGGCGATCACGGCGGCCTTCTCCAGGCGCGCCGCCGGCGCCCCCTTTCTGCGGAAGTCGNNACACTGTCCACGTACGGGCAGCCCTGGAGGATGGGGTGGGCGCAGGTGAGGGCGAGGACATCTATCCGCGCCGCGGGGAGCGCGGCCCGGAGGCTGCGCAGGGCCGGGGTCGCGGCCATGGTGTCGCTGAGATGGCCGTACACGACAACCAGGAGGCGCCGGCAGCGCGGAAGATGCTCCGTATGGGGGGGATGGAACTTCTCCGCAGCCGTGCTCCGTGATTCAGCCGTGACGGCCATGGGTTGATTCTCGGTCCCCGTGCCCCTCACTTCCATGGGCAGCCGCGACGCCGCATGGGACAGGCTGGACGCCGTCCGGGGCGGTGCCCTCGGGCAACCGGGCAGGTCCGTCGAACGTCAGCGCAAAGCGTCGAACGTCAGGAGGACGGGAGGGCGTCGACCAGGCCGCGGTCGGCCAGGAGCCGCGCGTAGCGCGCCGCTGTGCGCGGGGTGACATTGACGAGGCGCCCCGACGATCCCCCCTCCGCCATCCAGCGGCAGATTGCGTAGAGCTCGCGGCCGCGATCCCAGACCTCACCAGTGAACGCCCAGAGACAGGTGTCGAGGGTGCCGGCCAGCCAGCCCGGGCGCCCCCCGCGGAGCAGCCGCCGCTCCGCCCTGCGCAGGTCGGAGAGGCCGTTGACGGTGATGAAGGGGGACCACCCGTCCCAGCGGCCGGCGGTGTAGGTGAGAGCGACCAGGCCGGGGACGTCCACCACCGCGCGCGGAGGTCCGGAAAAGCCGGACGCCGTGAACGCGTACTCGAAACCCGCGTCTCGGACCGCCTCCAGGATGGCTCGCCCCGGGGCCCCTGGTCGGAAGTCGCTGAAGGGGCGTGCCGGCTCGAAGAAAGCGCCCAGTGGCGACTCGCGGACCAGGGCTCGCGGCGACCGCCGGGCGCGTCCACCCGGACCCTCCTCGCCGTCGCCGGCTGCCTCGGGTGGGTGTGGCCGGTACCGGACGCGGAGATACGGCGCCTCCGGGTGGGTGACCAGCCGCCGTGGCGGCTGCGGGATGAGCGGCGCGTCCATCAGCGGCCACCACCCCCGCGGCACCCGATCCCGGCCGCCCAGGCGGACCGCCAGCTCGTCGACGGATCTGCTCAGGGCATCGGCGAACCGGCCGGCCGGCGCCTCCGACTCGAGGAGCACTCCGCCGCCGGAACAGGCCAGGAGCAGCTCCACACCGGGCGCCAGCCCTCCGGCGGCGAGTGGATGCTGGGTGAGGGTGAGAGGAGGGCGGGGCATGTAGGCGAAGCTCTCGGTGGTGAGGATCAGGCCACCGGCCATGCCGGTGAGGCTGAGGATGTCCGCCAGCGCGTGGAGGTTCTCCAGCTCCCTCGCCATCCCGGTCCAGAAGAGGAGGGTCGAGAGCACCCTCCCCCGCGCCGCCCACCTCTCGAGCTGGGCGTCGTCCGGCTCGTCAGGCGGGGGCGGACCCGGCCAGCGGGAGGGCGCCTCCCGGAGCACCGGAAATGGCGGCCTGCCCGGGTCGATGACCTGCAGGCCGATGCCGAGGCGTGAGAGGGCCAGGAAGTCGTCGTCGTGGTGCTGGCGGCCGAAGACC
>PLAK01000083.1 GCA_003134115.1 Candidatus Changshengia sp.
ATGGAGCTGATCCGTCCCGTGGGCGCGGGCGCGGTCGCCGACCTGGAAGCAGTCGGAGCTCTCCTCCATCAGCTCGTCAACCGCGCCGCCGGGAGGCAGCGCATCTTCCGCCCGGACGTGGTCATAGCGATATGCCCGGCGATGGGGGGCGACGACCGCCTCGCCATCCTCGACATCTGCGCGCGGATCGGCACCCGCACCGCGTACCTCATCGACTCGCCGATCGCCGCGGCGCTCGGCGCCGGGCACGCGCCGAGCGGGAGCCGTGGCTACCTGATCGTCGACATCGGGGCGGCCACCGTCGACGCGGCCAGCCTGGCCTCCGAGGGGACCATCGCCATCCGCACCCTCACGACCGCCGGAGACGCCCTTCGCCAAGCGGTGGCGCGCCGCGTCGAGGAGGCCCATGGCGCCGTCATCGACCCTGCGGCGGCCGAGGACATCGTTGCCTCCCTGGCCTGCGTCGGCCCCCACGAGGAGCGCCGGATGCCGGTTCGCGCCGGGGTGGGGGAGGGGTCGGTGACCCTCAGCATCGCCTCCGTCGAGATCGCCGACCTGGTGGACGCCCATGCCCGCCAGATCGGTCACGCGATCGAGGAGGTGATCGACGAGACGCCGATCCCGCTCCGCCGCGGCATCCTCGAGGAGGGCGTCGCCCTGTGTGGGGGTGGTGCCCGGCTGGAGGGCCTGGACCGCTATCTCGGAATCCAGACCGGCATCACGGTCCGGGTGGCGCCCGACGCGCCGACCTGCGTGATCCGGGGGACTCAGGCGGCCGTCGAGAACCTCGACGTGCTCCGCCGCTCCTTCATGTACATCCGCTAGTCGACCAGGCCAGCGGTCCATCAAGCCGTGATCGCCGAGAGCATTGCCCCAAACGCTCCCACTCACCCTTCCTCGGCGTGACCGGTCTGATCAGTGGGTTCGCCGTGGAGTCGGCGTGGCGCGTCGGCACGACCTATGATCGTGGTGCCCACACTCGCGCACATCGCGCGAGCCACCACCTAAGGGGGATCCTCGATGCCAACTGTGCTCGTCTGCCACGAAATCGACGACAAGGAGCATTGGCTCAGCTCACCGCGCAGAGAGGAGCTCCTCGCCCCTCGGGGGATCAAGCACCGGACGTTCGTGGATCCCCAGAACGAGCACCGAGCGGCGGTGCTGTTCGAGGTTCCCGATATGGCTACGTTCCAGTCCGTGATGACCGCCCCGAGCACCGCCGAGGCCATGGCGGGTGACGGCGTTCGAGCCGACACCGTGGTCGTGCTCGTCGAGCACGGCGCGTCTGCGTAAGAATCGGCGAGGCCCTCGCTTGGGGCCTGGGAGAATGTCACATGTACGGTAGCGTCTCGCGTTGGCGTGTCAAGAACGGCCAGCAGCAGGAGCTCGAGGGGCTCTTCACAGAGATGATGAACGACCTCCCGCCCGGGTCGCGGGGAGTGAGCGTCTACAGGTCGGACAGCGATCCGCAGGAGTACTGGATCGCCGGCCGTTGGGATAGCAAGGACGTATACAGGGCCAATGCCAACCGGCCGGAGACGGATGCGAACTATCGGCGCTTTCGGGCACTCTTGGAGAGCGATCCCGAGTGGCACGACGGGGAGATCGTCTTCACCCAATCCTGATCGCAAGGGCGGGGGCGGCGACGCCGCCTCCGCCTTTCAGGCGGGCTGTGTCCGGTGGGCCCTGCGGCGACGCCTTCTCAGCGGATGACTCGGCCCTGAATGGACGTGGGCTCTGAGTTCCCGAATACCGATGGCACAGCGCATCGCGCCAAGCACTTCATGTACATCCGCTACCAGGACCGTCGGGGGTCTCTTACCGCGCCCCCGGTCAGAGCGACGTCTCGATCGCCGCCAGGACATCCTCGACGCGGATCTGCTCCATCATCCCGCCCGGCCCGTGCACGAGATGGTGGCCGTGGTTTTGGGGCAGCGCCTGGACCAGCCGGTGCTCGACGCCGTAGGCGCTCCGCCGGTGCCCGTCGGTCGGGCCGAAGAGGCCGATGGTCGGTGTCCCGACCGCGGCGGCGAGGTGGAGGAGTGGCGAGTCCCCCGAGATGACCAGATCGCAGAGCTGGAACAGGGCGGCCGTCCCCAGCACGTCGAGCTGGCCCGTGAGGTCGGCGTGAGGGGCGGCGATGTCCGTCGCCGCCGTCGTCGCGGCGTCCTCGTCCTCCGCCGCCCCCACAAAGACGATCCCGGCTCCGTGGCGGGCGGCGAGCTGGTTGGCCAGGTGGGCCCAGCGCTCGGGGTCCCAGCCGGTGGCCTGGGAGTCGGGCCCTCGCAGGTCGGAGTGGCCGGTGCCCGGGGCGAGGGCGACCAGCAGCCTGCCGTCGGCTACGGCGGTGCTGTGGAGCTGGACCAGGGCCTCCTGCGCGGCGGCCGGGCCGGGGTCCAGGCGGGCCTCATGGCGCTCGGCCGTGATGCCCAGGAGGTGCGCGAGCCGGAGCCAGCTGACGGCCTGGTTCTCGCCGGGCCGGGGCCTCAGGTGTTCGCTGAGCAGGGCGGCGGTCAGCCCGCCGCCCACGCCGAGCCGGCGGGCGAATCCCGCCAGATAGACGAGGATGCGGGGTCTCGCCCCGGTGCCGCAGATAACCACAGCGTCGAAGCGCATGCGCCGGAGCCGGGCCCACGTGGCCAGCCCCCGGATCGGTGAGGCGGAGGGGTCCAGGCCCCGGAGGGGGATCACCTCGCTCGGGCCCGCCAGGGCGCGCGCGGCCTGGGCTGCGGCGGGCGCGCACGCGAGCGTGATCTCCGCCGCCGGGGACCCGGCGGCGAGCGTCCGCAGTAGCGGCGAGGCCTGCAGGGTCTCCACCTGACGGCCCCACACCAGCACCAGAACTCTCATTGCGTGGCGTAACCGTAGCAGCGGCGGAGGGGGGCGGTGACGGCACCGGTGGACTTGCTCGGTGCGTCAGGGGTGTCCCCGGGGTCAGGCTTCTCGCTCCTGGCCCACAGCGCCCCAGCGTCGCGCAGGGTTCCCCGGCGACAGCCGAGAGGCGTCGCACCTCGAGCACGTCCACCCTGCCGATCCGGTCAGATGCGGCGCCCGTACGCCGTTGGCGGCGTGGGGTGCGAACATAGGCGTCAAATGGGTTCCCTGGCGGGACGCGATCTGATCTCAATCGCCGATCTCTCCGCAGCCGAGATCACCGAGGTCCTGGACGTGGCCTCCGCGCTGAAGGCGGGCGCGGATCCCGGCCGCCCCCTGGCCGGCCGCAATCTGGCCATGATCTTCCAGCGGCCGAGCAATCGCACCCGGGTTTCCTTCGAGGTGGCCGTGCGGCACCTCGGCGGGCACCCCATCCCCCTCTTCAACAGCGAGATCCAGATCGGCGAGCGGGAGTCGACAGCGGANNCGCTCAGCGCGCGGTCCGGTGGTCAACGCCATGACCGACCGCGAGCATCCCTGCCAGGTGCTTGCCGACTGCCTGACCATCCGGGAGCTGCTCGGCCACCTGGCGGGCGCCCGGGTCTGCTACGTGGGCGATGGCAACAACGTCTGCACCTCCTGGATCTATGCGGCCAGCCTGCTCGGGATCGACCTGCGGGTGGTCGGGCCGGAGGGCTACGAGCCGCACCCCGCGGTGCTGGAGCGCGCCCGAGCGCTCACCGGCGGCGGTTCGCCGGTCCGCCTCTCCCATGAGGCGGCCGCGAGCCTGGAGGACGCCGAGATCATCTACACCGACGTCTGGACCAGCATGGGTCAGGAGGCGGAGCAGCAGCAGCGCCGCGACGACTTTGCCCACCTGCAGGTCAACGACGGTCTGCTCGCCCAGGCTCCGCCGACCGCCAAGGTCATGCACTGCCTGCCCGCTCACCGCGGTGAGGAGATCACCGACTCGGTCCTCGATGGACCCCAGTCGGTGGTATTCGACCAGGCCGAGAACCGGCTCTGGGCGCAGGAGGCGCTGCTCAGCCTGATCTTCAGCGGCGAGCTCCAGGATGGCGGCACGGCCGGCCGGGGCGGCGTGATCCCCTCATGACTGAATTCATCCACAGCGCCCTCGTCTTCCTCGGCGCGGTCGGCATCCGCGACATCGTTGACATCATCATCGTGGCGTTCCTGCTGTACCAGCTCTTCAAGCTGATCCGGGGGACGCAGGCGGTGCAGTTGCTGGTCGGACTGGCGGTGCTGCTCGTGATCGGGCTGCTCGCCCAGGTCTTCCAGCTCCGCCTCCTCCAGTTCATCTTCGCCAACGCCGGGACGGCGATCCTGATCGGCGTGATCGTCCTCTTCCAGCCCGAGCTGCGCCGGGCACTGGACCAGGTCGGGCGGCTGGGCACGGTGGGCTTCATCCTGGGACGGCACACTCAGCCGGTCGCGCGGACCGTCGAGGAGGTGATCCGGGCCGCGGCCACCCTCAGCGAGGGGCGAACCGGCGCTCTGATCGTCTTCGAGCGCGAGACCGGCCTGCAGAATGTCGCCGTGAGCGGGGTGCGGGTCAATGGCGACGTGACCGCCGAGATCCTCACCACCATCTTCTACGTGGGCTCACCGCTCCACGACGGGGCGGTCATCATCCGCGACACCCGGCTGATCGCCGCCGGCTGCGTGCTCCCCCTCGCCGAGGCGCTCCCCGGGGTGGGCAGGATGGGCACGCGCCACCGCGCCGCACTCGGGCTCACCCTGCAGTCCGACGCCGTGATCCTGATCGTCAGCGAGGAGACCGGGTTGATCAGCCTCGCCTACGCCGGCAAGCTCTACCGCGGCCTGGATCACGACAAGCTCCAGGAGATGCTGACCACGCTGGTGCTCCGACCGGTCGCCCGCCGGACCGGCACCGGCATCAGGCCCCTGGTCCGGAGCGGGGCGGCCCTGCGGGCGCTGGGCCGGCGCAACCCCTGATGCCCGGTTTCCTCACTCGGAACTGGCGTCTCAAGCTGCTCGCCCTGGTGCTGGCGATCTTCAGCTGGGCCGGGGTCGTCCTGGCCACCAATCCCCCGGGCACCCGTGCCGTGTCGCTTCCCGTACCGCAGCCTTCGTCCCCGGACGTCAGCCTGCCCGCCGGCTACCTGCTCACGGAGGTGATCCCCAACCTCACGGTGGATATCAGCGGGACTGAGAACCACCTCAACGCGTTCAGCAGATCGAGCCTCCAGGTCACGGTCGACTACGACGCGATCCGGGCGGTCGGCCAGAACGTCCCCGCCGCCGTCCGGCTGCCGATCACGATCACCAACACCGACCCGAACATCGAGCTCGACGACCCGCCGACCTCGGTCGAGGCGCACGTCGACAGCTCGGGGTCGGCCAGTGAGCCCGTCCAGGTGGTGGTGAGCCATGCCCCACCGGCGGGCTACCAGAACAACCCCGGGGTGGCGACCCCGGCCACGGTGACGGCCACCGGACCGGAGCACGAGCTGGTCGGCATCGTCATCAGGACCAAGCCGATCGACCTCTCCAACCAGCGGGCAAACTTCGGCGGAACCGGCATCATCCTCTACCCCTACAGCGCTCAGGGCAGGTACCTCTCCGACGTGAACCTCAATCCGGCCACGGTGAACGTGGCGGTCACCGTGGTGGGGTTGGACACCACCCGGACCAGCTCCGTCGTTCTCGGTGCCATCACCGGTACGGCCAGCGGCGCCTTCATCTCCGCGATCACCTACAGCCCCATGACGGTGACGCTCACCGGCTCGCAGGACATCATCAACGGGGCCTCGCTGGCGACCGTGACCACGGGCGGCATCGACGTCGCAGGCCAGACCGGGACGGTGACCTACAAGGTGCCCATCGAGACCCCGACCGGGATCAGCGCCAGCACCGCCACGGCGACGGTGACGATCACCCTGTCCCTGATCCCCACCCCGACCCCGGTTGCCACACCCACCCCGAGCCCCAGCGGATGAGTCGTAACCGGAGCGGGGGGGTGCCCGTTGGATCTGGCGTGATGGGGACGCACGCGGAGGGAGCCCTGCTGAGCGTCGAAGTGCCCGCTCACGGGCTGATGGTTGGTCGCATGCACCCGCGGCTCGGAGTGACCCGCTGATGTGCGGCATCATCGGCTACGTCGGGGCCCGCCCGGCCACCCCGGTGCTGCTCGACAGCCTCCAGCGCCTCGAGTACCGCGGCTACGACTCCGCGGGGATCGCGGTCCTCGACGGGGCCAATGGCGGGCGCCACACCGTGGTCAAGAGCGACCGCAAGGTGGCCGACCTGGTCGCCCGCTGTGAGCGCGATGGCATCCCCGAGGGGACCATAGGGATCGGGCACACGCGCTGGGCCACCCACGGCCGTCCGACGGTGGTCAACGCGCACCCTCACCACGACTGCAAGGAGCGCATCCAGCTCATCCACAACGGGATCATCGAGAACTACCGTGAGCTCCGTGCCGAGCTGGTCGCCCGCGGGCACCTGCTCAGCAGCGAGACCGACACCGAGGTGCTGGCCCACCTGATCGAGGAGCTGTTCACCGGGGACCTCGCCGAGGCGACCCGGGCTGCGCTCCGCCGCGTCGAGGGCGCCTACGCCCTGGTGGTGATCTCCGCCGACCAGCCCGACACCATCGTCGGCGCCCGCCGCAACGCCCCGCTGGTGGCGGCTTTCGGTGACGGTGAGGCCTTCCTGAGCAGCGACATCACCGCGCTGATCCCCTACATCCGCAGGGTCACCCTGATCGGCGAGGACGAGGTGGTGGCCGGCACCCGCCAGGGACTGGTGATCACCTCGCTCGACGGCACCCCGGTCACCCCGCGGACCATCGACGTCGACTGGAACGTCGAGCAGGCTCAGAAGGGTGGCTACCCGCACTTCATGCTCAAGGAGATGAGTGAGCAGCCCGAGGCCGTGGAGAACGCTCTCCGCGGCCGCGTCGACGCCCAGGGAGAGGTCAGCCTGGTGGGCCTGCTCGACGCGGTGTCGATCCCGGACCTGGACGAGGTCCGCGTCATCGGCATGGGCTCCGCCTGGATCGCCGGGCTCTACACGGCCACCGCCATCNNGACACCCTGGCGGCGGTCCGCGAGGCCAAGCGCCGCGGCGCTCGGGTCGTGGCCGTGACCAATGTGGTCGGCAGCGCCCTCTCGCAGGAGGCCGACGCGGTGCTGTTCATGCAGTCCGGGCCGGAGATCTGCGTGCTCGCCACCAAGACGCTGATCGCCCAGATGGTCTGTGGCCTGCTCATCGCGCTCGCCATCGCCAGGGCGCGCGGAGCGCTCTCCGCGGAGCGGCATCGCGAGATCGTCGCCGAGCTCCGCGAGGTGCCCCAGCGGATCCGCACCTGTCTGGATCTGGAGCCGCAGCTCGCCGAGATGGCCCAGCGCTACGCCCACGTCCGCAACGCCATCTACATCGCTCGCGGGATCAACATCGCGACCGCCCTCGAGGGCGCGCTGAAGCTCAAGGAGGTCTCCTACATCCATGCCGAGGGCTACGCCGCCGGGGAGCTCAAGCACGGACCGATCGCCCTCCTCGACTCCGAGGTGCCGGTGGTGGCGGTGGCCACCCGCTCGGCCACCCTCACCAAGACGCTCAGCAGCATCGCCGAGGTGCGCGCCCGGGACGCTCCGGTGATAGCCGTGGTGACCGAGGGCGACAGCACGGTGGATGCGGAGCTGGCCCGCGACATGGTGCGCGTGCCGGCGTGCAGCGAGCTCATCTCGCCGCTCATCAACGTCGTGCCGCTGCAGCTGTTCGCCTATCACGTGGCCGTGGAGCGCGGCTGTGACGTGGACCAGCCTCGCAACCTGGCCAAGTCGGTGACGGTCGAGTA
>PLAK01000108.1 GCA_003134115.1 Candidatus Changshengia sp.
ACCGGCAACATGGTGACGATCTCGCCTCCTCATTCGAATTGGGGACGCGGCGGGCCGTCCTCCCCACCGGTGGCGCGTCTGCCGGGATCGAGGCACATTCTGGCGCATCGGGATGTGCGGCCTTGTCCGGTGTAACGAATCGGGCGGATCCCGAGACTAGCTAGAACCAGCCCCGCGCCTGAGCACCTGGAGACCAATCATGAGAATCGATCCGACCACCACCGTCACCCCACAGCGCTCCGAGAAGGACTGGCACCAGCAACTGACGCCNNACCGAGCGCGCCTTCACCGGCCAGTACTGGAACGTGCACGACGATGGCTCGTATCACTGTGCGGGGTGCGGTGCGCTGCTCTTCGACTCCGGTGCCAAATTCGATTCCGGCACGGGATGGCCGAGCTTCACCGCGCCCGCGGTCGCGGACGCCGTGGCACTCCACGAGGACAACGGCTTCCTCATGCACCGCACCGAGGTTGTGTGCCGGGCGTGCGGTGGTCACCTTGGCCACGTGTTTCCCGACGGTCCCGATGGCATGCCGCGGTACTGCATCAACTCCGCGTCTCTTGACCTGAAGCACCGGGCCGATTCGCCCGCCACGACCCCTGGGTGATAACCGCCATTCGCTATTGGAGAGGACTCACATCATGGCCAAGGCAACCTTTGCAGCCGGCTGTTTCTGGGGCGTCGAAGACGCTTTCCGCAGACTCCCCGGTGTCACCGACACCTCGGTCGGATACACCGGCGGCCATACCGACGAACCCACCTACCAAGAGGTTTGCGGTCACCGGACCGGCCATGCCGAGGCGGTGGAGGTCGAGTTCGATCCTGAGCAGATCAGCTATCAACGTCTGGTGGAGAGGTTCTACGCACTCCACGACCCGACCCAACTCAACCGCCAGGGTCCGGACGTCGGAGATCAGTACCGTTCTGCGATCTTCTTTCACGACCCAGCCCAGCAGGCCGTCGCCGCCGAAGCCAAGGCACGTGTCGCGGCAGCTTCGCACCGGCCGGTGGTGACCGAGATCGCGCCGGCGACGACGTTCTGGCGGGCTGAGGAGTATCACCAGCAGTACGCCCAGAAGCGCGGTGCCGCCGCCTGCCGGATCTGAGTGCGCCAGGTCCCCATGAACACGAGGAAAGCCGACCGAACGCTGCGGACTCTGCAAGACCTCCCAGCTCGCCGGGTCGCCCGGTGATCGGGTACAGTTGCCCTAACCTAAACGCTCGTCGGGCTGGCGGGTTCACGCAATCGGGCCCGGTTGTCGGTGGTGGGGATGGCGGGGCGTGAGCATCATCACCTATATCGTTGACAACTGGGGCACCTTGGGCCCTCAGGCTGTGACCCACATCGAGATCGTGGCGATGTCGATGGCGGCCGCGGCCCTGATCGGGCTGATCTTGGGGGTGTTCGCGGCCCGATCGGAGCGGTTCTCGACGCTCATCCTGGGTGTCACCAGCACTCTTCTCACCGTGCCGAGCTTCGCCCTATTCGGTCTGCTCTCGATCTGGGTGGGGCTGGGCAACCCGCCAGTGATCGTCGGGCTGGTCCTCTACGCACTGCTCCCGGTGGTTCGCAACACTGCCACCGGGATTCGGGCGGTCGACCCGGCGGTGACCGGGGCCGCCCGCGGCATGGGGATGAGCCCGATCCAAGTCCTGGCCCGCGTAGAGATGCCCTTGGCAGCACCGGCCATTCTCGGCGGGTTGCGCCAGGCGACGGTCATGGTGGTGGCGATTGCCACCGTCGGCGCCACCGTCGGCGCCGATGACCTCGGACAGCCCATCCTCGAAGCCCTGGGCCGCAGCAGCGGCACCCTGGTCCAGGTGCTCGCCGGGGTCATCCCCGTGGCCTTGATCGGGCTCACCGCCGACCTCATCCTGGCCGGCGTCCAGCGCACCCTCTCCCGCGGGACCGCTCGAGAGGCGGTCGGGTGATCACCTTCGACCGGGTCAGCAAGCTATACGGGCGGGTGACCGCGGTGGGCGATCTCTCCCTGGAGATCGCCTCCGGCGAGATCGTCGTCCTCGCCGGCCCCTCGGGCTGTGGCAAGACCACCTCCCTGACCATGATCAACCGGCTGGTCGAGCCCAGCTCGGGGACCATCTCCATCGACGGGCGGGACACCGCCGGCATGGACGTCAATGCCCTGCGCCGCAGCATCGGCTACGTCATCCAGCAGGTGGGACTCTTCCCCCACCAGACCGTCGCCGAGAACATCGCCACCGTACCGCGCCTGGCCGGCTGGAACCGGCGGCGCATTGCGGCGCGCGTGGAGGAGCTGCTGGAGATGGTCGGCCTGCCGCCGGTGGAATACGGCCGGCGTCTGCCCGCCGAACTCAGCGGGGGAGAACGTCAGCGGGTCGGAGTGGCCCGGGCGCTGGGCGCCGACCCCGAGATCCTGCTGATGGACGAGCCCTTCGGAGCCATCGACCCCGTGGTCCGCGTGCGCCTGCAGAACGAGCTCCTCCGCCTTCAGAAGGTCCTCCACAAGACCATCGTCTTCGTCACCCACGACATCGACGAGGCGGTGCGGATCGGCGACCGGGTCGCGCTGCTCTCCCAGGGAGGGGTGCTCGAGCAGTACGCCCGCCCGGTCGAGCTGCTCGCCCACCCCGCCTCCCCCTTCGTGGCCCAGTTTCTCGGCGAAGGCCGCATGGTGAGGCGGCTGGCGCTGCTCAGCGTCCGTGACGCTCACCTGGCCGAGCCCAACGGCTCCGGGCTTCCCGCCGAGACAGTGGGGGCGGACGCCAGCCTGCGGGACGCGCTGGACGCGGTGCTGCGCGCGGAAAGCGGGCGGGTGACCGTGCGCGACGCCGACACCGTGTTGGGGGTGATCGACAGCGAGAGCATCCGGGAGGCCTCACGGTGACCGCCACGCCGGTCATCGCCGGCGGGATCGCGAGCCCTCGGGTCGGCGGCGGATGGCGGCGCCGAATCCTTCTGCGTCCCCTGGCCATCGTGGCGGGCCTGGGGCTGTGCTTCCTCGTGTACCTGACTCTGGCAGGGTCTCCCGCTGACTCTCAGGTCCTCAACGGACCCTTCCTGGTCAGCCGGCTCGTCGGCCATCTGCTCCTCTCCGGTGTCGCCTTCGGGGTGGTCGCTGTGACCTGCGTCCCGCTGGGGGCCCTGCTCGCCATTGGAGGCCGTGCGCCTCGACTCCTCGTGCTGCCTCTCGCCAACCTGGGCCAGGCGGTCCCGGGCATCGGGGTGCTCGCCCTGCTCTACGCGTTTCTGGGCATCGGGGTCACCCCGGTGATCATCGCCCTCATCGCCTACAGCGCTCTTCCCGTGCTGCGCAACACCATGGTGGGCATCCAGGGCGTCGACCCCGACGCCGTCCGCGCCGCCCGGGGCATGGGGATGACCCGCTGGCAGGCGCTGCGCCGCATCCAGCTGCCGCTCGCCTCGCCGCTCATCTTCGCCGGCCTGCGCACCTCCCTGGTGCTCATCATCGGCACCGCCACCCTGGGCACCTTCATCGGGGGTGGTGGGCTGGGTGACGTCATCGATGCCGGCATCAACATCTCCGATCGGATCGTTTTCGTGGGCGCGGTGATGGTCGCCGCGCTGGCCCTGCTCGCCGACTGGGGTCTCTACCTGGTCGAGCTGGCAGTGGTTCCCCGCAGCGCCCGCGCCGGCACACCCGGCACCACCTGACGCCCCTTGGGAGGAGACACCATGAAGAGACTCGCGATCGCGGCGTTCGTACTGATAGTGGCACCGGTAGCCCTGACTGCCTGTGGCGGTAGCAGTACCTCGGCATCCACCGCCTGTGCTGCCGGGTCCGGGACCAGCGGCGATGGCGCCCACCTCTCCATCGGCTTCAAGCCGTTCGCCGAGGAGCAGCTGCTGGCCAGCATCACCCAGCAGGTGCTCGACGCTCACGACTTCACCATCACCGACACCTTCTCGGCCTCCGACAAAGCGATCGGCACCGCGCTCAGCAGCGGCACCATCGACATGTACTGGCAGTACACCGGTACCGAGCTGAGCGACTACCTCGGCTACAGCACCGGCCAGTTCCCCACCCAGCTGAACCAGGCCTTCGACTTCGTGCAGCAGAAGGACGCGCCCAAAGGAATCTGCTGGACCTCGAACACCCCCTTCGACGACACCAACGGGATCGCCATCAAGGCCTCGCAGGAGTCCACCTACGGCACCACGCTGAGCCAGTTCGGGAGCTACCTGGCATCCCACCCCGACACCTCGATCTGCATCCTGGCGGAGTTCCGCACCCGTCCGGATGGTCTGCCCGGTCTGGAGAAGACCTACAACCAGTCCTACGCCAACGCCAACTACGTGACCGTGGGTAGCACGGCTGAACAGGAGATCGACAGCGGCCAGTGCGCTGCGGGCGAGGTGTTCACCACCGATGCCGGCATCCAGTCCGACGGCCTCTACGTCCTCCAGGACAGCAAGAACCTGTTCCCGCCGGACAACGCCGGTCTGCTGGTGCGCAAGAGCGTTCTCAACCAGCACCCGGCCATCGCCGCCCTCATGGCCCCGGTGGCGGCCAAGCTCACCACCCCGGTCGTGCTCGCCCTCGATGCCGATGTGGAGTTGGACAATGAGACGGTGTCCACCGTCGCCCACGACTGGCTGGTCCAGAACGGTTTCCTGACCAGCTGATCCCCGCGCCGGGCGAGGGCTGGGAGGGTCGCGAACAGGTGGCGGCCCTCCACCCCATCGCCCGGTGGTTCACCATCGCGCCACCCGCAGGGTCCGAAGAGGCGCACGTTTGGGCTGCCCCGGGGGTGCGACGGTGGCGGACTCGGGCCTCAGCTGTCGGGCGTCACCGCATCCAATCGGCGCCGAACCTCCGACGTGTTCACGCCGAGAGCGCCCAGCAGCACCGCCGCAGGGTCTGGTGGTTGGAGAGTGAGGATCTGGGCCAGCACCTGCTGGGCCGTGACCTGGAGCCTCCGACGGTTGGGCCTGGACGCTTCCTCAAGCACTTTCTTTGCCGCGGGCGCCATGTGGAGGCGATCTCTTTGCGCGATGTCTCTGATCCTCGGCTTCTTCGGCACGGCGCGCATCGGCAGTGGGGGAGCCTCGGCGCCGGACCCCAGACCCAGGGCGACCAGGGCTTCCTGATCGAGCGACTCAAGGGCCTGGCGAGCTTGCTGCAGGCTCACGCCCAACACGACTTCGATCGAGGGATCCTCCAACAAGGCGAGCAAGATGTGATCGGTGCCAGCTCGGCGATCACCTCGACGACGAGCCTCCTCACTGGCCCGCAGACAGATGGCCCAGGCGTGAAGCGTGTCTGGCACCAGGGCTTCGGTGGTCATGATGATTCCTTGTTGTATTTGGTGTGCACGGATTGGCGGGTGACGCCCAAGGCGTCTCCGATCTGCTGCCACGACCAGCCCTTTGCCCGGGCCGACGCGACCTGGCTCGCTTCGACCCTCTCAGCCAGGCGATGCAACGCCAACGAGGCGCGAAGCCCAATTGCCGGGTCATCCGACGAGAGATTCACACTGAGTTCTTCGATGTCCATGCCTGTCAGTATAGACTGACATGGTGGAGCTGTCAATCTAAACTGACACAGCGGATCGTCGAGCTTGCAAAGTCCTGCTCGGCCTGATCACTCTGTCCGCCGCGTCAGAATTGCGCTAGGGCAGGCCCCTGGCTTCGGGCGAGCGATGCCCGCGGGTCGCGTCCGGTGAAGGCGGCAAGGCGTTCCCAGGCGGTGGCACCGGGAGGTGGCGGCACCTCCGCCCCGAACGGCGATCCCGGCGCCACCCTGTCGCGGTACTCCGGTTTGATCATGGCTCGCGCCCCGTCGAGTGCCGGCACTGCGAGGGAAGGGTCCAGCCTGTCGAGCTGCCCGGTGGCCAGCGCCAGGTCCCAGGCGTGGGTCGCCAACTCAGCGAGGTACATGTTCACCAACGTGGCGCCCGAGTACTCCTCACCCCAGGGCATGGTGAACGACGACGACAACCGGGAATCGTCCCCCCATGCCTGCGCCGCCTCCCCAGCGGCGCGGCGTAGCTGAGCGGGCGCGTCGGCCAGTTCGAGGTGGGGCGAGACGTCCCCGGCCGGAGGGGTCTGGCCCCGCCCGAGAGCGGCCGCCCGGTGGGCCGCCTCGACGAGGTGATCGATCAGACCGGCCACGTCATAACCGGGGCAGGGAGTTGGGAGGGTGACCTGGTCGGCTGTTATCCCCGACACGATCACGGCAGCGTTCTCGTACGCCGCCAGTAGCGGAGTTCGACGGTCAGGGTCGGCCACGGGGTGCTCCTTCTGGCGCCCAGCAAGTAGGCGCCACAGTATGCCCCGGCGCGCCTGGCGTCGGATTGGAGGACGCGCTGCGTCTCGCCTCGCCGCAACGGCCGCTGCCGAGCTCGGGCCCTGGTGCGGCGCGGCCGGTAAGATGGATCTCATCCTGGACGTCCTGCCCCGCCCCGAGCCGTTCATCTCACAGACCGCCCCCGGGGCGCTCGAGGACCTCCGCGCGCGGTTGCGCGCGACACGCTGGCCGGATGCGCCCGCGGACGCAGGGTGGTCGCTCGGCACGGATCTCGATTACCTCCGCGAGCTCGTCGCCTACTGGGCGGACGGGTTCGACTGGCCGGCTCAGGAGGCGGCGCTCGCCCGGCTCCCGCGGTTCCGCGTCCGAATCGGCGGCCTCGGGATTCACTTCGTGCACGTCCGGGCCACCGCGCCCGCCGGGCCCGTCCTGGCGCTGGTCCTCAGCCACGGCTGGCCAGACTCCTTCTGGCGCTACGCGAAGGTCATCCCGCTCCTCGCCGACCCCGGCGCCCACGGCGCCGACCCCGCCGACGCGTTCGACGTGGTCGTGCCCGACATGCCGGGCTTTGGCTACTCCGACCACCCCGCCGGCCCGTCCCTCGACTCGATCGCCGTCGCCAGCCTCTGGGCGGAGCTCATGGGTGTCCTTGGCTACGCGCGGTTCGGCGCGGCGGGAGGGGACATGGGTAGCCACGTGAGCCGCTACCTCGGGCTCGACCACCCCGACCGGGTGGTGGCCGTCCACCGAACCGACGCGGGCATACCAGTCTTCACGGGCGACCCGGCCGACCTCGCACCCGAGGAGCGCGCCTGGCTCGAAGGCGCGGCGGCTTGGGGTGCGACCGAGGGCGCCTACGCCGCCATGCACCGCACGAAGCCCCAGACCGCCGCCTTCGGGCTCACCGACTCGCCCGCCGGGCTCGCCGCCTGGATCGTCGAGAAGCTCCGGGCGTGGAGCGACTGCGACGGGGACGTCGAGCGGCGCTTCACGAAGGACGAGATTCTCACCAACGTCACGCTCTACTGGCTCACGGGGACGATCAGCTCGTCGATGCGCATGTACCGCGCGAACGCCGCGATTCCGCCCGCGCAGCACGCCCGCCGGGTCGAGGTGCCGTCCGGCTTCTCGCTCTTCCGCGGCGACATCGTCCGCCCGCCGCGGGCATGGCTCGAGCGCACGACGAACGCGGTCCGCGTGACCGAGCCCGCTCGCGGCGGGCACTTCGCACCGTTCGAGGAGCCCGAGCTCTACGCGGAGGAATTGCGCGCCTTCTTCCGCCCCTACCGGACAGCGGCGACGGGGCACTCGGCGCCGGTGTCCCAGCGGTGCTGACGGGCACCCTCGACGTTACCGTGTTGACGGTGGCGCGGGACGACGGTTGGGAAGCTTCACCGAGTCGGCGTCGCCAACCGGGAACCCTGGTCAGCTTCGGCTGATGGAAACTCGCCAGGCGAGTGCGCCGCTCGGGAGATTGTTGGTGGCGATCGTGGAGGCTTCGATCGAGTCCACCTGCCACCCATCGCGGAAGCTGGCCCTGATCTCGTCCTGAGTAACCCGCCGGGGTCCCCAGTCGCCGGGCTGGCGGTCACTGAAGCACAGCAGGTAAAGGTGGCCGCCTGGCGGAAGGACGGCCCGGAGGCTGTCGACATACCGGACCCGGTCACCATCGTCAAGGACATGAAAGAGTCCGCAGTCGAGCACGTTGTCGAACTGTTCGTCGAGGTCAGATAGCCGAAGGGCGTCCCCAACGAGGAACCGGGCGGTCAGGCCTCGGTCGCGGGCCTTGCCTTGCGCGATGGCGATCGCGGTCTCGGCCGTGTCGATGCCGGTGGCCTCGTGTCCGAGGCGAGCGGCCATGAGAGCATGCTCTCCGGTCCCACAGCCGACGTCAAGCACTCGACCGCGCAGAACGCCTCCCTCAGCAAGTTCCAGGAAGGCAGACTGAGGTCGGCCGATGTCCCACGCGGGCGTGCCGGCGTAGGACGCGTCGAAGTCCTCGTGCCTCCGTCGATTGGGACCCGGCGCAGCGCCGCGTGCCCCCGTGGCGTCGCTCATGCACGATATGTATCACGACATGGCCCGGGGACAGCGTGGTGACGCCACCGCCGCGATAACCGATGTCGTCCCGGCGGAGCCCGAGAACCCGCCGGTTGGCCCCGTGGTTCGGCAGGCCCGCCTGTGGGGCGTCAGCCTGGCCCGGCCTGGAAACCAGGGAGGCACAAGCCTCAGTCCGGTTGTACATGGTCACCAGCGTAGGGCCACGCCCGGGCCTCTAGGAGGCCCTGCCAGTACCCGTAGTGGGAGGATCTTCCAAGTCGGTCTCGGACCTCGTCCACTGGTGCCACGAGGTCTCCAACGATCAGGACCGGGTACCGCACCGAGGTGCGCCCCGAGCGACAAGCAGCGTGCCAGACGAAGGGATCCATCATGCGAGCAGCGATCTTCAACGGCCCCCATTCCGTCACCGTCGGTGAGCGACCGGACCCGGTCATCCAGAGCCCCACCGACGCCATCGTCCGGGTCGTCCTGGCCTGCGTGTGCGGATCCGACCTCTGGTACTACCGGGGGATTACGCCACACGACGTCGGGCCGATCGGCCACGAGTTCATCGGTGTGGTCGAGGCCGTCGGCGGCGAGGTGACGGCGGTCAAGACCGGAGACCTCGTGATCGCACCGTTCATCTTCAGCGACATGTCCTGCCCGAACTGCCTCAACGGTTCGACGATCACCTGTCCGGCGGGAGGCGTCTTTGGCGACGGGCGCATCGACGGCGGTCAGGGGGAAGCGGTCCGCGTGCCGCTTGCCGGCAGCACTTTGGTACCCGTGCCTGGCGAGGGCCATCCCGATGAGGTCCTCAAGTCCCTGCTCGCCCTCTCCGACGTGATGTCCACCGGGCATCACGCCGCGGTCAGCGCGCGCGTTCGAGAGGGGTCGGTGGTGGCCGTCGTCGGTGATGGCGCCGTCGGGCTCTCCGCGGTGCTGGCGGCGAGCAGGCTCGGCGCCGAGCGGATCATCGCCCTGAGCCGGCATCCCGGGCGCCAGCAGCTGGCGAAGGAGTTCGGAGCCACCGACATCCTCGAGGAGAGAGGTGAAGCCGCGAACGAGAAGGTGCTCGAGCTCACGGGCGGTTTCGGTGTCGACAGCTCGATGGAGTGTGTGGGAACCGCCGAGGCGATCGCCACAGCGTTCGCCATCGCCAAGGCCGGATCGACGGTCGGCGTCGTCGGCGTTCCCCACGGAGGTCCCTCGTACGGAGAAGTCTTCTTCCGCAACATCGGCTGGGACGGTGGTCCCGCTCCGGCTCGGATCTACATTCCCGACCTGATGCGGGACGTGTTGGACGGGCGCATCGACCCGGGGCGGGTCTTCGACTTCGAGACCGACCTGGACGGGACCCCAGGTGCGTACGCCTCCATGGATGAGCGGCGAGCCATCAAGTCCATGATCCGGGTCAGCTCAATATGAGCGAGCCGGGAGGTGCTCGGCGTGCGGCAGAAGAGCACGAGCGGCTGATCCGTCCCTTGGTGCGCAACGGTACCGACGCGCGAGGATGAGCCATGTCACGATTCCGCGCGAGCCGAAGCCACCGGCAGGACGCGTTTTCTGCGCTGCGCTCGGTGGTCGTCGTCGCCCGCCTCTTCACGCCGCGGGGTGGCGTTTCATGGCGCGATCGCCGCACTCGTCCTCGGACGCTGTCGCGACGCACGGGGCGCCGGTCACGGGGACGCTCGCCACGTGCCCCTTCACCCACCGCCCTCGATCGAGAATTCGCCCAGCCTGCCAACCGGAGCTCCAGCCATGACGACACCGACACTTGCACCGGAACTCCTCGGAAGGATGGACGCGTACTGGCGAGCCGCCAACTACGTCTCGGTCGGGCAGATCTACCTGTACGACAATCCGCTCCTCAAGCGGCCGCTGGAGCTGGCGCACGTCAAACCGCTGGTGGTCGGGCATTGGGGCA
>PLAK01000102.1 GCA_003134115.1 Candidatus Changshengia sp.
TGATGGCCTATCCGGGCGCCGCGGAGCAGGGGGGCCGCGCCGCTTCACCCGCCCCCCAGGGGAGCGCGGGCGGGGTCTGATCCGCGCGCTGGGCAGAACGAGCCCCTGCGACGACCACGCTGCAGCGGAGTCGCGCATCTCGGGTTCATGTTCCGGACGTGATGGGGAGTCGCCCCGTCGGCCCCGTAGAATCGCTGACGCAGCCAGCCGCGCCCACGGCGCCCAGAAAGGTGAGCTCCCTCCTGTGATCCCGTCCGTCCTCCGGAGCCGGCCGGCGCCATGCCAGGCCACGCCGGCGGCGCACCGATGCTCCGCTTCCTGACCGCCGGGGAGTCCCACGGGCCCCAGCTGACGGTGATCGTGGAGGGCGTGCCCGCCGGGCTGAGCCTCGATGCCCGGCGCGACATCGATCCCCACCTCCGCCGCCGCCAGGGCGGCTACGGCCGGGGCAAGCGCCAGCAGATCGAGCAGGACCACGCCGAGATCGTGGCCGGCGTGCGTGGCGGCCTCACCCTCGGCTCGCCCGTCGCCCTGGTCATCACCAACCGCGACTGGGATAACTGGCGGGGGCCGATGCAGGTGACCGCCGCCGGCTTCAAGCGCAAGCCGGTGAGCCGGGTCAGGCCCGGGCATGCCGACCTCGCCGGCATGCTCAAGTACGACCTGGACGATGCCCGCGACGTCCTGGAGAGGGCGAGCGCGCGGGAGACGGCCGCGCGGGTCGCCGCCGGGGCGGTGGCGATGGCGCTGCTGGCGCGGCTCGGCGTCCAGGTCAGCTCGTGGGTGCAGCGGATCGGAGCCGTGGCCATCGATTGGCGCGACCAGGTGGACCCGGCGGCCGTCGAGGCGTCGCCGGTGCGCTGCCCCGACCCCGGTGCCTCGGAGCGGATGGTGGCGGCCATCGACGCCGCTCGCGAGCGCGGCGACACGCTGGGAGGGAGCGCGGTGGTGACCGCCTCCGGCGTCGTCGCCGGGCTGGGCAGCTACGCGCAGTGGGACAGGAAGCTCGACGGCCTGATCGCCCAGGCCCTCTGCAGCATCCCGTCGGTCAAGGGCGTCGAGATCGGAGCCGCCGCCGCTGCCGCCCGGTCGCCGGGCTCTCAGGTCCACGACTCCCCGAGGTACGTCGAGGGCGAGGGGTTTCGCCATCTCAGCAATCGCCAGGGCGGGCTCACCGGCGGGGTCACCGACGGCGAGCCGGTGTGGGCGACCGTCCACTTCAAGCCGATCTCGACGCTGCTCGCTCCGCTGCGCTCGGTCGATGCTCACACCGGCGCCGAGGTCAACGCCCACTACGAGCGGAGCGACATCTGCGTCGTGCCTGCCGGAGCCGTGGTCGCCGAGGCCATGCTCGGCTGGGTGATCGCGGCGGCCATGACCGAGAAGCTCGGGGGCGACTCGCTCAGCGAGATGCGCCGGAACCTGGCCGGCTACCGGCGCAGCACGAGGCGGCTCCGGTGATCGCACGCGCCGCGGCCGGCTCGCGACCGGTGGCCCTGGTCGGCCTTCCCGGGACGGGCAAGACCACCCTCGGACGGCGACTCGCCGAGCGTCTGGGCTGGGAGCTCTGCGACACCGACGCGGAGATCGAGCGTGGCACCGGGCGGAGCCCTGCCCAGATCATCGACCTGGACGGGGAGGATGCGTTCCGGCGGATCGAGCTGGCCACCGTGACCGAGCTTCTGGAGCGTCCCAACGCGCTCGTCATCGCCTGCGGCGGCGGGCTCTTCGGCGAACCCGCCGCGCGCCGCCGGCTGCTCGAGGCCGCCTGGGTGGTGGCCCTCGACGCCCCCGACAGCACACTCCTGGAGCGGCTGGGCTCGGCCTCGGACCGCCCCCTGCTCCGCGGCGACGTCAGCGGCCGCCTCGCCGAGCTGCGGCGGCGGCGGCAGCGCGCCTACGCGGAGGCGCACCTCCGCATCGACACCGGCCGCACCTCCCCGGAGGAGGCCGAGGCCGCCATCCGGCCTCTGGCCGGGTCCATCCCGGTGCCCAGCGCAGGCTCCGCCTACCCGGTGATCGTGGGCGAGGCCGCCCTCGCCAACATCGAGGCCCATCTCCCCGCCGATTGCAGCCGGGTCGCCGTGGTCACCGACCNNGGAGAGACGGCCAAGAGCTGGGTGTCCGCGGGACGGCTCATCGAGCGTCTGGCCTCGCTGGGACTGGGCCGGCGCGACGCCGTGGTGGCGGTGGGCGGCGGGTCGGTGGGCGACCTCGCCGGGTTCGCGGCGGCGACCTACTGCCGGGGGATCGCCTGGCTCGGGGTGCCCACCACCCTCCTCGCCATGGTCGACAGCTCCATCGGGGGCAAGACCGGTGTCAACCTCCGTGCCGCCAAGAACCTGGCCGGCGCCTTCTGGCAGCCACGGGCGGTCCTCTCCGACCCCGGCCTGCTGCGCGGCCTTCCATCCCGGGAGCTCGCCTCCGGTCTGGGGGAGATCGCCAAGTACGCGATGATCGCCGACACCGACCTCCCCGCCCTCCTCGACGCGGGCGTCGAGAGCGCCGGAGCCGGTGACGTGGCGACCCTCACCCCGATCATCGAGCGCTGCGCGGCCATCAAGGCGGAGGTGGTGGGCCGCGATCCCCGCGAATCCGGGTTGAGGGCCGTCCTCAACTACGGGCACACGGTGGCCCACGCCATCGAGGCGGCCACCGGCTACGGCACCGTCACCCACGGCGAGGCGGTGGCGGCGGGGATGCGGGTCGCCGGCCGGCTCTCGACCGAGATGGCGGGGCTCTCCGCGGCCGATCGGGAATGGCAGGACCGCCTCCTCGACCGGCTCGGCCTCCGCCCCCTGCCCCCGGTCCGGCCCGCGGCCGTGCTGCGCCGTCTCGGCCACGACAAGAAGGCGGTGGGCGGCGAGGTCCGCTGGGTGCTCCTGGCCCGGCGCGGCGAGCCGGTCACCGACCAGCGCGTGCCCGCCGATCTGGTGCGCGAGACGCTCGAGGAGGTGCTTCAAACGAGATGACCAGGGTCCTTGTCCTCAACGGTCCCAACCTGGGTAGCCTCGGGCGCCGCGAGCCCGAGCTCTACGGCGGCCGCAGCCTCGCCGAGGTCGACACCGACCTGCGGGAGCGTGCCGCCGCGATGGGCGTCGACATCCGCACCGAGCAGCGCAACAGCGAGGGCGAGCTCATCGACCTGATCGAGGCGGAGACCGGGCACGCCGACGCCCTGGTGATCAACCCCGGGGCGTTCAGCCACACCAGCGTGGCCCTGCTCGACGCGCTCCGGGCATTCCCCGGGGTGGTCGTCGAGATCCACCTCACCAACACCTTCCAGCGCGAGAGCTACCGGAAGGTCATGCTCACCGCGGAGGCCGCCGATTCGGTCATCCTGGGGCTCGGCGTCGCGGGGTATGCGGTCGCCCTGGAGGCAGCCACCCGGATGCTGCGAGAGAGAAGAGAATTGACCCAATGATCAATGCAGGCGACCTCCGTCCCGGAGCCACGGTGGAGAGGGGGGGGCAGCTCCTCCAGGTCCTCGACTTCAACCACATGAAGCTGGGCCGGGGCACCGCCATCGTGCGCACCAAGATGAAGAACCTCTCGACCGGGGCGGTGACCGAGGAGACCTTCCGCCCGGAGGAGAAGTTCGGCCGGGCCCGGATCGAGCGCACTGAGGCCCAGTTCCTCTACAGGGACGGGGACGCGTACGTGGTCATGGACACGACCACCTACGACCAGACCTCTCTCTCACCCGAGCAGGTCGGCGAGGGCGCGCGCTGGCTCAAGGAGAGCGCCAACGTCACCCTGCTCATGTGGGACGACAAGATCCTCGGCGTCGAGCTGCCCACGTCGGTGGAGCTGGAGGTGCGGGAGACCGATCCCGGGTTCAAGGGTGATACCGCCAACGCGGGGACCAAGCCGGCCACCCTGGAGACCGGGGCCACCGTGGACGTGCCGCTCTTCGTCAACGCCGGCGATCACATCCGCGTCGACACCCGCAACGGACGGTACCTGGAGAGGGCCTGATGGACGCACCGGCAGACGCCGCGACCAATGGGCACCGCCCGCCCCTTCGCACATCCCTCGGCGTGACCCGGGTGGCCAACGAGGTGGTGGCCTGGATCGCCGTCCTCACCGCCCTTCAGGTCGAGGGGGTCCACGCCATGTACCAGGCGGCCGGCCAGTCCCTGGAGCGCATCCTCCGTCGCTCCGCCGCTCACCGCGGCGCCAGGGTCGAGTTGCGCGACGAGGGCACCCTCGACATCGACCTCTGGGTGGTGATGCTCTCGGGGCACTCGGTTCCCAAGGTCGGGGCCGAGGTGCAGCAGCGGGTCGCCGACGCCGTGGAGCGGATGCTCGGCCTGGACGTGGGCACCATCAACGTGCACGTCAGCGAGGTCGTCTTCGCCTCATGAGCCGCTCGGCGGGGAGGCGGCGCCGGGGACGCGAGCTGGCTCTGCGCGTCCTCTTCGAGCTGGAGGGGACCGAGAAGGAGCCGCGCCCGGCCCTCGAGTATCAGGCTGACGACATGGGCGCGCCTCGAGACACCGTCGAGTTTGCCCGCACCCTGGTGGAGGGGACGCTCGAGCACGTCGTCAACATCGACGCGGCCATCTCCGAGGCGAGCGTCAACTGGGACCTCGTCGACTACGGCAAGGTCGAGAGAGCGGTGCTGCGACTCGGGACCTACGAGGTGCTCTACGAGCCGGCGACCCCGGTCGCGGTGAGCATCGACGAGTCCCTGGAGCTGGCCCGCGTGTATGCCGGTGAGGAGGCCGTCCCCGTCGTCAATGGGGTGCTCGGCCGGATCGCCCGGGAGCGGGTGTGAGCGCCGGGCCCGGCCCGGGCCGGCTCTCGGGCGGGGCGTGAGCTGATCGCTGCGCCCGCCTCCCGCGGCTCGGAGCCGTCCGGCCCCTGCGGCGGCGGCGTCCTTTGAGCGATCATCTGTTCGATCGATGAAAGTGCCACCGTCTCTTCTGAGCGACCCCGAGGGCCACCCGGTCGGGGACGGCCACCGATGAGCTTCCGCCAGGCGCTGACCGTCGCCCAGCTCACCGCGCTCATTCGCGGGGTCATCGCGCTCAGCCCGGACCTGGAGGACGTCCTGGTCGAGGGCGAGATCAGCAACCTCTCGATGCCGGCCTCGGGGCATCTGTACTTCACCCTCAAGGACGCCAACGCCTCGCTGAGCTGCGTCATATGGCGATCACAGCGTGCGGAGATCCCCTTCCGGCCCGAGAACGGGATGACCGTCATCGTCCACGGCCGCATCGAGGTCTACGACGCCCAGGGGCGCTACCAGCTCTACGCGGACCGGCTCGAGCCCTCCGGGATCGGCGCCCTCGCCCTGGCCGTCGAGCAGCGCCGCAAGGCGCTCGCGGCCGAGGGGCTATTCGACGAGGCGCGGAAGCGGACCCTCCCACTCCTGCCGCGGCGGGTGGTGGTCGTGACATCGCGGAGTGGAGCCGCGCTGCGGGACGTCCTCACCGTGGTGGGCCGGCGCGCCCCCGGCGTCGACCTGGTGCTCTCCCCGGCGACCGTGCAGGGGGAGGGGGCGGTCGAGACCCTGGTTCTGGCCCTGGAGCGGGCCCAGTCGGTGAACGGCGCCGAGGTGGTGCTCCTGGTAAGGGGCGGCGGCTCCCTGGAGGACCTGATGCCCTTCAACGACGAGCGTGTCGCCCGTGCCATCCGGGCCGGCCGGCTGCCGGTGGTCTCCGGTGTCGGCCACGAGACCGACACCACCATCGCCGACCTCGCCGCCGACCGCCGGGCGG
>PLAK01000111.1 GCA_003134115.1 Candidatus Changshengia sp.
GCTGCGGGCGACCGGGTGACGCGGTGCGCTGGCCGGGCTTGGGTTCAAGGGGTGGTCGCAACACCCATCTCGTGAGGTGTTGCCATGCAGCCAGGACGGCTGGGTTGTCCCCGGCGGTTGAAGCGAGCGTTCTGGCGGCTGATTGCCACAGGGATGCAGTCCGACGCCGCCTCAAGGACGATGGGTCTGACAAGGACAACCGGCATTCGCTGGTTCGGCGAAGCTGGCGGAGTGCCCCCCATCGATCTCGCAGAGCCATCCGCACGCTTCCTTTCGATCTCGGAGCGGGAGGAGATCGCCGTCTTGCGCGCCAACGTTAGCGCCCGGGAGATCGCTCGGCGGTTGCATCGCGCGCCGTCCACCATCGTTCGCGAGCTACGGCGCAATACACCGCGCGATGGTCAGTATCGGGCTCTCCTCGCGCAGAAGCACGCGGACCATCGATCAGAGCGCCCAAGCCCAGCAAACTTGCCGCCAGCGAGCAGCTGCGCGCCTATGTGCAAGAAAAGCTCGGGGGCCCGGCGCGCTGGAGCCCGGAGCAGATCTCCCGCCGCATGCGGCGGGACTTCCCCGACGATGCGTGCATGCGGATCTCTCACGAGGCGATCTACCAAGCGCTCTACGTCCAGGGACGCGGTGGTCTCCGACGGGAGCTGACTGCCTGCCTCCGAACCGGCCGGGCGTTGCGCAAGCCGCGGCGACGTGTAGACCACCGGAAGAAGCGGATGAAGGACATGGTGATGATCAGCGAGCGCCCGCCCGAGGCTGCGGATCGGGCTGTGCCAGGCCACTGGGAGGGCGACCTGATCGTTGGCACGGGCAGTGCTTCCGCGATCGGCACCGTGGTTGAACGCACCACCCGGTTCACCATGCTGGTGCATCTCCCGGGCGGCCACGACGCGGTGACCGTGCGAGATGCCCTTGCCACCAACATCCTGACGCTGCCTAGCCACCTTCGACGATCGCTGACCTGGGACCAGGGCTGGGAGCTCATGGAGCACGCTCAGTTCAGCGTCGACACCGACGTCGCCGTCTACTTCTGCGATCCGCACAGCCCCTGGCAGCGCGGAACCAACGAGAACACCAACGGCCTGCTCCGCCAGTACTTCCCGAAGGGCACCGACTTGAGCGTTCACTCGGCGGACGACGTTGCCAACATTGCTGTCGCCCTCAACGGCCGGCCCCGCAAAACGCTCAACTGGATGACACCGGCCGAAGCCTTCGCCGCGCTGCTCGCCGCCGCGCCCCCACAGACCTGAACCGTTCCCCTTGTCCCGGTTGCCCTAGCCGAAGGAGCTCTTTCTCGCTGGCCCGCGGAAGTGTCCTGGGTCGTGCCTTGGTCCTTGCGGCCCTTGTAGGCCCAGTGCCAAGGAAGGCGTCACGAGCCGCAAACGAGCGGTCGTCGGCGCCGGGAACCCCGCATTCAGGGATAACGCGGTCAACTCTCCCCCGGCGCCGGGCGATAGTGGTGGTGCGATGCGCCGTGAGTGGCGGCCGGAGGACCTCATCGAGGGTTGGACGCGGCCACGTGTCCCAGGACCGGCCGAAACGGGGCGACGAGCGGAGAGCGGTCTGCGCCGCCCCCCGCCCTCTTCACTTCGACGGCACCGGACTGGTGTCACAGTTCCACCCGTAACCTGCCGCCACACGTGCAGCGGCACTAGGGCTGGCCTGTGCCCCGATCGCGTCGAACTCTGTGACCATCGTGGGTTGCAAGGACTGGGTCTGAGACTTGCTAAGAGTGGGTCCGCGTGCGCCAGCGTCGCCAATTAGGGCCTCGGTCCCGCCTGATACCGTTAGGCTCGCCGCTCGCCGGTCCGACCCGTAAACGATCGTGATAACACCGACACCAGTTTGGGTGCATCGCAGCTGCACTTGAGCCGCTGGCACCGCAGATGCCGCTCCACATGACGTCATTATCATGATGGCTGGCACCACCAGCGCAGCGAGCGCTACGGGCTTATTGTGTCGGTCCAGTACCTTCATCCGGTCACCGCTTATCCCACCGCCCAATTCAGGTAAATGGTGGGGGCGTCGCTCGCGGTTGCGGGGTCCCAAACGACGTCGGCGGCGTCAGCGCCTTCCGCGCTGTGCGTTGGACTGCCAAACCAGACCGCGCCAAAGAGGGCGGGGCCTGTGATGGGGATGAGCTCATTGGGGCAAAGCGTGAACGTCGTGCCGACTTGGATGTAGTAGTTGACAGCGACCGAGTACTGCTGGCAGCTTCCCACTGGCGCGACGGCCTGAGGACTCCAGGTGAGCTCCTGGTTCCCTCCGTGGCCAGCCGCCGGGACATTCGGATAGACAAGTTCAGGCCCCGCGCTGTAGGCGCCCAGGCCGTAGCCAGATTGGAACGTGGCGGTCTGCAAATCCGCCAGATACCAGTTCCCACCGCCGTTGTTCTGTGCCATGTACTGAATGAAGCATGACTGCCCGACACCGTATTGGCCGTTGTAGTAGGAACAGCCATGATCCCAAATCGTGGGGTCCGGGGCGGTCTTGCTCCTGACTGGAGGGGTCACGCCGATGGACATTGCAACCCTTCCACCCGGATGTGTCTCTGTGACCTGCACATGTGATCCGGGCGCCCCGCTTGCGCCGAAGTTGCCAGCGGGGCCGTGCCACCAGTCGACCACGGTGCCGTCAGCTTCGACTGTCTCGCTTAGCGGAGACGCCGCAATCCCTGAAATCGTATCCCGCAAGGGCTGGGCCCCCGGCCCTGCCGCCGCAACACCTGTTGCAGCCGCAGGAACTGCCGCCAAGAGAGCGGCGACGAGGGTTGCACCCAGGAGCGTGCTCTTGCGCAGGAGGACACGTGCCATCCGGGCCGGACCGTGCCCTCTCTTCTTATCCGCATCGGGGTAGGCGGGTGATCTCATAGCCTTGTACCTCGCCGAAGACAACACGACGGTGCTCCCCTCGGCCACTAGCAACGTCGGTCCCCTGCGCGCGGCGGCGGGGAGAGCATGGCTTTCCTCCGACTTGGCTGGATACTCCCCAGCGTACCGACCTTTGACCCGGATGTCCCTGCGTAAGTGATGCATTTGAAGTATGGCTAGTGAGTATATTCGCCGTCACCTTATTGGGACCCGGAGGCTCGAACAGACCGCCAACCGGGGTTCGGTATCGGCCCCGAGCTAAAGGAAGGTGTCGTCCAAGTAGAGCCCCCCCAACTCGTTGACCGTGGCCATGAGCGAGCGCGCCTCATCGTCCCCGATGGAGAGGTAGGCGATCTGGAGCCGGCTCCATCCGGCTGGCCGCTGGGCCAGGGGTAGGCTTCTCGTGGCTCGCACGATCTGGCGGACCCGCCCATGCGGAACGGATGCGGGTGCACGGGCGCGGGCTGTCCGGCCGCCCCGTACCGCGAGGAACGCAGCGTCAGCACCTGGACGTCAGCGCGCTCGGAGGCGGCCTTGACGATCGCCCATCCCTGGACACGGCTGATCGCTCGCAAACCGCCATCCGGGCCGTGCTTCCGAGAGAAGAACGCCGGTGCCTGCTCGGCGCGGCGCTGCTCCTTGGCCCACACGAGCAGCGCCCCCGGCGAGGTCGGCCTGCCCGGCCGGCAGGAAGACGCGTTTGACGACCAGGCTCGGATTCTTGAGGTTGGGCAGCACCAGGTGGTCGCGCCGGACGTCCATCGGTCGCAGCGCCAGGACTCGGAGACCCGCGCTCCGGTTGCCCACAGTGTCCGGAGGAGGCGGCGGTCGCGCTCCGTCTGCGCCGCCGCGATCACCGCCCGTACGTCCTCCGAGGAGACGCCCTCCGGTGGCTGCCAGTGCTTGGTCGCGGATCTAACAGAACTTGTAGGCCCGCACAGCGGCGAGCTATTGGGCCGCTTGCGCCGTTTGGGCTTCTGGGGAGTGCTACTCTCGCGGCGCAGGTAGTCAACGGGCGTTGCGATGATCCTTTGAATCCGCCGGGCCGATCAGGCCCCCAA
>PLAK01000179.1:0-5109 GCA_003134115.1 Candidatus Changshengia sp.
CCGAGATCCTGCTGATGGACGAGGTGCTCGCCGTCGGTGACGCCGCGTTCCAGGAGAAGTGCTTCGACATCTTCAACCGCTACAAGCGGGAGGGCCGCACCGTGGTGCTGGTCACCCACGGGCTGGGGGCGGTCACCACCTACTGTGATCGTGCGCTGCTGCTCGACCACGGCCGCCTGGTGGCGGATGGCGATGCAGCGGACGTGACGAGTCAGTACCGGCGCGCCATCGGCATGGCCGTTGACGGCTCCCGCCCGAACGCCGAGATCGAGCGCTGGGGGGCGCGGGACGTGGTGGTGACCGGGATCCGGATGCTGGACGAGCGCGGAGTCGAGGACGTCAACCCCGCGACCGGAGGCTTCGTCCGCATCGAGCTCGGGTACCGGATCCAGAACGACGCGATCGCCGACTTCACCTGCGTGCTCTGGCTGATGCGCGGCGACGGGCTCATGGTGTCGGAGGCCACTCTCCCGGTCAGCCAGTATGCCCAGGTGGGTGAGAGTCAGCGGGGAGCCGGTGGGACGATCCGCTTCGACATCCCCCAGCTCACGCTGCTCGAGGGCACGTACACCGTCGACGTCGAGCTCCAGGGACGGCGGGATCAAACCCCCTACGATCACCTGAAGAACGCCGTCCATTTCCGGGCTATCGACCGACGGTCCCGGCAGGGGGTGATCGAGCCGGGCGGAGTGTGGTCGGTCGTGCCCGCCGAGCAGCCGGTGAGCTGGCAGGACCAGCTCGCCACCACCCCAGGGACCGGGCAGGATGAGCGACCAGACCGCACCCGGCCCTGAGGGAGAGAAGCGCGTCGCGGGTGCGGGACCGCACGCGCCCACCGCCCCGGCGCCCGGCGCTGCCGCGCCCGACGTCGAGGGGATCGTCGCCGAGCTGGAGGACGAGGTCGCGCGCAACCGAGCCGCCGGCGCCTACCCCGCGTCCCTCCTCGAGAAGCTCGACATCCCCTTCCACGCGGACCAGGGGCTGGAGCCGCCCGAGGCCCACGCGGTGGTGGAGAGCGCGCGCCCTCTTCGCTCCACCCGTCCGATCGTCGGGGGTGTGGCCGTCTTCTGCAAGCGCGTGCAGCGGCGGCTGCTTTCCTGGTACATCGCTCCGATCGCCCAGGACCAGACGAGCTTCAATCTGGCCATCCTGCGGGAGATGCGCGCCGTCGAGCAGCGGCTGGCGCGACTGGAGGGGCTGCCTGCGGCGACGCCGGATGAGCCGGGCACGGAGACACCGCGGCAAGGAGGCGCGTGATGGGGCCTGCCGCCCCTCCTCGTGCTGCGCCTGGCGACGGGGTGCCAATCGGCTGAGGCCATGACAGCGATCCATCAGCTCCTGCCTGTCTTCTCCCCTGGCGACGCCATCGGCCAGGCGGCGCACAGGATGCGGTCCGCATTCCGGGAGGCCGGTTTCGCTTCGGAGATCTTCGCCGAGGAGATCCACCAGCACCTCCTGAAGGAGGCGCGGGCCGCCGGAGAGCTGGGCGGACGCGTCGGGGCACGAGATGTCGTCGTCTACCACCTGAGCATCGGCGCCCCGTCGGCGCAGATCTTCGCCGGCCTCCGCTGCAGACGGGTGATCGTCTACCACAACATCACCCCCTCCCCCTACTACCGGACGACCAGCCCGCGGGTCGCGTACTGGCTCGACCAGGGGCGGCGCGACCTGGCCCGGCTGGCCCCGGTGGTCGAGCTGGGGATCGGCGACTCCGCCTACAACGCCGCCGAACTGCGGGCCGCCGGGTGCCCGGCAACCATGGTCATCCCTCCCCCCGTCGACCTGGCGCGTCTCTCGCCGCACCCCGCCCGCCCCGCCGGCCCCCCGCGCCTCATCTTCGTCTCGCGGCTCGCGCCCAACAAACGGCAGGAGGAGCTGATCCGGGTGCTGGCCGCACTCCGTGCCGGCTGGCAGCAGGAGGCGACGCTGGTGCTGCCAGGTGGCTGGAACGACACCGAGGCCTATGCGGCCGGGCTCCGGCGGCTGTCGATGGAGCTCGGGGTGGCCGGCGCGGTCGAGCTGCCGGGACGGCGCAGCGACCGGGAGCTCGGCGATCTCTACGCCGGCGCGACAGTGGCCGTCTGCGCCAGCGCGCACGAGGGCTTCGGGATGCACCTGCTGGAGGCCTGGGCGTTTGACCTCCCGGTGGTGGCCCGCGCCGCGGCCGCCGTCCCCGAGACGGTGGGAGATGCGGGCATCCTGCTCGAGACCGACGACCCCCTGGTGTGGGCGGCCGTGATCGACCGGGTCATCCGGGACGCACCGCTCCGGCATCTCCTGATCGAGCGGGGACGCCGCCGGCTCGGCGACTTCTCGGAGGCGGCTCTGAAGGTGCGGGTGGCGGAGCTGCTGAACCGCCTGGACCTCTCCGGCCAGGGCGGGCCCAGGGTGGCGCCTCGAGGGTAGGCCGAGCCCTTCATGTGCCACCATCCCGAGCATCCGAGCACGTTGGAGCGGTGACCATGAAGCCGAGCGCAAGCGTTGACCCAGGTGCAGCCCGCCGCCTCTTCTCCGTCCTCAGCGCAGTCTGGGACACCGACCGATGGCGCTTGGAGCTGTGGGACGGTAGCGGCGCGGGGGAGGCCGAGACACCGGAGTTCGTCCTCCGTTTTCGCAGCCGCAGGGGGCTCGACCGTCTCGTCGGCGACCTGCCGGACCGGGGCTTTGGCCGGGCCTACGCCGAGGGCAGCCTCGAGGTCGAGGGCCTTTACGCCTTCCTGGGGCGGGTCAACGATCTCTCGATGCGCAGGATGGCTCGACTGCTGCCGCGCATCCTCACCGCCGCGCTGGCGGTGGGAGCCCGGCCCGACCCCCGCCGGATCCCGGTGGAGGCGCATCTGCGCGGACGGCTCCACAGCCGCGTCCGCGACAGCGAGGCGATCCGCCACCACTACGACCAGCCCCCCGAGTTCTACCGGCTCTTCCTGGGCCGGACCCTGACCTACTCGTGCGCCTACTTCGAGACCCCGGAGACCGACCTCGACACGGCCCAGGAGGCAAAGCTGGAGCTGGTCTGCCGCAAGCTGCGGCTGCACACCGGGGAGCGGTTCCTCGACATCGGCTGCGGCTGGGGGAGCCTGGTCTTCCACGCCGCGCAGCACTGGGGGGTGCGGGCGCTCGGGATCACCGCCAGCCCTCGCCAGGCGGCCTGGGCAGCCGAGCAGGTGCGGGCACTGGGGCTGGAGGGGAGGGCAGAGGTTCGGCTCGCCGACTACCGGGACGACCTCGGCGGCGAGTTCGACGCCATCGCCAGCGTGGGGATGGTCGAGCACGTGGGACGCGGGGCCATGGCGGGCTACTGTGAGGCCGTCCGCGGGCTGCTCCGGCCGGAAGGCCGGGCCCTCATCCATGGCATCACCAGCCGGCCCGGAAAGGGCGGGATCGGGGCTTTCCTCAACAGCTTCGTCTTCCCCGACGGCCAGCTGCAGGAGGTAGGGTCGATGGTCACCGCCCTGCAGGCCAGCGGGCTCGAGGTCCGCGACGTCGAGAGCCTCCGCGAGCACTACGCCCTCACCCTGCGCAACTGGGTGGAGCGGCTGGAGGCGAGGTGGGACGACGCGGTGGCCCTGGTCGGCCTGCCGCGGGCACGGGTCTGGGATCTGTACATGAGCGGCAGCCGGGTCGGCTTCGAGCAGGGCAGCATCGCCGTCCACCAGCTGCTCGCGGTGCGCCAGGGTGGCCGCGGGGAATCCGGGCTCCCGCTCACCCGAGCCGACTGGTACCTCGCGGAAGGGCGGTCCGCGGTCGGGGTGTGACGGTCCCCGCCAACGACGGTGACGAGGCGGCGGCGCCGCCGCCCGACCGGACCCCGCGGCGCCGGCGCAGGCTCCGCCTGGTGGTGCCCCGCTACGGCCCGGACGTCAGCGGGGGAAGCGAGCAGCTGATCCGGAGGCTGGCCCGCACCCTCCAATCTCGGAGATGGGACGTCGAGGTCTGGACGACCACGGCGGGCGACGAGACGACGTGGTCGCCGGCCTTTCCCCCCGGGGATGACCTGGACGGCGCGGTGCGCGTGCGGCGGTTCGAGGTGGTGGGAAGGCGGCAGCCCCGCCTCTTCCACCAGATGAGCCGGGCGATGTTCCGGCTTCCTCCGGCGCTCCGGCCCGAGACCGCATGGCTCGTGAGCCAGGGGCCGTTCGCCCCGGCGCTGGTCCGCGCGCTCGCCACCGGGACCGACCGGCCGACCCTCTTCATGCCGTACCTCTACCATCCGACCATCTGGGGACTCCCGGCAGCGCCCCATCCGCGACTGCTGATCCCCGCCGCCCACGACGAGCCGGCGCTGCGCCTCCGCGCCGTCAGACGGACGGTGGCCGCGGCCGATGCCCTCTGGTACCTGACCGAGGAGGAGCGCAGCCTCCTGGAGGCGGTGCATCCGGTCGCCACGGAACGCCCCCACGCCGTGGGTGCAGTCGCGATCGACCCGCCAGCCGTCCTGGACCGGGAGGCCTTCCGGCGCCAGCGCGGCCTTGGCCGCTACCTGCTCTACGCAGGGCGAGCCACCCCCGGCAAGGGACTGGACCTCCTTCTCGACGGTTACAGGTTGCTGCGGAGCCGGCGCCCGGAGGTCTCCCTGGTGCTGATCGGGGACCCCGGAGGTCTGGCGGCAGCGCCCGAGGGAGTCGTCAGCCTGGGCTGGCTCGACGACGATGAGCATTGGGCCGCGCTGGCGGGGGCGGAGGCCGTGGTCGTCCCGAGCCGCCTCGAGAGCCTCTCCCTGGTCGCGCTGGAGGCGTGGGCGACCGGACGCCCGTGCCTCCTCAACGCCGACTCCCCGGTCCTCGCAGGCCAGGCGCGGCGCGGCGGCGGGGCCCTGCTGTTCCGCGACCCCGAGCAGCTCGCCGCAAGCGCCGAGCGTCTCCTTGCGGACCCGGACGAGGCCGCCCGTCTGGGAGATGCGGGACGCCGCTTCGTCGCCCTCGACTACCGCTGGAACGGCGTGGTACGGCGGCTGGAGGAGCTGATCACCGCCGTGGCGGGAACCGGATGGGCGGACCGGCCGGCGGATCGGCCGTGAGGCCGGTCCTGATCGACGCCCGCCCCCTCCAGGGCGATTCGGCGAGCAGGGGCATCGGCACGTACCTTCGCGGTCTCCTCGAGGGGATGGGG
>PLAK01000179.1:5151-24204 GCA_003134115.1 Candidatus Changshengia sp.
GCCGCGATCCCGGTGGTCGTGACCGTCCACGACCTCATCCCGTTTCTCCTCCCCGGGTACTCCTGGAGATCGAGGCTGCTGCGCCGACCGGGGCTGAGGCTGCTCCGCCGCGCGGACGCGATCATCGCCCCGAGCGGCGCCACCGCCCGGGATTGCACCCGGATCGCCAGGGTGGCTCCCGAGAAGATCCACGTGGTGCCCCACGGCCTGTCGGCCCGGTACCAGCCGGCGCCCCCGGAGGCGGTGGAGTCGGCGCGGGCGCGCTTCGGCCTGGGCAGGCCCTACCTCCTCGGCGTGGGCACCTTCGAGCCGCGCAAGGGCCTTCCCCACCTGGTGGAGGTCACCCGCCGGCTGCGCCGGGACCACGACGTCGACCTGGTGATCGCCGGTCAGCAGGGGCTCTTCGAGCCCGCGGTGCGAGCCCAGCTCGCCACCCTCGGCGACCACGGCCGGGAGCTCGGGTTCGTGAAGACCGCCGATCTGGTCGCCCTCTACGGGGGAGCGGCGGCGTTCGTCTTCCCGAGCTCCTACGAGGGCTTCGGGCTGCCGCTCCTGGAGGCGATGGGCTGCGGCGTGGTGGCGGTGGGGTTCCAGAACAGCTCCCTCCCCGAGGTCGCGGGCGAGGCAGCGGTGCTGGTGCCTGACGGCGACGACGCGGCGCTCCACGCCGCCCTGGAGCGGCTGCTCTCCGACCCGGAGGAGACGGTCCGGCGGCGGCGGCTCGGGCTGGAGCACGCGGCGGGCTTCACCTGGGAGGCGGCCGCCCGCTCCACCGTGGCCGTCTACGAGACGCTGCTGGGTGAGCCGCTCCTCGACGGGGTCAGCGAGGTGGCCGGCCGGGGCCGGAGCCGGCGCCGCTGAGCTCGACGGCTGACGCGATCTCGTCGAGGTCGGCCGGGCTCAGGCTGAGGTCGGCGGCGGGAAGCCAGCCCTCGACCTGGGACGCCGAGCGGGCCCCCACGATGGCCCCGGTCACCCCGTCAAAGCTCAGCACCCAGGCCACGGCCACCGAGGCCACCGAGACCCCGTGGCGGTGGGCCACCGGGCGGAGTGCGTCCCGGAGCGCGAGGTTGCGCTCGAGCCGCGGCAGGGTGAACTCGGGGCTGTCCAGACGCCAGTCGTCGGCGTCCATGGCCGCCACCCGCTCCGTCGAGAAGCTGTCGGTGAGCAGACCCGACTGCATCGGGCTGTACACGATGACGCCGGTGCCGTGGGCGGCACACCAGGGAAGGAGCTGGGCGGCGGCCCCCCGGTTGATCAGCGAGAACGGCGGCTGCAGAGAATCGACGTGGCCCACGCGCTCGCAGCGCTCCAGAAGCGCCGCGTCGAAGTTGGAGACGCCGCACCAGCGGACCTTGCCCTCCTCGCGGAGTCGGAGCATCTCTCCCCAGCTCTCCTCGACCGGCACCCCGGTGTCGTCCGGCCAGTGGAACTGGTAGAGGTCAATGGCCTCCACGCCGAGTCGCGCCAGCGACGCCTCGCACTCGCGGCGTATCGACTCCGGGGCCAGCAGCCGCCGGGGGAAGTCCGTCGGCCGTTCCGGGGCCCAGACCATGCCGCACTTGGTGAAGATGAGCGGACGCTCCGATGCGGGAAGGTCCGCCAGCGCTTGGCCCACCACCTCCTCGGAGCGGCCCAGCCCGTAGATCGCCGCGGTGTCGACCCAGTTCACGCCGAGCTCGATGGCGTGGTGGATGGCGGAGATGGACGCGGTGTCGTCCTGGTTCCCCCAGCCGAAGGCGTACCCCCCTCCGCCGATCGCCCAGGCGCCGAAGCCCACGTGGGTGATCTCCGGTCCGCCGCTGCCGAGTCGCCGACGAGGCAGTGCCATGGCGCGATCCTCCTCAGGCCGGCCCGGCGCTGAGGCGGCGCGGGGCTCCACCAAGCGTAGCAACCCTCCTCTGCGATCCGCTCCCCGGGACACGGGTGCGGATCGGGGCCGTCGTGCGCGATTGCGGAGAAACGCTGCTCCTGCAGCGCATCGGGGAGAGAGGGACAGTTAGAATCGCAGGCCCATGCCAGACGCCACCGTCGAGAGCCCCCGCCCCGACGCGGCGTCGCCACGGAAGCGGCTCCGGGTGCTGAGCGGCATGCAGCCGACCGGGCGGATGCACATCGGCAACTACCTGGGTGCGCTGCGCAACTGGGTGCAGCTCCAGGACGAGTACGAGTGCGTCTTCTTCGTCGCCGACTACCATTCCCTGACTGAGGCGACCGAGCCGGCGTCGATCCGTCCGGCGATCGTCGAGATGGTGCTCGACTGGCTCGCCGCCGGCATCGACCCGCAGCGCTCCACCGTCTTCCTCCAGTCCGACCTTCCCGAGGTCGCCGAGCTGCACCTCCTGCTGTCAATGTCCACGCCGCTCGGCTGGCTGGAGCGGGTGCCCACCTACAAGGAGAAGGTCGCGCAGTTCCCCGACAACCAGAACTACGGGCTGCTCGGCTACCCCGTGCTCCAGGCGGCAGACATCCTCCTCCCCCGCGCCGATCGGGTCCCGGTCGGCGAGGACCAGGCCCCCCACATCGAGCTGACCCGGGAGATCGCGCGCCGCTTCAACCATCTTTTTGGCCAGGTCTTTCCAGAACCTCAGGGGCTGTTCACCGAGATCCCTCGGGTGATGGGCACCGATGGGGTCAGCAAGATGAGCAAGAGCCGCGGCAACACCATCGGCATGCTGGACAGCCCCGAGCAGATTCGCAAGGCGGTGATGACCATGGTCACCGACATCGAGCGGCCGCGCCGCAGCGACCCCGGCCACCCCGAGCACTGCAACGTCTGCATCCTCCACAGCTTCTTCAGCCCAGACCGGGTGGCCGAGATCTGGCAGGGTGAGCGGGAGGCGCGGACGGGCTGCGTCGAGGTCAAGCGGTGGCTCGCGGAGGCGATCGCCGACCACTTCGCCCCGATGCGCGAGAGGCGGGCCGAGCTCGCCGCGCAGTCCCATCTGGTCGACGACGTCCTTGCCGACGGAGCCCGCCGTGCCCGCGTGGCGGCCCGGCAGACCCTCGACATGGCCCGGGAGGCCTGTGGGCTGGCCGTCTCCAGCAGCCCGGGCTAGACTGGGGTCACGCCGCCACCTCTGAGAGATCGAGGGCTTCGACGATGTCCAAGCAAGGTGTCCGTTTCGCCCCGGGAACCGTGGTCAGCCCCGGGGAGTACCGCAATGTGGAGACCGGCCGGGTCCGCTACTTCGACGGCGGCTCTCCGCTCCCGGGTCTGGTCAACGCGTCATCGTGGCAGCAGATCTCGGATCACTACCACGCCGGCGAATCCTCCGGCCCGGTGCGTCACACCATGCCCGACCAGGTCACTCACGAGGTCCGCTTCGCGCCGGGCACGATCGTGAGCCCCGGCGAGTACCGCAACGTGGAGACGGGTGACGTCCACTACTTCGACGGCAACAGCCCGCTTCCCGGCAAGGCCAACTCGGCCGTCTGGCAGCAGATCTCCGACCACTTCCACGCCGAGAGCGGGCATCGGGACTGAGGCCTCCCCCGACCTCGCCGAGGGCGTCGCCGCGGCGCTCTCTGTGCTCCGGGCCGCCGCCGCCCCGGAGGGGCTGCTCGCCTCCGCGGAGCTCCCCCATTACGCCGCCGTCTGGACCCGTGATGTGGCCTTCGCCTCGCTCGGAGCCAATGTCTCCGCCGACCCCGAGCTGGTCGAGACGGTGGCGCGCAGCCTGGTGGGCCTGGCTCAACTCCAGGCGGAATCCGGGCAGCTGCCCAACGCCTGGTGGCCCCGTCGCGGCTACTGGGACTTCCACGAGGCGGGCTGCACCGACGCGACCTGCCTCTTCGTGGTGGCCGCCTCCCAGCACCTCGGCGCGCATCCGGACGGCCGGCTCCAGCGCCGATTGTGGCCGCACCTCCGGCGGGCGATCCGCTGGCTGGCGGACCAGGACGCCAACCAGTTCACCCTCATCGACTCCCCGTCCGGAGGAGATTGGATGGACTCGACGCTCCAGCGCTCGGGGAAGCTGCTCTACGTCAACGTCCTCTACCACCGGGCGCTGCGCGGGATGGCGGAGATCTTCCCGGGCGACGCCGAGCCGTACCTGGCGCGGGCCGCATTGCTCCGCCGCAAGATCGACCTCCTGCTCTGGCCGGAGCCGGGCGCCGACCACGGCGAGCTCCTCGAGGGAGTCGGGCACCCGCACGGCTCCGACGCGGGCTTTCCCCACCCCATTGGCCCGGCCGCCCGCCGCAACGCAATGCGCCCGGACCGCCGTCACTATCTCTCCCACGTCGACGGGGGGCGCTACGTGGACGAGTGCGACGTCCTCGGCAACGTCCTGGCGGTCCTGTACGGGATCGCCGCCCCCGAGCGGGCGCGGCTGATCATGGAGTTCCTGCACCGGAGCGCGGCCTCCGCCCCCTATCCGATGCCAACCTACACGCGGAGCTTCGAGCCCGGCGACCGCTGGGGAATGTACCGGCACGATCTGGAGCGTTTCCAGGACGCGCGATGGCGCAACCCCCCCGGCCGCTACCACAACGGCGGCGTCTGGCCCTTCATCGGTGCCCTCTACGTGGTCGCCCTGCAGCGGGTGGGGATGGTGGCGGAGGCCGGCGCCGAGTTCACCCGGTTGACCGCGGCGAACCGGCTCCACCGGGCCTCCGGACCCGGGTGGGGTTTCCACGAGTGGATCGACGCGCGGACCGGAGAGCCCGAGGGGGCACCCGGCCAGAGCTGGAGCGCGGGCGCCTACCTGCTGGCGACGGAGGTCCTGAGCGGGCGACCGGTCAGCCTCTGATCCCGGCGCGTGCCACCCACGCGTCCATCACTCCTTGTCGGTGACCCGGTACTCCAGGTACGCGCCGAACATCAGGCGGGTCTGCGCCTCCAAGGCGGGGATGACCGACAACGCCAACCCGACCACCGGGTAGAGGAAGAGCTGGAAGTCGGCGTAGAGGCGGCGCCACCTGCCCCACTCGCCGGGCTTGGGGCACATCGCCCGGTCCACCACGATCAGGACCAGGGTGTTGAGCAGGGTCATGGTCAGGATGACGGTGGTCAGCAGACCGAGCGCGGTGGCGGTGGGCGAGAGGCTGTAATCGAGGTCGATGAGCGCGGGCAGAGAGCCCCCGATGGGCAGCAGGAGTGGCAGCGTTGCCCAGGTGAGGTGGTTGAACATCAGGTAGCGGAAGCGCTGTGCCCGCAGCCTCCAGGGAATCTCCGGGTGGTTGAGCAGCCGCACGCAGACGTAGGGCACGTCGGTTGCGCCCCAGGCCCAGCGCTTGATCTGGTTGTACTGGCTGACGTGGGTGGCGGCGTAGTCACGCGCCCGAGGGGCGTCGCCGAAGACGGGGAGGAAGGCGGGCCGGACCTGGAGCTGCTCGCCATAGCGGAAGAAGGCCTTCCAGAAGAAGCGGGAGTCCTCGGGGATGACATCGTCGTCCCAGTACCCGGCCTCGGTGAGCAACTTCATCGACATGGTGTACGAGGAGAACATGACCAGGCGCTCGGGATGCTGGTGGAGGAACATCTGCCACTGGGTCGCCGCCGTCGCCATGACTCGGACCGCCGCCGGCACCCGCCAGAGGTTGTTGAGGAAGACGGGCACCGGCTGCCAGATCGAGGTCAGCGGACGGTCGACGTGCAGGAAGTTCCAGGTGATGTAGGCGAAGTACTCCGCGTGCAGGCGGAAGTCGGAGTCGAGGTCGGTGATCAGCGTCCGGGTGGGATCCAGCCCGAGCTCGTCGCAGTGGCGGCGCAGCACCGGTCCGCCGTAGGCCATCGCCGCCGACTTGCCGACCACGATCCCGGGAAGCAACGGGTCCTTGATGTGGATGAAGGCGCGGAAACGGTCACCGAGCTCCCGACGCAGCCGGGCGACATTCTCACAGCCGGCCAGGTCGGTCTCCCGAGTGATGATGGCGCAGACCTTGAGCTGGTCCGGGTAGTGCTGGGCGACGAGTGCGTCGACGGTGGCGCGCAGCACCTCGTAGCGCTCCGTGTAGGTGGGGATGAGCACGCAATGGGTGATGTCGTTGGGGCCGGGCGCGCCCTCGGACGGCTGGATGGCCTCGCATTCGGCCCACCAGTCGGTGGCCTCGACTCGGCGCAGCTCGTGGAGTGAGCGCCACACGAAGTAGACGGTGACCGCGGTGCGGAGAAACCAGTAGGCATCGAGGAGCACGGCGCCCAGTCCGAGCACCCAGAGGTCGGCGGGATCGTTGAACCGGATGGCGAAGCCGACGATCAGAGGGGTCAGCAGCACCGCCCAGGTCATCGCCCCCGGGGCGATCTCGAGGGCGCGCTGCTGAGCTCGGGGGGAGAGTGCCGCCCAGGTGCGAACCGCCATCGTGCCCGATTCTAGGCTGACGCCCGGGTGGGCCTTGGCGACTCTCCCCTCCACGTCCGCGGCGGCACCGGGCTGGCGAGGCGGTATCCTCGCTCTCTCAACACTCATCCCACGACGAGAAGGGGAACATGGCTGGCGACGATCTAGACGACGAGCCCGCTGACCTGGAGGCCGTTGCGGGGGACGACGATGACCTCGAGCTGGTCGTCGGTGAGGTCCACGACGTCCCCGATGTCGAGATCCCTGACGTCGTCGACGTCGACCTGGTCGACGACGCCGTGGTCCAGGTGGAGGAGGAGGAGGAGGAGGAGGAGGCTGAACCCGTCGTCGGCCCCGTCCTCCCGCCCCCGGTGCGGCCTCAGCCGGGCCGCCCGCCCAGTGCCCGAGAGGAGCCGCCTCCACCGTTCGCCGTCGGCGAGCGGGTGAGGCTCATCCAGAACACCCGCCCCCGCACGGGCACGCTGATCGGCAACTACCCTGTCGGCACCACCGGCAGGGTCGAGACAGTGCTCAGCCAGACGGCGATCGTCCGCTTCGACTCGGCGCCCGACACCAAGGAGGTGGTCGCCTTCACCTGCCTGGAGAGCACCGAGAAGCCGGCCGACGGGAAGCCGGGCGAGGAGAAGCCGGGCGACGGGAAGCCTCCGGCCTAGCCGGGAGGGGCGTCAGGGACGGTTCGCGTGCGGCCGGCCGCCGGCGGGCTCGGAGGCGACCAGGTCCGGCGAGCCCGCCGCCGGAGCTCCGGAGTGCCCGTGGACCCCCGCGTAGCGTGGCGGCAGCAGGGCCGCCACCTCGGCGGCGATGGCGTCGGCGATCTCTTGGTCGCTGCCCCCGGCGATGGTCACCGGACGGCCATAACGGACCTGGAGATGGCCCCGGCGGGGCAGCAGCCCGCCGCTCCGGACGAGGGCGAGCTCGGTTCCCCAGATCGCCATCGGCAGCACCGTGGCCCGGGTGCGCCGGACCAGGAACCCCACCCCCGCCTCGGCGGGGCGCATCCCGCGGCCCCTCGATCGGTGACCCTCCACGAAGATGAGCAACCGGCCGCCGCCGCGGAGGATGTCGAGGCTGATCCGCAGAGCACGGCGATCGGCGGCGCCCCGGTCCACGGGGAAGCAGTTGCATCCGGCGAGCAGCCAGGCGAGCGGCGGCGGCCGGAACACCTCGCGCTTGACCATCGCGAAGAGGGTGCCCGAGAAGAAGGAGCCGACGATCACCCCGTCCCAGTTGCTGATGTGGTTGGAGGCGACCACGAGCGGGCCCTCCAGGGGTACGTTCGCGCCCCCCTCGAACTGCAGACGGCGGAGGAAGAGCACCCGCAGGAAGGCACGGCAGAGTCCGGCGGTGAGCCGGTAGCGCCTGGAGCGGCGGCCGTCTCTCCGGACCGGGAACTCGGCGGGGAAGCCCCGAACGGTGGCGGGCACAGCCAAGATGGTGCGACATCGGCCAGACCCCACGGGTGGTGGTGAGCCATGGGCTCCAGCCGCGGGGCGGTGGTGGGCGCGTCCACGACCGCGCACCCTCCCCGGCTCCCAGGGAGGCGGTGGGCATAATGCGGTTCCAGCCGCCCCCTTAGCTCAACGGCAGAGCAGCCGGCTTTTAACCGGTTGATGCGGGTTCGATTCCTGCAGGGGGCATGGCTGGGAGGGCCGGGCCGCGCAGCTCACGGAGCCGCCGCACCCCCGCCCGGGTGGCGATCTCCGTCAGACCATCCAGGACCTCGAGGCTCGCGGTCGGATTCACGAAGGTCGCGGTGCCCACCTGGATCGCATCCGCACCGGCGATGAGGAATTCCAGGGCGTCGCCGGCATCCATGATCCCGCCGACCCCGACCACCGGGATGCGCACCGCCCGGCGCACCTCGGCCACGGCGGCGAGGGCGAGCGTCTTGATCACCGGCCCGCTGAGGCCGCCCGTACCCCGTCCCGGCAGCACCGGCGCGCGAATGCCCCGGTGGATCTTCATGCCGACGTAGGTGTTGACCGCCGAGACGGAATCGGCGCCCGCCTCCTCCACGGCGCGTGCGACCGCGGCTATGTCGGTCACGTTGGGGGAGAGCTTGACCATCAGGTGGCGTCCGGTCCGGGAGCGCGCGGCGGCGACCAGCCGGCCGGCGGCCGCGGGATCCCGGCCGAAGTCGAGCCCGTTGGCGATGTTGGGGCAGGAGATGTTGAGCTCGTAGCCGGCCAACCCCTCAGCCCGCTCCAGCCGATCCAGGCACTGGAGGTAGTCCTCGACGTTGCCCCCCGCGACGTTGACGACGACCGGAACGCCCCAGCGGGAGAATTCCGGCGCGTAGGCGGAGGCGACGTGCTCGACCCCGGGGTTCTGAAGGCCGATCGCGTTGAGCATCCCGCCCCGCACCTCGGCCACTCGCGGAGGCGGGTTGCCGTCCCGCGGGTGGAGGGTGGTCCCCTTGGTGAAGAGGGCGCCGAGCCGGTCCACGTCGATGAGCTGGCGGAGCTCGAAACCGTAGCCGGCGGTGCCGCTCGCCAGCCCGACCGGGTTGGGCAGGATCAGTCCGCGCCCGAGGTCGACACGCAGGTCGGGGGCGGTCATGCGACGTGCGCCGGAGGCAGGGCGAGCAGCCCGGGCCAGTCCACCTCTGAGACCTCCCTCACCGGCCCCTGACGGCAGCAGAGGAACCATCCGCCTCCCGATGCGGGGAGGGCGCACCCCAGGCAGGTGCCGAAGCCGCAACCCATCGGCGCCTCCAGGGAGACGTGGGCACGGCGAGGGGGACGGGCCAGCCGCTGGAGTGTCCGGGCCACGGCGGCGAGCATCGGGTTGGGGCCGCAGGCATAGACGGCGGCCGTCTCGTCGCAGGCGTCGGCGACCAGCTCGGTGACCAGGCCGCGCCGGCCCCGGCTGCCGTCATCGGTCGTCTCGACCACCCGGACCGAGTCCTCGCCCCGCCGGAAGCGCGCCGCGGGATAGAGACGGCTGGCGGTGGCGGCACCGCTCAGCACGATCACATCGGCGCACCCACGGCGGCGCAGCTCGCGCACCAGGAGGGGGAAGGGGGCGCAGCCCAACCCCCCGCTCACGATCACGGCGCGGACGGGTACGGGATCGAGGGGGAAACCGTTGCCGAGCGGACCGAGCGCCTGGAGCGGGTCACCGGGGCGGAGCCCCACCAGCAGGCGGGTGCCTGCACCGACCGCCTCGAGTACGAAGGAGCAGAGCTCTCCCGCCGTCCAGGCCACGCTGAAGGGTCGTCGGAGCAGCGGGTCGACCCCGCCCCATGCGCGGAGCTGGGCGAACTCCCCGGGTCGGGCGGTGGCCGCCAGGTGAGGCAGCCGGGCTGTGATCTCCACCATCCCGCCGTCCAACCCCTCGACCGCGACCACCTCCCCGGACTCGTCCCGGGCACGCCCGAGGTCGGACACCGGGCCGCTCACCCGGGTACCGCCGCGACGATGCCCTCACGATAGGCGCGCACCGTGGCCACCGTGATGTCCCCTCCCCGGCGCTGCCGGGTGATGGCATCGACCAGGGCCTGGGCGGTGTCCATGGAGGTGCAGCAGGCGATCCGGCGATGCTCGGCGGCCAGCCGGATGCGATAGCCATCCTTGACCGTGCGCCCGGCGGCCGCCAGCCCCCGGCTCCCGTCCGGCGAGAGGGTGAGCTCGTCGGTCTCCAGGTTGGAGACGGTGTTGACGATCAGGGACACCCTGCCCTCGTCGATGATGTCGAGGACGTTGGGCCGGCTCTGCCCGATCCTGCCCACCGCGGTGGCGCTGATACCGGCGGCGCTCAGGGCCGCCGCGGTGCCGGCGGTGGCGTAGACCCCGAAGCCGAGCGCCGACAGCTGGGCCACGATGGGGAGCGCCTCCGCCTTGTCGGAGTCGGCGATGCTGCAGAGCACCGCGCCCTTGGTCGGAACCGAACCGAGCGCGGCCACGAATGCCTTCTCGAGAGCGGCTCCGAGGCTGATGTCGATACCCATCACCTCGCCCGTCGACTTCATCTCCGGGCCGAGCGCCGAATCCACCAGCGCGAGCTTGACGGTGGAGAACACCGGGGCCTTGACGGCAACCAGCGGCGCGGCCGGGCAGAGCCCGGTCTCGTAACCGAGGTCGCGGAGCTTCTCGCCCCGCATCACCCGCGTCGCCAGCTCGACCATCGGCACCCCGGTGACCTTGCTGATGAAGGGGACGGTTCGGGATGCTCGGGGGTTCACCTCGAGGACATGCGGCACGCCGCGCCAGATGACGAATTGGATGTTGCACAGGCCGCGGACGGGAAGCGCACGGGCGATCTCGACGGTGTCCGACACGATTTGCCGGGTGACCTCCGCGTCCAGCCCCGCGGCGGGATAGGCGGCCATCGAATCGCCGCTGTGCACGCCGGCGCGCTCCACGTGCTCCATGAGACCGGGGATCACCACCGACTCACCGTCGGAGACGGCGTCGACGTCGACCTCGGTGCCGAAGAGGTACTTGTCGACGAGCACCGTGCCCCGCGAGCCCCCGACCCGATCGCCGTCGTCGGGCAGCGCCGCCATCGCCGCGGCCACGAAGCGCTGGAGCTGGTCGCGGGAGTGGACGATCTCCATGGCTCTTCCGCCGAGCACGAAGGAGGGGCGGACCAGCACCGGGTAGCCGATCCGGTCGGCGATCTCCGCCGCCTCCAGGGGGTCGAGGGTGGCCGCTCCGTGGGGCTGAGGTATCTGCAGGCGGCGCATCAGCGCCTCGAAGCGCCGGCGGTCCTCGGCAAGGTCGATGGCGTCGACCGTGGTGCCGAGGATGGTGACCCCATGGCGATCGAGTGGCTCCGCCAGGTTGATCGCGGTCTGCCCCCCGAACTGGACGACCACCCCGCTGGCCCGCTCGGCCTCGATGACAGCGAGGACCGCCTCCTGATCGAGCGGCTCGAAGTAGAGACGGGTGCTGCAGTCGAAGTCGGTGCTCACGGTCTCGGGGTTGCTGTTGACCATGATCGCGGCCACACCCTGACGACGCAGTGCCTCCGCGGCCTGGACGCTGCAGTAGTCGAACTCGATGCCCTGCCCGATGCGGATGGGCCCGCTGCCGAGCACCACCACCGCCTCGCCGTCCGGGGCCGGTCTCTCGTCCTCGGACTCCACGGTGGAGTAGTAGTAGGGGGTGGTCGCGGCGAACTCGGCGGCACAGGTGTCGACGCACTTGAAGGTGGGGGCGAGGCCGAGCCGCTTCCGCGCCTCCGCGAGCATCGCCATCGAGACGCCGGCCAGCTCGGCGATCCGCCGGTCGGACAGCGCCATGCGCTTGGCCGAGATCAGGGTTTCGTCGTCGAGGCCGCGCCGGAGTGCCTCCTCCACACCGACCAGGGCTCGAATGCGGTCGACGAACCACGGTGCGATGGTGCTGCGGCGGCTCACCTCCTCCACCGAGTCCCCCTGGCGCAGCGCCTCCATGACCGCGAAGATGCGGCGGTCGTTGGGATTCTCGAGGAGCACCGGGTCACGCACCTCGGCCTCGGCGGGCGGACGCTGCTCCAGTGATCGGAGGGCCTTGCTGAAGGCGGCCTCGAAGCTGCGCTCGATGGCCATCACCTCACCGGTCGACTTCATCTGCGTTCCGAGGCGGCGATCGGCCTCCGGGAACTTGTCGAACGGCCAGCGCGGGATCTTGACCACACAGTAGTCGAGGGCAGGCTCAAAGGCTGCGCACGTCTTGCCGGTGACCGCGTTGGGCACCTCGTCGAGGCGGCGACCCGCCGCGATCTTGGCGGCCAGCCGGGCGATGGGGTAGCCGGTCGCCTTGCTGGCAAGTGCCGAGGAGCGCGACACCCGGGGATTGACCTCGATGACGTGGTAATCGGAGGCATCGGGGGCGAGGGCAAACTGGACGTTGCACCCGCCGGCGATGCCGAGCTCGCTGATGATCCTGAGCGCGGCGCTGCGCAGTTGCTGGTGCTCTCGGTCGGTGAGGGTCTGCGCCGGCGCCACCACGATGGAGTCGCCGGTGTGCACCCCCATGGGGTCGAGGTTCTCCATGTTGCAGATCGTGATGCAGGTCCCGGCGGCGTCCCGCATCACCTCATACTCGATCTCGCGCCATCCGGCGAGCGACCGCTCCACCAGCACCTGGCCGATCGGCGAGACGGCGAGACCATTGCTCACCACCTCGACGAACTGCTCCTCGGTGGCGCAGAGCCCGCCGCCCGTCCCGCCGAGGGTGAAGGCGGGCCTCACCACCAGGGGCAACCCGGTGGCTTCGAGGAACCGGCGCGCCCCGGCGAGAGAATCGACGGTGCGCGAGTCCGGCACCGGTTCACCGATGCGCTGGAGCAGCTCCTTGAACTTCTCCCGGTCCTCGGCGGTCCGAATGGCCTCCAGAGAGGTCCCCAGGGGGCGGACCCCGTACTTCTCGAGGACACCGGCATCCTCGAGCGCGATGGCGAGGTTGAGCCCGGTCTGACCTCCGAGGGTGGCCAGCAGCCCCTCGGGGCGCTCGGCGGCGATGATCCGCTCCAGCACGGGCACGGTCAGGGGTTCGATGTAGACCGCGTCGGCCGACTGATCGTCGGTCATGATCGTCGCCGGGTTGCTGTTGACCAGCACCACCCGGATACCCTCTTCGCGGAGGGCCTTGCAGGCCTGGGTGCCGGCGTAGTCGAACTCCGCGGCCTGGCCGATGATCACCGGGCCGGAGCCGATGACGAGCACGGACTTGGGTCGATCGGCCACCGGCGCGGAGGCCGGGGTGGCGGTTCGCTCCGGCCCGGGCGTCCGATCGCCCTGACTGGCGATCGGCGCCCTCGGCTCGGCGGCATTGCTGCTGCCGCCTGCGCCAAGCCTGCGCTCACCGCGCACCCCAGCCTCCCCTTCGCCGTACCCATCGGTTCGAAGCTCGACCGGAGCGTCGCCGTACTGGGAGGCGAGGGTGAGGAACTCGTCGAAGACCCCGGCCCGGTCCTGGGGACCGGGGGCGCCCTCCGGATGGTATTGGACAGAGATGACTGGAAGGCTCCGGTGGCGGAGACCCTCCACGCTGCCGTCGTTGAGGTTGCGCTCGCTCACGTACCAGCCGGACGCCTCCGGCAGGGCCTGGGCATCGACCTGGAACTCGTGGTTCTGGGAGGTGACGTAGACGGCACCGCTCAGCTCGTCACGGACCGGGTGGTTGCCCCCGTGGTGGCCAAAGCCGAGCCGGGAGGTCGTCGCGCCGGCGGCCTGGCCGAGCACCTGGTGCCCGAGGCAGATGCCGAGGATCGGGATCCCGCGCTCGAGCAGCCGGCGGGCGAGCTGGACCTGATCGGGCAGCCGGGAGGGGTCGCCGGGGCCGTTGCTCAGCACCACGCCGTGGGGCTGATGACCCATCACCTGGTCGAGGTCGGCGTCGTGCCGGACGGTGATCACCTCCGCCCCCCGGCTGGTCAGCGCCCGGAGCTGGTTGCGCTTGAGACCGAGGTCCACGGTGACGATCCGGACCCCGCGAAAGCGCCCGATCCCCCCGTTCCGGAGCACTCCGAGCTCCAGCTCGACGGAGAGCGGCTCCTCCCAGCGCCTCCAGGGCTCGGCCTGGGAGACCTCGGCCACCAGGTCGCGATCGCTGACCCACGGGGCCTTGCGGGCCAGCTCCACCTGCGCCTCCGGGGTGAGCGCGGTGGCGACGGCCAGCACCCCGCGGAGGGTGCCCCGGTCGCGGAGATGGCGGGTCAGCGCGCGGGTGTCGATCCCGCGCAACCCGGGCACGCCCTGGCGGCGCAGCTCCTCTTCGAGGGAGCGATCCGCCGCGGCGTGTCCGACCCTCTCCGAGAGCTCCCGGACGATGAGGGCGCGGCAGTGCATCCGGCCGGACTCGGCGTGGTCGTCCCGCACCCCGTAGTTGCCGATCAGCGGGTAGGTCATGACCACCATCTGGCCCGCGTACGACGGATCGGTGCAGATCTCCTGGTACCCGGTCATGCAGGTGTTGAAGACGACCTCCCCCGACGTCGCAGGGTTGAGCGGGGCCCCGAAGAGCCACCCCTCATGGACCGCGCCGGACTCGAGTGCGAGCCGCCCCCTAGGCACCGGCGGTCTCGGTGGGCGGCGCGGGCGCGGGCCACGGGAGGCGCTGCCGGTCGTGGTGGACGAGGGCGCCGTCGACCAGGGTCATCAGCACCCGTCCATGGAGCCTCGCCCCGAGCAGGGGCGTGTTCTGGGAGCCGGAGCGGAGGTGCGCGGGTTCCACTGTCCATTCGGCCGCCGGATCGAAGAGGACACACGTGGCCGCCTCACCGATGCGCAGCCGGGGCTCGCGAATGCCGGACGCCTTGCCGAGCACCCGGTAGGGCCCGATGGTGAGGCGGTCGACCAGGGTGGGGATCCAGTCCCCGCTCATCCCGCCGAGGGTGATGCACACCGCGAGCGCCAGCTCCAATCCGATCATCCCCGGGGCCGCCCGGTCGTACGGCAGCGCCTTCTCCTCGACCCGATGGGGGGCGTGGTCGGTCGCCACCGCATCGATCACGCCGTCACGGAGACCCTGGATCAACGCCTCCCGGTCACGGTCGGTGCGGAGCGGGGGATTCACCTTGAGCAGGCCGGCCGGTTGCGGCTCGGTCGCGAAGGGGAGCCACATCCCGAGGTGATGAGGGGTCGCCTCGGCGGTCACGTTGGCTCCCCCCTCCTTGGCCCGGCGGATCATCTCCACGCCGGCAGCCGACGACACGTGCTGGAGATGCACGTGTCCCTTCCCGGCGTGGGCCAGAGCCCGTAGCGCGTAATCGATCGCGCGGGTCTCGGCCTCGACCGGGCGGAGCGAGCAGCGCTGCACCGGCCCCTGCACCCGGTTGACCTGGGCCAGGATCTCCTCATCCTCGGGGTGGATCATCACGGGACGGCCGAGGGACACGGCGCGCCCGATCGCCTCACTCAGCAGGCGGGGCGGGAAGCCGTTGCGGCCGTCGTCGCTGAAGGCTGCGGCCCCGGCGGCGGCGCACGCCTCCATGTCGACCAACTCCGCTCCCTTCAGCCCCTTGGTGAGAGCGCATCCGGTCAGCACCTGGACCGAGGCGGCCACGGCCCGGAAGGTCGCCTCCTTGACCCGGTCGGGGCTGTCGATCGGCGGCACCGTGTTGGCCATCGCCACGATCTGGGTGAAACCCCCGGCCGCGGCCGCCTGCGAGCCGCTGTGGATGGTCTCGGCGCCCTCGTCACCCGGCTCACGGAGGTGGGTGTGGATGTCGATGAAGCCGGGGCAGAGGATGACCGGGGTGCCGCCCGGGGGTGGGGTCAGGTCGATGACGGGCAGCGTCCCCTCGCCCATGTGCTTGTAGATGGCGATGATCCGGCCCTCGCTCAGCCAGACGTCCTGACCGGCCGCATCGCGGCGAGCCAGCGGGTCGATGACCCGGACACCGCGGAGGATGCAGTTCATGGGCGGGGCACCAGGAAGATGCCGCCCGCGTCCGGATCCGAGCCGAGCTCGATCTCGACCCACTCCGCGGCGGTCACGGGAAGATTCTTTCCGACGTAGGTCGGTCGCACCGGCACCTCGCGACCACCTCGATCCACCAGCACGGCCATCTCGATCGCCGCCGGCCGTCCCTGCGACGAGACGACATCGAAGGCGGCTCGCATGGTCCTGCCGGTCTGGATCACGTCGTCGACCAGGATGACGACCGCCCCCTCGGGCGAGGGGGTGGGGGTCCGGCTCGTGACCGGCAGGATCCCCTGCCAGGCCCCGTCCAGCCCCGGCTGGCGCGGACGGTCGTCGCGGAAGCCGCTCACGTCCACCGCCACCAGCATCACCTCGGGAGCGAGGATCTGCCGGAGGTGGGCGCAGAGATCGCGAGCCACCCCGACGCCGCCCTCCCGGACGCCGGCGAGGACCACCCTCTCCATGTCACCCGGATGACCCTCGACGATCTCGTGGGCGAGCCGGGTCAGGACCCGGCTGACCCCGTGTCCGTCCAGCACGCGGGTGCGTGTCCACCCGGGATCGGCGGTGTGCGCCGGCGCGGCGCGCTGCGCCTGGGTCATCCGAGCAGGAGGTCCAGCACGGCCATGCGAACCGCGACGCCGTTGCGCGCCTGGCGGAAATAGGCGGCGCGCGGATCCGAGTCCACCTCGGTCGCGATCTCGTCCACCCGGGGGAGAGGATGCATGACGATCGCCTTCTGGGGCAGGGCCCGCATCACCTCCGCGTCGATGCGGATCGCCCGTCGAGCCGCCTCGAAATCGGCGAGATCGGTGAAGCGCTCCTTCTGGACGCGGGTCTGATAGACGACATCGACGGACGAGATCACCTCGTCAAGGCGATCGGTGAGCTGGAATGGGACCCCCGCGGCGACCATCCGGGCCTGAAGGTCGGCACCCACCTGGACCACCTCAGGGGCCACGAAGCTCATCCGCACCCCGGGGTAGAGGCCGAGCAGCTGCACCAGCGAGTGCACCGTGCGGCCAAAGCGGAGGTCACCGCAGAAGGCGATGTGAGCGCCCTCGGCGCTGCCGCGCTCGCAGCGGATGGTGTAGAGGTCGAGAAGAGCCTGGGTCGGGTGCTCGCCGGGACCGTCCCCGGCGTTGACGACCGGCACCGAGGCCACCGCGGCCGCCCGGGCGGCGGCCCCGGCCTGATCGTGGCGGAGGACGATGACGTCGGCGTAGGAGGAGACCATCCGGATGGTGTCCTCCAGGGTCTCGCCCTTGATGACGCTGGAGAACTCCCGAGCCGCCTCGGTGCCCATCACCGCCCCGCCGAGACGGAGCATCGCCGACTCGAAGCTGAGTCGAGTGCGGGTCGACGGCTCGTAGAAGAGGGTGGCCATGATCCGTCCGGCCAGCCGGGTGTCGCGGTGCCCGGCCAGCGCGTCCGCACGCGCAAAGATGTCGTCGAGGCTTGCCCGGTCGAACTGCTCGCTGGAGATGACGTGCTCGAACTTCCGGGTGGTGCTGACCGGCGTCATCGGCGATGCCCTCCGACCGCCCGCGGGGCCGCGGCAAAAGGGCACCGGCACAGCCGGCTCCGATCCCCTTGCCGGCCTCACGGGACCTGCTTGAAGTGGATCCGTCGCGACGCACTCTACCACGGCGGCGGGGGGAGCCCGGCAGCCTCCCGGCGCCGTGCCGATAACCAACGCGCTGCGACAATCCCGCGACATTCGCGCCCAATTTGATTGGTTTCGGGACCGCGGTTCTACGCTTCCTCCAGCCATGGTCCCCGCCGCGCCTGGGCGTCGACGCTTCTTGCGCCGGCCCCGCATCACCTTCGCCGCCCGGCTGCTCCTGGGCGGATTCCTCCTCTCCCTGACCATCATCGTGGCCGTCAGCGCCTTCCTGCTGGTGAGCCGCGAGCAGGAGACGCGGGTGGGAGCCGAGACCAATGCCCAAAGCAGGGCGGAGGCTTACCGCGAGCTGGTGCAGCAGGTCGCCGCCCCCCAGGCCCGCTTCGCCGCCCAGGACGTCGCCGGGCTGCCCGAGATGGCGACAGCCCTCGGCTCCGCAGACCCACGGACGGCGGTGACAGCCCTCCTCACCGGCTCGACCAAGGTGATCACCGACCTCCCCGACGAGGCCGTGGCGGTGTTCGACGCGGACGGCACCCTGCTCGCGACCACCGAGCAGGCCGGCGTCCCCGAGCTCTTCTCCGGTCTCCCCGAGGTGGCGGGTGCCCTCCGGGGCCGCTCCACCGAGGCCATCGACTTCCTCGACGCACGAACCCCGGTGTACGACTTCGCGGCACCGGTCACGAACTCCGGGTCCACCCAGGTCCTGGGCACCGTCGTCTACAGCATGCCGCTCACCGACCAGCTGCTCCGGCTCCTCGGTGCGGTGGGGCAGGGGTACACCCCGGTCATCATCGCCAACCAGCCGGACGCATCCCTCTACGCCCTCTCCGGCAATCCGTCCTCCCCCTCCCTGACGGCGGAGGCTCTGCCCTCCTTCGTCAAGAACGACCTGGGCCGGGCGTCGGGCAGCTTCACGGGCTTCTCCACCGTCCCGAGCTCCGGCGACAACGCCCTCGTCCTGGAGGGCATGAATCCCAACGGCGGCCCCCCTGTCCTCTACGTGGGAGTCGAGACCCCGACCTCGCTGTTCCTCGGTAATCAGACAGCCGACGAGCTGACCGTTGTCTGGCTGGCGCTCACCGCGCTGCTGGCGACGTGGCTGCTGGTGCTTCTCTTCGTGAACCGCTTCGTCCGCCGCCCGGTGGCCCAGCTCTCGGCCGGTGTCGCGCGCATCGCCGGGGGGGACTACAGCTCCGACATCCCGGTGCGGTCACACGACGAGCTTGGCGTGCTGGCAGGGCAGGTCAACCAGATGCGGAACCAGATCGAAAGCAACATCCTCCACGTCGACGCCGCGGTATCGCGCCTTGACGAGGTCTCCCGAGCCTTGACCACCACCACCACCGGTATGTCCAGCCTGGAAGGCGCGGTCTGCGCCGCGGCCGCGTCCCTTGCCGGTCCCCGCGCCGAGGCCGCTCTCCTGTCGCGCGAGGACGACCGTCTCGTGGTCAGTGCCAGGAGCAACGGCGCGGGCGAGCGCGCCGGCGGCGGCGGCGGCGNNGGCGACCAAGCGGGGTCGCAGCTGACCCTCGTGGTGCCCATGCTCTACCGCCAGAGGGTCACCGGAGCGATCGCGGTGACCGGTCCGGACCGCGTCTCCGAAGCCGATGCACGGGCCCTCTCCGCACTCGCCAACAACGCCGCGATCGCCATGGAGAACACGCGGCTCTTTGAGCAGGAGCGGGAGACGGTGCGCAGGCTGCGAGAGCTGGACGAGATGAAGTCCGACTTCCTCGCCACCGCGCAGCACGAGCTGCGCACCCCGCTC